>JAQBES010000190.1:0-17515 GCA_032123755.1 Nitrospirota bacterium
ACAGTTGGGTGCGTGGGCCGTTTTTCGCGTACGGGAAATGGGCCGCATGCTGTTGTTCGTGCTGTCGGCTTTTGCCTGGCTAGTCCGGCCTCCGTTTCGATTCCATCAGATCATGAAACAGCTCCATTTTATCGGGTATAAATCCACGTTTGTCGTCGTGCTCACCGCAGGATTTACGGGGATGGTGCTGGCGCTTCAAGGTTATTACAGCTTGCGGAAGTTTGGTTCCGAGGGGTTACTGGGTTCTGCGGTGGCGTTGAGCATGATCCGGGAGCTAGGGCCGGTGTTGGCTGCGTTGATGGTGACCGCGCGGGCCGGTTCAGCCATGACCGCCGAGATCGGCATCATGCGGATTACGGAACAGATTGATGCGCTCGATACCATGGCGATCAATCCGCTGCAATATTTAATTGCACCGAAATTAGTGGCCGGCGTGATCGGGGTGCCGTTACTCGTAGCTATATTTGATGTGGTCGGTATCTATGGCGGCTACCTTGTCGGAGTGGATTTGTTGGGAGTGAGCGAAGGGGCCTATTGGAACTCGATCGAATCGGCCGTGGAATGGAAAGACGTCTACGGTGGCATTCTCAAGTCGATCAGCTTCGGGGTGATCGTCAGTTGGGTCTGTAGCTATAAGGGGTTTTATACGAGACACAGCGCCGAGGGACTTGGGCGTGCGACAACGGAGGCGGTGGTCTTGGCCTCCGTACTCATCCTCGTCTGGGACTATTTTCTCACGTCGGTTTTGCTCTAACACCTATGATCAGGCTGATTGGCGTTGAAAAAAAGTTTGGTGATCAGCCGGTTTTGCAAGGCATTGATCTCTCTATCCCTGTCGGCAAGCTGACGACCATCATCGGCGGCAGTGGATCGGGAAAGAGTGTGCTCCTCAAGCATATGATCGGGCTCCTGCAGCCGGATCGTGGCGAGGTGTGGGTCGGCGATGTGGAAATCTCTCGCCTGTCGGGCACGCGCTTGAACGATGTGCGGAAACGGTTTGCGATGCTCTTTCAGGGGGCCGCGCTGTTCGACTCGCTCTCGGTTTTCGAGAACGTGGCGTTCCCGTTGCGAGAGAAGTTGCGGATGAAGGGCCCGACGGTGACGCGACGGGTCGAGGAAAAGCTGGAAGAAGTCGGGTTGGCGGGGATGGGGCACAAGTTCCCTGCCGAATTGAGCGGCGGCATGCGAAAACGGGCTGGATTGGCACGGGCGTTGGTCATGGAGCCTGAGATTATCCTTTTTGATGAGCCGACGACGGGGTTGGACCCTTTGCTGGCGAAGTCGATTCACGATTTGATTGTTACCATGCAGCGGCGGTTCGGCTTTACGGGGGTGATGGTCAGTCATGAAATTCCGGAGATCTTTGCAATTTCCGACTGGGTGGCGATGCTTCAGAACGGCAAGATAGTGTTGATGGCCACGGCCGCTGAGTTCCAGCGGACCACCGATCCGGAGATTCATGAATTCATTTCGGTCGGTGGGACTGTGGCGTTGCCTGGATCGCTTGTTGGGTGAGAGGGGAGTACCGACGATGGAAAAAGCCAAGTTGGAGATGGTGGTTGGCGTGTTCGTGTTCATCGGCATATTGTGCCTCGCCTATCTGTCGATCAAGCTCGGGAAACTTGAGATGATTGGCGGCGACGTCTACGAAGTCGAAGCGCAGTTCAACAGCGCCTCGGGGCTCAAACCGGGCTCGACGATCGAAATTGCCGGCGTCGAAGTCGGCAGGGTCCGAGGGATTACGCTCATCGAGGATCGTGCGAAGGTGAAACTGGCGGTCAACAACACCGTCAAGCTCTATACGGACACCTTTGCGTCCATTAAGACGCGGGGCATCATTGGAGAGAAATTCTTGGCCCTGTCTCCGGGAGGGGGCGGTGATCCGCTCAAGCCGGGAGATACGATACGCGATACCGAGTCGGGCCTCGATCTTGAGGAGTTGGTGGGCCAGTTTGTTCATGGCAAAGTGAACTGATGATTCGATGAAGGAAAGCATGTGGGCGTATATAGGGAGAGAATACATGGAGATCAACGGATCTGCCGTTACCCAAGCGCAGAGATGGAGTTGGGGTAGGGTTGCGAGCGGGATGGCGTGTCTGCTGTTGCTGCTTGGTGGGGTTGCCGCCCAACCGGCAGTGGCGGGTGGCGCGACTGAGGCCATGAAAAGCACCATCGACGAAGTCCTGAGAATCGTACAGGACAAGGAATTGAACAAGCCGGGGAGAACTGAAGAGCGCCGGCAGCGATTGGAACAGGTTGTCGGGGATCGGTTCGACTATCAGGAAATGTCGAGACGAGCGCTGGGGGCTCCTTGGAATACGCTGTCCGACAAAGACAAACAAGAATTTGTCGTATTGTTCAAGACGCTCTTGACCAATTCCTACGCTGACAAGATCGAATCCTATTCCGGAGAAGGTGTGCAGTATATCAATGAACGGACTGAGAAAGACTATGCCGAAGTCAGGACCAAGGTGTTGACCGGCAAGATCGAAATTCCGCTCGACTACCGCTTGCTCAACAAGGATACTGATTGGCGGGTCTATGATGTGGTGGTGGACGGTGTCAGCTTAGTGAATAATTACCGGGGGCAGTTTTCAAAGATCCTCCGTTCTTCAACCTATGCCGACTTGGTGGACCAGCTTCGTAAGAAATCAGACAAGATTAAAGCCCAATAAACCCTCTTCAGGAATTTCATGACAAGCTTGCGCGGCCTCATTGCCGTTGCCCTCGTGTTCCTTGTGGCGAGTGTCATCGCGCTGCCTGAGCATGTAGGAGCCGATGTCCAATATTTCCCGGTTCCTGCCGTGTCCACCAGCAAGAATGATGGGAACGATGTTGGGTTGATCGTCCCGATGCTGAGCACGGACTCTGATGGAGAACTCAAATACCTCTTCGCCCCGATGATCGTTCATAATTCCATCGTTGGAACGCGAGGCGCGCTCAATCTGTTTCGATACGAGCCGGGGGGGCGTGAAATTCGGTTCATTGGATCCTTCACTGAGCAGATTGAACGCAGAGTGGTATTCAGTTACGCCGATCCGGCCTTCAGTGAGGGGCGCTATTCGTTGAACTTCGGTGCCTCGTTTTTTAAAAATGCCACGTCTCGGTTTTTTGGCTTAGGGCAAGCGACATCAGAGTCAGAGCAAACGAATTACACTGGGCGTGAAGCCCGGGTGAACTGGCGATTCGGGGTCTACGCCAACGAGGTCACTCAGATTGCCGTTGGCCAGCGCTTCCGCGACGTGCGTCTGCAGAGGGGCGCAACGGATCTCCCATTTACCGGCGACCGCTTTTCTACGGTGGATGGGGTGCAAGGCGAGTCGCTCATTCTTGGACACCGGGCGACCTTTTATTACGATACGAGGAACAATCTCATCTCGCCGACCGATGGGATGGCCGTGATTGCCTATGCGGAGGTGAACCAGAACCTCCGCAACGGCGACCATCCCATATACTCCCGCTATGAATTCGAGGTGAAGAAGCTGTTCCCAAGTGAATCGAAGCGTGCGATTCTCATCGTGCGGGCGAACCTTCAGGCGACGATCGGGACGCAAGTGCCATTTTTCGAACAAAGCTCATTGGGCGGACAAAACAATCTGCGCGGATTCGGCGTTGACCGTTTTATTGACAAGCATCTCTTGTCGTTCAGCATTGAGGAGCGCATTCATCTGATGCGTGCAAAGATTGCAGGCGCCAGCGCAGATTTCGAAATAGCACCGTTCTTGGATACGGGACAGGTTTTCAATGACTACAAGGACGTGACCTTTAATAATTACCGTATGACTCCGGGTATTGGATTCCGTGGAATCGTTCGACCCAATGTCGTCGGACGGGTCGACTACGGCTACAGCCGGGAAGGTGGCGCGATCTTTGCTGGGCTCGACTTTCCGTACTGATGTGCAGCCGCGTCAGCTAAGTTCCCCACCTCTTGAGGGATAGCCAAGCACCCCTTTCTCACACTATCCTGCGCAGAACGTTATGGCTCTTGGAAAGCAACAGACCTGTCGGGAGAGTCTTGAGTGTACCGTGCCTGCCTGCTAATGAGCGTAATCAGGCAGCTGGAAGCGGATGGGTGCAGGCTCGAATGTTTAGAAGTGGGTTAAGCGCACCCCCTGATTACCTGAGAGCAGGAGATATCGTGAAGGTCCGATGTTGGTCGGTGGTTTATCGAGTAGTCTTTACCGCATTCCTCGTTTCCCTTGCTTTCCGCCCTGCGCTGGTTGGGGCAGAGGGTTTCGGTCCGTTCCCTGTCAGAAATTTCCAGCCGATCCAGCAGCTGGTCTTGAGCATGCCGGGTGATCGCGCCGCCGTGCTGAAGAAGGGAGTGCTTGATTTTCGATTGTAGCTCTCCGAAACCGCCAGCATTTTTCGCGATCAAAGCCCTCAAGCCAGCGTGACGATGAAGTTTGAAACCCTGCGATCCGGTATGTTTCTCCGGTACGGGGCGACGGAGCGCTGGGAACTCTCCGTGGAAGTTCCCGTGCTCTATCGCAATCGGGGATTTATGGATGGAACCATCCAGGCAGTTGAACGGGCGACAACCGGCTTGGCGCCGGCTCGCAATGCACTGAGCCAGTCGGGCTATGTATTCGACATCTCACGCGGGGGACGGACCGTCGCGAGCGGACGTGAAGGAGTCGTCGGGTTGGGCGACAGTACGGTAATGAGCAAGTACCAATTGCTGCAAGAGACTACATTGTTGCCGGCGCTGTCAGTCCGTACGGCGCTCAAGCTTCCCACGGGGGATGAAGGGCAATTCTTCGGGAGTGGCAGCCCGGATGTCGGGTTTGGTTTGGCGGCTGAAAAAGGATTCGGCGGTCGATGGGTGGTCTATGGCAACCTCAACGGAGTGGTCCCGACCGGGCGGATTGCGGGGATTGCTCTTCAACCGACGATATCCGGGCTTGTCGCTGTGGAATATCTGTGGTCGGAGAATCTTTCCTTCACGACGCAGTTCGATTATTACTCCTCACCATTCCACGGTGCGGGCACGCGAACGCTGGATAAGGGCGTGACGGAATCGGTGCTTGGGTTCAGCTACCGACTGACTCAACACCTCTTGTGGCAAGGCTACGGAGTCGAAAATCTCGACTTCATTACCGGGAGCGCAGCAGACTTCACGCTCTCGACATTATTGACCTATAGACTGGAGTCGTGAGTGATGCAGGAGTTTCGATGGAAGCTGGCTAACCCCTTGACAACATGAGATTACCATGTGAGACTCATCCCTGCGAGCGTGGCAAACTGCCACACTGCTTGGCCAGTGTTTAGCCTGGTCCAGTTCGGTGATACAGGCGCACGCGTTTACGCAAAGGAGCATCTGACATGTCGATTTTGAAGACCATTCAAAGCCCCGCTGATCTGAAACGGCTCTCACCGATGGAGTTTCCTGCCTTGTGCCAGGAGCTACGGGAGCAGATTATCGGCGTGGTTTCCAATGTTGGAGGTCACCTGGCCTCGAACCTCGGAGTGATTGAACTCACGGTGGCATTGCACTACCTGCTCAATGCTCCCAAGGACAAGATCGTATGGGACACGAGCAATCAAGCCTATGCGCATAAACTACTCACCGGGCGTCGGGAACAGTTTCACACGCTCCGACAGTACGGAGGAATGAGCGGGTTCACCAAACGTGAGGAAAGCGTCTACGACACATTCAACGCGGGCCATGCTGGTACCGGCGTCTCCGCAGCTTTTGGGCTGGTCGCCGCCCGTGAGCAATTGCGGCAGAAACATAAAGTGATCTGTGTCGTCGGGGACGGCGCCATGACGGCCGGGATGACGCTGGAAGGCCTGCAGCATGCCGGAGGGCTGGGGAAAGATTTCGTGGTGATTCTAAACGACAATCAAATGTCCATCTCGAAGAATGTCGGAGCCATTTCCTCCTATTTGAACCGGACCATCACCGGAGATTTTTATGGCAAGATGCGGGAAGAAACAGGGCAACTGTTGGGAAAAATCCCCCACATCGGGCAGGACATGCAGAAGTGGGCCCGTCGGGCTGAAGAGCTAGCCAAGGGAGCGATCCTCCCCGGGCTGCTCTTTGAAGAACTTGGGTTCAGGTATGCGGGGCCGATTGACGGACATAATTTCGAGCATCTGCTGCCCACCTTGGAAAATGTGCTGAAGATGAAGGGGCCGGTGTTGCTCCATGTCATTACGAAAAAAGGGTTGGGCTATGAGCCGGCGGTGAACAATCCGGTGTGGTTCCATGCCTGTCCGCCTTTTGTTCGGGAAACCGGGGCACCGGCGAAGAAAGCGGCGCGGCCGTCCTATACGCAGATTGCCATTGAATCATTGGTCAAGCTGGCCCGAGCGGATAAACGGATCGTCGCGATTACGGCTGCGATGTGCGAAGGGACCGGCCTCAATATTTTCGAGAAAGAATTTCCGGACCGAATCTATGACGTGGGGATTGCCGAACAACATGCGGTGACATTTGCGGCGGGTCTTGCGACGCAGGGCCTCCGTCCGGTAGTGGCGTTGTACTCCACCTTTTTGCAGCGTGCGTATGACCAGGTGGTACACGATGTCGCCACGCAAAATCTGCCAGTGACCTTCTGCATCGATCGCGGCGGGTTGGTTGCGGAAGACGGAACAACGCACCATGGAGCGTTCGATTATGCGTTTCTGCGCCACATGCCGAACATGGTTGTCATGGCGCCGAAGGATGAAAATGAGTTGCAGCATATGCTGAAAACCTGCATCCAGCACGACGGGCCTGCCTCGATACGGTATCCGCGCGGACTGAGCCTGGGCGTTACGATGGATCAGGAGCCGATGGCGTTGCCGGTTGGGAAGGGCGAGTTGTTTCGCGATGGTACGGAGGTGGCGATCGTGGCCATCGGTGTGCCGGTCTCGCATGCGGTGGCGGCGGCGAAACGGCTTGAGGAAGAAGGTATTTCCACGGCGGTAGTGAATGCGCGTTTTGTGAAGCCGCTGGATCAGGACTTGATCGTCGAGGTGGCGAAGCGCGTTCGATACGTGGTGACGGTTGAAGAAGGCTGCAAGATGGGTGGGTTCGGCTCAGCCGTGCTCGAAGCTCTGTCCGATGGCGGCGTAACGGATGTGACGACGAAGGTTCTTGGATTGCCGGATTGGTATATCGAGCAAGGGCCGCAGGACTTCCTGCGCGAACGGTACGGGTTGACGGTGGAAGGCATCTATCAGAGCGTGAAGGAATTGATTGGTAAGACACCGGCTTTCTCACGAGAGAAGCTCACATTTGCTTCATCGGCAGATCGGCTGCCGCATGGAGATGAACAGGGGAGCTGAGTGAAGACGTGAGGCGTGAAACGTTAGGCGTCAGGCGGATCTAGATCCAATGCACATCACCAGACGGAAAACTCGGCAGATTCAAGTTGGAAACGTCAAGATCGGCGGAGATGCGCCCGTGTCCGTGCAGTCGATGTGTTCGACCGACACGCGCGATGTCGCAGCGACGATCGCGCAAATTCGCCAGTTGGAGGCTGCAGGGTGCGAAGTGATCCGCGTGGCCGTGCCGGACGACGCAGCCGCGGCGGTGCTGCCTAAGATCAAAGCGGCGATGACCGTGCCGCTGATCGCGGATATTCATTTCGACCATCGGCTGGCATTGAAAGCGGCTGAGATCGTGGACTGCGTCCGGATCAACCCGGGCAACATCGGGGCCTGGTGGAAAGTCGAAGAAGTTATCAAGGCCGTGAACGAGCGAGGCATTCCCTTGCGCATCGGCGTGAATGGTGGGTCGCTCGAGCGGCCGTTGCTGGATAAATATGGTTGGCCGTCACCGGAGGCCTTGGCTGAATCGGCGCTCAATGCCGTCCACGCGTTAGAAGATGTGGGATTCACGAACATGAAGGTGTCGTTGAAGGCGTCGGATGTGCACCATGCGATTGATGCCTATTGGTTGTTTGCGCACCAGTCCGATTCTCCGTTGCACATCGGTATTACAGAGGCAGGAACGGCGATGACCGGGGCCGTCAAATCCGCCATAGGTCTTGGGTATTTGCTCTCGCAGGGGATCGGCGACACCCTGCGCGTGTCACTCGCTGCTGATCCAGTCGAAGAAGTGAAGGTGGGGTTCGAGATCTTGAAGTCGCTTGAGCTTCGCCATCGAGGGATCAACGTCATCGCCTGTCCCACCTGTGGCCGCGTGGAGATCGACGTGGTGAAGCTGGCCAATGAACTGGAAAAGAAGCTAGGCCATATTAAGACCCCACTCAATGTGTCGGTCCTGGGCTGTGTCGTGAACGGTATCGGTGAAGGGAAGGAAGCGGATATCGGGATCGCCGGCGGCGAAGGCAAAGGTATCCTGTTCAAGAAGGGCAAGCTCGTCCGAAAGGTGCCGATCGAAGAGTTGATGGACACATTGATTTACGAGGTCGAGCAGATGGCCAAGGAAAAGGAAGCTGAAGGGAATGGGGAGGTCGCGGTCCCTTCGAACGAAGGGTGGGAATCGATGGTCCCGCAGTCGGATCAGCCTGCGACGCTTGGAAAAGAAATTCCCGTACTACCCAACCGATAATCACGCACCTGCCCCTGTCTATTTGACATCTCTTTCAAACTCTACGTTGAGATATCAGAACAAGGCCCGCTATAATGCGCGCGGGGCGCCGTACCCAAGTGGTTAAGGGAGCAGTCTGCAAAACTGCGATGCAGCGGTTCGACCCCGCTCGGCGCCTCCAAATAGAATACTCGCGACCCCTTGTGCATATGGGGGCTTGGTGTCTCAATTCTTTTGATGAATTTCGTGCCTCTTGCCCCCTGCCCCTTCAATGAAATGATGAGTGGCGATTGAGTCCCCTGAAAGTAATAGGGCAGGGCTAATGCTTGGAAAAATTGACGGGGAGCGAGACTAGGTGCTAGAATTCCCAGCGATTACAACCTGCTAGTTCGGTGGCTGGATTGCCGCCGTTACCAATACAGACTGAAAAGAAGGAGAGAGAGGAATGGCCGTTCCACTTTCCCAGATGGCTACTGTCACGAAGTATGTGCTTTCCCAGAAGTTGAGCGGGGTGAAGCGGTATCCGCTTGTGCTGATGCTGGAGCCCCTCTTCCGATGCAATTTGGCCTGTGCCGGCTGCGGAAAGATTCAATATCCGGATCATGTGCTGGATAAGCGGCTCACGGTCGAACAATGCTTGGCAGCGGCGGAGGAATGTGGCGCCCCGATCGTCAGTATTCCCGGTGGCGAACCGATGATCCATCCTGAGATGCCTGCGATCGTTCGCGGGCTGGTTGCGCAGGGGCGGTACATCTATCTCTGCACCAATGCGATTTTGATGGAGCGAAAACTCGACGAATATCAGCCCTCGAAGTTTCTCACGTTCAGCGTCCACATGGACGGTCTGAAAGACGAGCACGATTTGGCGGTCTGCCGGGACGGGGTCTATGATGTGGCGGTGAAGGCGATCAAGGCGGCACTAAAGCGGGGGCATCGGGTCACGACCAATACGACCCTTTTCGATGATGCCAATCCTGAGCGCGTGCGGAAATTTTTCGATGCGATGATGGATCTTGGGGTCGAAGGCATGATGATTTCGCCTGGGTACAGCTATCAGAAGGCGCCGGATCAGCAGCATTTCCTCAAGCGAGAGCGTACGAGGGAATTGTTTTCCCGTATTTTGGGGAGCCCGAAGAAGGCGTGGCAGTTCAATCAGTCGCCGCTGTTCTTGGATTTCTTGATGGGGCGGCGGGAGTATGAGTGCACGCCATGGGGTAATCCAACCTATAACGTCTTCGGATGGCAGAAGCCCTGCTATTTACTCCAAGAGGGCTACGCGAAGACGTTCCGTGAGCTGATGGACAGCACGGAGTGGGATCACTATGGAACAGGGCGAAATGAAAAATGCGCCGATTGCATGGTGCATTGTGGCTATGAACCGTCTGCAGTCGAAGATACGTTTGGATCGTTGTCCGGATTTGGCCGGACTGTCAAGTTGACGATGCTCCCTACCTCGCGATGATAGATAACGTGAAGCTTCGTTGGTCGTCCATAGGAGCTTCCAGAACGTTTTCTTGTCGACCGCTATACCCTTTATCCCTTACCCCTCACGCCTCACGGTTCCCCGATGATCGATACCAAGAATCATAGTGGCGGCGTAGCAGGATCGCCCGAAGGCCGCGTATTTCAGCCGGCTTCCTTCGCTGAGCTAACAGAAGCGGTGGAGCTGGCGTTCGATTACCGCGGCGATGTGACGGTGTCATTGAAATCCGGCGAATCCCTCAGCGGCTATCTTTTCAATCGCCAAGTCAACGGTTCCGACTCCTATCTTGAGGTGTTCCCTTCCGACAGCTCTGGCGCGCGACACGTTCGCTATGACCAGATTGCCGCGATCGCCTTCACCGGTGAGGACACGGCCACGGGGAAATCCTGGGAGACCTGGATCGCCAAGAAGGATTTGGAGCGACGGGCCGAAGTGGAGCGTGTCGCAGCCGACGCACAAGCACGAGGAATTTTGTAAGTTCTCTGTCTGCCGATCGCAGCTCTTCTCCTCATTTTTCCTACACAGTCTCATCGCGGAGGGGCCTCTCCAAGTGTTTGGAGAGAGGCTTGTCTCTCCGTCCGTTCGGGCGGTCAATTCGTTGACAACGGGTAGGGGCTATGCTAAAAATGTCGATCTAAAAATTGGCTAGGCTCCTTAGTAATCAAACGTTCTGTTGTGTGAGGCGGACGCAAGCGCTTGGCGACGGAAAGAGGCGTCAGTCCAGAGCACGTGAGGCACGGACAGATCGTACAGAGGAAGTTGCGATGGCGGGAATGGATCCTAGCCGTTGCAATGGTTGGGAGTTTTCCCTCGGTCGTTTCCGCAACGCATGAAGCCGACCATCGGTTTACGGTCGAAGGGTTTGTCTGCGGAGCAGATGGAAAAAAAAGCGCCAATATAGACGTGCTCGTCAAGGATACGAAAATCTCCTACGGGCAGATCGTCAAGACCGATGGAGACGGATACTATAAGGCGGCGTTTCATCTTCATAACGATAATCTTGGCGATCCGCTGCTGATCGAAGCCAACGGGGAGCAGCAGCAACAGAAAATCTCGTTTGACCCGAAGGATCTGGAGGCAGAGCGAATAATTCAGGTCAATTTTGGGACCGGCTGCATACAGGACAGGGGCAGTACTCCTCTGTGGGTCTATCTAGGGTCGGGAGCGGCGGCGGCGGCAGTTGGTGGGTTCATCGGGGTCAAATTGATTCGTTCATGGCGGAAGCAGGAGCAGAAACGAGGAAAGTCTCAGGGCAAGCGTAAAAAATAACCGAAGCGGTTCGTAGGGCTGATGTGCACCTCGCCGGATCGGTTACTTGGAGTGGCAGGGGAGTGCGCGTGTCGTCACGGTATTCGTTAGGATCGGCGCTTTTACAGGGGTGATTATGCCTCCGGTGAAAGCGTTTTTTTCGTCTTAGTGCGAGAGTGAAATGTCATGGATGTGGTTGGAAAAAAAAGGAGCATGAGATGGTTATGAAGCAGATGAAAGTTTCGCAGCTGGCGGTTGTGTTGGGGATGGGGCTCTTCATGGTGGCATGCGGGGGAGGAGAAGGAGGGGAGGGGCCGATCGTTCCTCCGCCGCCGGCTCCTGCCGAGTACGCCGACAAACATATGCCTGCTGGCTGGTGGACCGATGCGGGCAAGCTGGAAGAAGGGCGGAAGCTCTTCATCGGCGAGACAAATCCCGATGTGAATTGTGCCAGTTGCCATGGCAAGGACGGCAAGCCGGTCAAGGCGGGTGCCCGTGACTTCCGCGTCGGCGAGCGGATGAAGCTCTATTCCGATTCAGTATGGGCCTGGCGGATTTCCGAAGGGGTTCCCAATACGAAGATGAAGGCGTGGAAGAGCAAGATGGCAGAGGAAGATATCTGGAAGCTGGTCTTGTTTGAACGGAGCCTCGGTCTGGCTGGGAAGGGATGGGACGTCGACAAGAAATCTTGGGTTGATGCGGCGAGCGTCTCGGCTGCTCCTGCAGCACCGGCAGAGGCACCTGCTGAAGCTCCTGCTGAAGTTCCAGCTGCTCCGGCACCAGCGGGCAAGTAAGGGGACTTCAACATAGGAGCCTGTGCGCTATTAACCCAAACAATGTTTTGCCCTGAGCGCTCGGGTAGGGTACCCGTGTATTCGCTTAATGATAGCCTAGGATGCACGCGGTACCTGGACGAACGTGTCGTCTCTACGGGCATAACCAGATCCTCTTGGTGCTCCCATCAGTTCTTGTCGCGGGGGGGGCAACGCACGGTTCACGGTTCACGGTGAATGAGAGGGTGTTGTGCTGTACGACGCCCAACCTCCTGAGGCTCTGGACCACCACCCGACGCCTAGGGGCTTTCTGGCTGCAGGGCGTGGGTAGAGTGAATAGCGGGGAGTGCGGATTTAGAGAAGAGGGCTATCCCTGGCCGTCTATCCGTGGGCTGGCCGTAAGGTAGGGAAAACATGATGCAGATCTCTCAATGTCGGGCAGAGTCCTAGTGAAGAGGGGCGGCGAAATATCATGAAAACGTGGCAGCGCAGTCTCGTGGCGGTATGTGCGCTTCTGGTGCTGTTTGGAGGAGTGGCCTATGCCCAAGCTCCTGGCACACCTACGATGGAGTTTCCCTATACGGGGAATCGGACCGCGGTATGGATCGTGGCCCAGCTTCACATTCTGTTTGCGGCGTTCATTCTCGGCGCCCCGATCTTTGTCGTGATCTCAGAATGGATGGGATATCGGAAGCAAGAGCCTCGATACGATCGCTTGGCAAAAGAAGTCACAAAGGTGACGGTCATTCTCTACAGCATGACGGCCCTCACCGGCGGCCTGTTTATTTTCGTGCTCCTGGCGACGTACCCGCAGTTCACCACGTGGTTCATCAATCAGTTCTATCTCGTGTTCGCGGTAATCTACCCGGCGCTGTTCATCAGCGAAACCATCTTGTTGTACCTGTATTTCTACACCTGGGACTCCTGGAAGGGTGAGAAGAAGGGTCGTCATATCGCCCTCGGTGTGCTCTTGAATCTGATCGGTTTGATCACGCTGTTCGTAATTAACGGCCCGACATCGTTCATGAATACTCCGGTGAAGGCGGAGGGTATCTCGCCTCAATTGTTCCTCGAAACCGCGACCTTGTGGGACAAGATTGCCAACTATAGCTGGATGCCGCTCAATCTCCACCGGATCGTCGGTAACGTGACGTTCGGAGGATTTGTGGCCGGCATGATCGCCGCCTACATGTATATGGGGGCGAAAAAAGACGAAGAGCGGGCCTACTATGATTGGATGGGTTTTGTCGGAAACCTGATCGGCGTGGGCGCGATGTTGTTCCTGCCCTTCATGGGATATCTGTTGGCGTACGAGCTCTGCGACTACGATGCGTCGATCTGCCCTTACATGATGGCCGACCAGCTCTCGATGTTTTTTGAAATGCAGGGAGCGATGATCGGACTCATGTTCTTGGCCAGCAACTATTACATCTGGCTCAGCATGAAACGGATTGAAGGGGTCGAAAAGGTTCGGATGACGATCCTGGCTCCCATCGCGATGGTGTTGCTCCCCTTGGTGATGACCAAGGTGATGACGGACTATCCGGTTCCCGACCCGATGTCGTTGGCGTTCCTTCTGCCGTTGATCCTGGCGCCATTCACTTTAGGCCGGTTCATCCCGAATACTCGATTCTTTCCCAAGACTGTGTCTGCGCGGACCGTCATTAAAATCGGTTTTTTGATGGTGGTCGTGGGCGATGCCATCTGGCTCACCCCTCACGGATTCGTTCCGACCGGTGCTAAGCTGGTGGCGGAGTTGGAACTGCCGGAAGCATGGAATTTCCTGGCGTTGATGCCGGCCAAGAATTCTGCGGCGTTCACCTTGGTGTTCGTCACGGTCGTCAACTACGTCATTTATAACCGGGCCATCAGGCAGGGCACGATTGTCTGGGGAAAAATCGATTTCGCCTCCCAGTTCGTGCTGATATTTCTGGCCTTCAGTTCAATTTGGACGATGGGCTTGATGGGCGCCGTCCGCTCGCTGCTGCGGAAGTACTACCACACCTACAATTTGTTGCCCGACTTCACCGCGGAGTCCTTCACGCCGACGCTGTCATATTCTGCCTGGTGGATTACGGGAATTACTGTCGTCTTTTTCATAGTCGTGAGTTTCGCCATTATCGTGACCCTTCGGCCTTCCGATTCGAAGGGGCACGCACCCGAAGGCAGTCCTGTTCCTGCCAGGGCCAAGTAACCGGGGTGCGGAACGTCTACTGAAGGAAAGAGAGTCTGCATGGGGAATGTGATTAAGAAACTGGCGATCGGTCTGGTGGTGGGCGGCGCGCTTGTCGGTGTTACGAGAGCGCTCGAGTTTCCCTTCATTTTCCAGATGATGTTCTTTGGCTACGCGATGTTGGGGGCTGCCGTCTTCATGTTGCTGGACGCGCCGTCGCTCAAGACTATGAGCGGGACAAAGTCCGTGATCGCCCTCGTGGTGTTCTATATCGTGCTGTGTACGGTGTACATTGCCGGCGCCTCGATGTGGCCGCAATACGATCCGGAAGATGAGAAGGGGAAGATCGACAAGATCCTGAAGTCCAAACGGGCCGCGAGCGAACAGGGAAAAGCTGAGGAGTTGATTGAGCGGGTGAAGGCGCTCGATGAGCAAGTGAAAGCGTTAGAAGTGCGGCTCAAGGCACTGGGTGGGGATGAGACGACGAAAGAACAGCCAGATGGTGCTCCCCGAGCAACGACCGGCGTGGCAACCGGAGACTTTATGACGCTGGGTGAAGAGCAGTGGCAGCTGCAAGAATGTTACAACTGCCACAAGCTGAAGGGTGAGGGTGGGAAGAAGCGCGGTCCGGAATTGGACAACATCGGCACGTATATGACGGTCGATGAGATTAAACTGAAAATTCTTGATCCCAAGAGTTTTATGGCCGAGGGGTACGAGAAGGATTGGAAGAAGGGCAAGATGCCGGACAAGTATAAGGACCTCATGGAGGAAGGCGACGTCGTGGCGCTCGCCTCCTGGCTGGGTACCTTCAAGAATACATCGGTGAATACGCCAAAGCCGATTAAGAAGAAGTAGCATGCAGCCTCAATTGAAATCAAAAGTTCGTTGTGCGGATCGAGACGTTGGAGAAGTGACCAAGGTCATCATGGACCCGCTGTCCCTTGAGGTCAGCCATATCGTCGTGTCGATGAACGGCGCGGGCGAACGGCAAGTGTCGATGGGCGCGGTGCAGACCGTGATGGACGATCTAGTGCAACTACGGTCGTCTTCGTCTGAAGTCCTGGCCCTGCCGCCTTTCAAGCGTGATGACTATGTCACGCTGCATGAAATAGAAATCCCGGGCCTGGAGAAGCATATTGACGTCACGCCGGGCGAAGTCCTGGTGCCGCTTCCTGAGTTAGAGCGGAACGTGAAGCGGCGGAAGTTTTTCGCAAACTTGACCTACGTGATGGGGTTGTTTATCGGATTACCCTTGGTCTTCCCCGTGCTGAAATACGTGATGAAGCCGATGTACGCACCGTTCGACAATGAATGGCTGACGATCGGCAACGTCGGAAAGGTGAAGGCGGACGATTCCGGGACCCAGTTCCAGTTCAAGCACAAGGTCAAAGAGGCCTATCTGCCTGAAGCTGAGATCGAGAAGAACGTGTGGATCGTAAAGGCGACTCCCGCGGTGCTGGAAAAGGTGTACCAGGGGAAGGATATGGAATTCCGTGATGCCACAGGGAACACCCTCTGGACCAATAAGAAGGACATACCCTTCATCGCATTTTCGGGCAAATGTCCCCACCTTGGGTGCGGATATAAATGGCGAAAACACAAGGTGCTCGGGCCGGTCTTTCTCTGCCCTTGCCATGTGAGCATCTATGATGCGTCCGGCAAGGTGATCGAGGGCCCCGCCCCCCGCCCCCTCGACGTACTGCCGATTCAGGTGTCCGAGAGTGGGGAGGTGCAAATTATCGACATGGAATTCAAAGCCGGGACAAGGGTCCAATCGCGGATGGTTTAGATGAGCCAAACTCCTTCTGCCGGCACGCAGCTAACGGTCGCTGAAAAAGTTTTCGACTTTGTCGATGAGCGGGTTGGGCTGAGGCTGCTGACAGCCAAGATGCTTAATGAGGCGGTCCCAGGCGGTTCTCGCTGGGCCTACGTCTTCGGGTCGATACTGTTATTTATCTTCATCATGCAGGCGGTCACGGGCGTTCTGCTGATGCTCTATTACGTGCCCACCGCCGACCATGCTTACGCCAGTACCCAATACATCCTTCATGACGTCGACTACGGCTGGTTCCTACTGAGTTACCATTTCTGGGGCTCCACGGCGATGGTAGTCTGCGTCTTTGCCCATATGTCCCAAGTCTTTCTCTGGGGCGCGTATAAGAAACCGCGTGAACTCATCTGGCTCGTTGGGCTGTTGCTCTTCGCGCTCGTCATGGGATTCGGCTTCACGGGCTATTTACTCCCGTGGGACCAGCGAGCCTATTGGGCCACGACGGTCGGCGTCGAGATTATGGATAAGACGCCGTTGATTGGCGACTTCCTGGCGCGGCTCCTCAAGGGAGGTGCGACTCCAGGGCAGATGACATTGAGCCGGTTCTTCGTCATTCACGTCATGGTGCTTCCCGCAGCCCTGATCGGGTTGGCCGGGTTGCATCTCTTCCTCTTTCGGTGCGCGGGACCGGGTGGTCCATTCCGAGGGACGCCGCAAGAGCTGAAGGCGAAGACCGACTATTTTTTCCCCCGGCAGATTTGGAAGGATGTTGTCGGGATGGCGGTGGTCTTTGCCTCCATCTGTGCACTGGCCTTCTGGGAGCCGGTGGTCTTGTTGGAAGAGGCGACGCCTGACCCGGGCGACTATCACCCGGAACCGGAATGGTATTTCTTGTTCTTATTCCAGCACCTGCGCCTGAAGATGTTTTCCGGTGAGTTTGGGCAGTTTCTCGGTGCGATCGCATTTCCCAGCCTCCTTGGGGTCTTGCTGATTGCGTTGCCCTTCATCGATCGGAGCCCCGAGCGGAATATTTTCAAGCGCCCTATTGCCCTTACCCTATGGGTGTTGTTCATGGTTTCGATCCTGATTTTCACGGTCTCTGCGATTATCAATCGAGAGTTTTTGGACTAACAGAATGCTGAAAGAGTCTGCGAGTATGGATAAGGTTGAGGTTCAGGCTAAGGTTGAAGCTCAGTTGAGCACGTCGGATCTTCACTCAACCTCGACTTCAGCCTGCCTGCCAGCTGGCGTTCATCGTTGGGTACTGGCATGAACGATCAGATGTCCCCCACAAAGCTCGGGCTCGGCATTCTCTGGCCCGCTTTCTGGACCGGCTTGCCGATCAAACTGGCCATCGCCGTGCTCTTTCTGGCGTTCGGGATCATACATCTTGAAACCAGGATCGCTCTCGCATTCTTGATGCTCCTGACAAGTCCGGTCACGGTGTTTGCACTTCCAACGATCACCATGGGCTTGGACTCGCACATCGGTGAAGGAGTCGGTATCGCATTGCTGTTCTTGCTGGCGATTCCACTCGATATTTGGGCGCTCGGGGTCGTGGGACGAACATTTTTCCTCG
>JAQBES010000191.1:0-8967 GCA_032123755.1 Nitrospirota bacterium
GGCTGCGGATTCCAGGTACGGGCTGAGTCGGAGGCGGAACTGATGCAGTTGGTAGCCACCCACGCCAAGCAGTGCCATAAACTGGATTCCATCCCGCAGGAGATGGCGGCCCAGGTGAAGGCAGCGATCAAGACGGTCACCGTCACGGTCTAAGAAATGTCCTGGCACAAAGAGAAACTTCCCCTGTACTCATCAGCATGGGAAAAGTTTCTCTTACTTGCCTGATCAAGAACGAGCGAGCCAAGGATGGCCTATGCTTGACTGAAACCCCTGACGGACTCACTGTAGAGTCGGCGTTCACGCCGACGAGGAGACCCTCATGACACGTGCAATTGGGTTGTTGGCTCTCTCAATGCTGCTGATCGGCCTCTCCGGCTGCAGCTATTTGTTCTACCCTCGAGCAGGCGACTATGCGATGCAAGCGAAAGGTGCGAGCGGGGTTGAGACCATGATCAACCTGACGGACATGATGGAGGCGTCGGCGAGCAAGGCTAAAGGCGGAAAAGGTATCGACACAGCCTTCGACGACCTACACAATCAGTTCCATGCGCTCAATGATGCGTTCTGCGGTGTGACGGAGGCGCAGGCCAAGACGCCGGCTTACGACTTGGCCGTAACGCATAAGAAGGAGTTGATGGCCATCTTCAAGCGGCTGTGGAAATTCAAGGACGACCAGCCACAACGCGACCTGCATCTTGATCTCCTTTCCGCTGAGTTGAAGGAATTGCGCGAGACGCTGCGGACATTCAATTAACCCCTCACAAGGGAAAGCACCGATGCCGAGATCGAAGAAGGCTATTTCACCGCAACCTGCCACTGGTTCTGTGGCGCTACTGATCGGAACTAGGAAGGGAGCGTTCGTACTGCGGAGCGAGCGCACCCGCCGTACGTGGAAACTGTCCGCACCGCTCTTTCTGGGGCACATCGTGCATCATCTGGTGTTAGATCCGCGCGACCGACGCACGATGCTCATGGCCGCACGCACAGGCCACTTGGGACCGACGGTCTTTCGCTCGATCGACCTGGGTAAAACCTGGAAAGAAGCGAAGACTCCGCCGGCCTTTCCGAAAGCGCCAGAAGGCCAGAAAGGCCGGGTGGTGGATCACGTGTTCTGGCTCACGCCAGGACATCCCAGTGAGCCGGGCTTGTGGTATGCCGGCACCTCGCCACAGGGACTCTTCCGCTCCAACGATGGCGGCGTCACGTGGGAACCGTTTTCATACATCAACGACGATCCGCAATACCGCGTCTGGATGGGCAGCGTGCAGGACGGCACGCCGGATGGACCGAAATTGCACTCGATCCTCATCGACCCACGCGATCCCGCCCACCTCTACTTTGCCATGTCCGGAGGTGGGGTGCACGAATCAGTCGACGGCGGTCGAACATGGACGTCCCTCGTTCAAGGGCTCGATGTGGTCGAGGGATTCGACTCAGCCGATATCACTGTTCACGACCCCCATTGCGTACGGCTCTGTCCGAGCAAGCCGGACCGGTTGTATCAACAGAATCACTGCGGCATCTACCGGATGGAACGCGCTGAGGGCCGATGGGTCCGCATCGGCAACAATATGCCGAAGCCGATCGGTGATATCGGTTTCCCGATGGTGCTGCATCCGCGCGATCCCGATACTGCCTGGGTGCTCCCAATGGACGGCTCGACGGTGTGGCCGCGTGTCAGCCAGGACGGAAAACCGGCCGCGTACGTCACGAAGAATGCCGGCAAGAATTGGACGAGACAGGACAAGGGCTTCCCGCGATCGAATGCCTGGTGGACGGTCAAGCGCCAGGCAATGACGGCGGATGCGCATGAACCAGTCGGCCTCTACCTTGGCACAACCAGTGGCGAGGTCTGGGCAAGTCGAACAGGCGGCACAAGTTGGACTTGCCTGGCCCGGCACCTTCCTGAAATTTACTCGGTGGAAGCAGCGGAGCTCTGACCGTGACAGTCCACATCCCCGCTGCGCTTCGTTCTTACACCAAACAGAAGAGCGCGATAGAGGCCGAAGGTCAGACCCTGGCTGAAGTGTTATCAGCATTAGATCGGCGCTACCCTGGTCTTCGTTTCCGCATTATCACGGAGCAGGACACGATTCGACAGCACATCAGAATATTCGTTAATGAAGAACAGGCGAGAAATCTGTCTGTGGTGCTTCGACCAGACAATCAGATTCACATCATCTGCGCGTTGAGCGGCGGCTGACACTCCTCCAACGCTCGTCCCGACACCATGCATGCGGAAAGGAATGACATGACCCAGCAATCTTCCCAGCAGATCATCGAAGGACAACGGCAGGATTGGAACCGGGTCGCCGGGGGATGGGAGAAGTGGGATCGTTTTTTCGACGAGCAGATGGCGTTTCTGAATCACCGGCTCGTGGCCGATGCCAGGCTGCGGGCGGGCATGCGCGTGCTCGATCTTGGATCGGGTACTGGCTATCCCGCCCTACTCGGCGCACAAACCGTTGGACCGAGTGGAAGTGTGATCGGGCTGGATCTCGCCGAACAGATGCTCGCCGTCGCGCAACGCAAAGCCAGAGCGCTGGGCCTCGCGAACGTGACGTTCCGCACAGGCGACGTGACCGCTCTTCCATTTGAGGCTGACTCGTTCGATGCAATGACCAGCCGCTTCTGCTTGATGTTTCTGCCGGAGATTTCGAAGGCCGCCGCTGAAATCGCGCGCGTATTGAAGCCCGGCGGCTGGGTCGCAATCGCCGTTTGGTCTGCGCCAGAGAAAAATCCCTCGATTGGACTCTCGATGGAGGCGATTAAGAAGGTGGTCGAGCTGCCCCAGCCGGACCCCACTGCGCCCGGCATCTTTCGCCTCGCTAAACCTGGCGATCTCGCCGGGATGTTGCAACAGGCCGGATTGGTCGATGTGACGGACCAGGAATTTCTCGCCGAATGGTCGTATGCGTCAGCCGATGAGTACTACACGAGCCTCACGGAAATTGCGGCACCGATACAGAATCTCATGGCAACTCTCTCGGCGGCACAGATTCAAGAGGTAAGGCGCCTCATCATCGAGGCTGCGACCCAATACCAGCATGGCGATCGAATCACCTTTCCCCTCGCCGTCCGCATGGTCACAGTGCGCAAACCACGTTGACCAACTCCCATGGCTCCGAAGCATGACGGGTTCAGAGATTTCGTGCTGGATCAACTCAGCGGGTTACCAAGCCTAACCCACCGAGCGATGTTCGGTGGATATGGACTGTACTGTGGTAGGGTATTCTTCGGCATCGTCCATAAGGGCCGGCTCTATTTCAAGACGAATGCGACCACAGCGCCACGATTTCGCGAGCGCGAGATGAAACCATTCAGACCCAACGCCAAGCAAACCCTCAACACCTATTACGAAGTCCCGGTGGATGTTCTGGAAGACGCGGGAGAACTGACGACATGGGCTCAGCAGGCCAGCACCCTCTGATGACTTTCACGTTGCACAGGCTCAACCGTGTGCCATTTCGACTCCTGCTTCTTGTCGGACTACTTGGTTGCGTGTCTTCTTTTCCTGTGTGGGCTGATGAGCGCCCGGCACCGAAGAGCCTGTGGCAGACAGTCCTTATTTCTCCCGCCACCGATCAGCCACCGACGCCGCGGAGGCCGTGGGTGCTCCGCGATCGGGAGATCGCTCTCGATCCCCCACTGCTTCAAATCTTGAAGGATGCCGGGGCCAGACCCCATCCCAGGATAACCGTTGAGCTCTTTGATGGCGTCAACCACGAGTTGGATATCACATCGACGGTCTCCCGCAGCAATGATAGCGCCATCATCCGGGGCACCTTCAAGCCGCCCTCGAAGGGGGACTTTACCTTTGTCGCCAGCGACAATCTCTTAGTTGGCACCATCCAACTAGGCGACCGCCTCTACAAGACCGAGCATATCGCCAACGGCCGGCTGCGGCTGCTCGAAATCGACCCGGAAAAATTGCCGCCGGATTGATCCTCTGCCCTAGCAGCCCGTGGCGATTCCCCGCGCTCTATGCCACACTGCTCCATGCCTCCACGACCGACACTCTGGACCGTCGGCCATTCAACCAGACCGATCGGTGAGTTCAGCGATTTCTTGCGTGCGCATGAGATCCGACTTCTCGTGGACGTCCGAACGATTCCACGCTCACGACACAATCCGCAATTCAATACGGACAGGTTGGCCGAGAGTCTGAAAGAAGCCGGTCTCGTCTTTCTCCACATACCGGCGCTTGGGGGTCTTCGAAAGGCTCGGAAGGATTCGATCAATAATGGATGGCGCAACGCCAGTTTCCGCGGGTACGCCGACTACATGCAGACGAACGAATTCATGAAAGCATTGGAAGAGCTGATGGCTGATAGCCGATCGCAGCCGACCGCCATCATGTGCGCCGAGGCTGTCCCGTGGCGCTGCCATCGGTCGTTGATTGCCGATGCGCTGGTGAGCCGTGGTTGGGACGTCCAGCATATCATGTCTCCCGAGAAAGCCACCCAACACATCCTCACATCATTTGCCCATTACGAGAAGGGCACGCTGACCTATCCGAAACCGACCGATCCCCCTTCGTTGTTCTAGCAGGCTGCTGAAAAAATTCGCCAGCCTGGCTTGTTCATGTGGTCTGTTCGGTCTGTCTAGTCTCTCTGGTTCATCTGGTTGATCTGGTTAGACTGCTTCAACCAAATAGACGAGACAGACCAGACAACTAGTCAGACCGGGCTTGTCCCGCCCGTGCGGACCTTCGAAGTGCTCGTGTGCCAACATATTTTTTGCAGCCTTCTAACTGAATGCAACGATGTACCCATTCCTGGCCAATCTGGTTCTAATTGTTCACCTGGCGTTCGTGGTCTTCGTCCTGTTCGGCGGGTTGCTTGTGCTGAGGTGGCGGTGGATCGCGTGGCTGCATCTGCCGGCGGCTCTGTGGGGCGCAGTCGTCGAATTCACCGGCTGGATCTGCCCGCTCACACCATTGGAGAATTGGCTGCGCACGCAGGGTAGCGAGGGCGCCGATACACACGACTTCACGGCACGCTACCTGTTGCCGATCCTCTACCCGGAGGCCTTAACCCCTGACATTCAAGTTGTGCTCGGCGTCCTCGTATTGGTGGTGAATCTGGTGATCTACGGATGGCTATGGCAGGCAGGGCGGAGGCCCTGAGCCAGGACGCGAGAGCGGATGTCATTGGAGATTCCTCACCCCGCTCATCGAAGGCAAGGAACTTGCGCTAGCCCGCAATCCCTTCCTCGTGTGGCCGCTTCTACCCCCTCCCTATGCTGACCGATCGGGCCACTCTCTCCCGGCCGGTCTCTTCTCTCTGTAAGCCAGATCACAGATCATCCCGGCGCAATCGGTTACTGTCCTGTCATGAGGCAGATGGATTTCTATTTTCACGATAGCTGCTTGTCGCGGCAGTCCGTCCTCTTGCTCGCGAGAGAATTGCAACAGAACTGCCCTGCCTGGCATATCGCGATCCATCCATTGTTGGAGCACGAGGCCAAAGCACTGGGCTTTCACGTCCTTCCGACAATTGTGATAAATGGCAGCACGGTAGCCGCCGGGATACCGAAGAAAGACTGGCTCCTGGAGAGAATGAAAGAATGCGAAAGGGCGGGGGGAGTCCAGGTGGACTAGCCTTAGAAGGAACAGGGCAGCCCGGGCAACTCTGTATCAACCGAACAGCTTGGACAACCCCATCTCGTTCACGATAGTGATCGTCCGGCCGTCCATCTGAATGAGGGCGTCGTCCCGGAACTGCCCCATGGTGGTGCTCACGGTTTCACGGCTACAGCCGATCAGGTTGGCCATTTCCTGGTGGGTCAACTTGACCTTGAGACGAATACCCTGCTTGTCCGCGACGCCTTCGGTCTTGCCCAACTCTGAGAGCAGGTGGGCCAGGCGAGCCGGAACGTCGCGAAAGACGAGATCTTCAACGCGGCTCTGGATTTTTTTGAGCCGCAGGCCAATGAGCTTGGTCAGTTTGAACATCACGGTGGGATGCATGGCCAAGTACTGATCGAAATCCTTCCGTGCAATCACACAAATAAGCGCGTCATCGAGGGCTTCGGCTGAGGTCGAGCGAGGGGCATCTTCCAATACATCAAGTTCTCCGAAAACTTCTCCCGGCTCCAAGATATCGAAGGTGACTTCTTTTCCGCTGGGCGCCGTGTTGGCAATTTTGACGCGCCCTCGCTTGAGGAGGTACACATTGCTGCTCGGATCGCCAGGAAGGTAAAAGGGCTGCCGTTTCTTGACCTCTTCCATGCGAGTAATCTTCTCCATCTCCTGCATCTCAGATGGAGAAATGCCGTCGAACAACCGGATGTGCTTCAGATACCAAAGTTTGCTTGGAGCTGTTCGTATATGTTCCATGAAACCACTCACTTGAGGCGCTTATAGACTACTGGATCATGAGGAGAGAAGACAATGACAGCATTTTATTCATATACGCCTCCTTTTCAGGTGGATGTGCCATCCCACGAAGTTTTACGATGACTCAGGGGAAGTAACAGATACTGTGAGGTGGCATACAATCCAAGAGGTACACTCTCACGGTGCAGACTTCCCTGTCGCTGGAGTGTTCCAACTCGGTCGCGCGCTGGCTTAGCTTGCGCTCGGCACATCGGAGTCGACAATGACACCTGTTCTTAGGGCACACCGGACTCGGACGAACGTTGTCTACGCTTTACTGGGCGTCGTGATCCTTGTCACCCTCGCCGGACTCGCCTGGTTTGCCGATCGTTACGATGGCCGAACTCAGCAGACCGTTGCCCTTACCGCATTCGCGAAAGACGACTACCCTGAAAATCCTGAGAACACGAGCTCCATCTTCGGCGCCTATCAACATCGACAACTCATCATCCAGCAACTCAGTGACACTCGCTTTCGCTTCCTCCTGGAACCAGCCACGCCACAGGCGGCGGCAATCGAACTTACCGATGTCGATCTCGCCCACTTCATCGCGACAATACCTGCTTGGGTGAAAATCGATCCAGATCTCATCAAAGTGGGTTTGATCGACCGTGAATGGAACCGTCAACAAGTTCGAATTGCTCGAACCTCAACCCATCTTGACGTACGCGAAGGCGGGGACGGGTTCGAACAACGAGCCCTGACCCGCGTGGATCTCGCCCGCAACTGTTTGAACGCGGGCTTGTGGGAACTTCTGCTCTTCAACACGGAGAATGATGAAGAGCGAGTGTATGAGCACCTCTGGTTTACGTTCCCGCTCGGACTCTACAAACAGGTGTTCGAACAGGTGAACGACCTGTCCTATTGGTCCTACTGGTGGTCACTGGAACATTGGGTCGATCCGTCAGGGACGCCGATTCGACTGGATCGGCTCCGAACCGTCGAACAGGAATGGCCAGTCCAATCGACGGTGCGCTGGGATGAACCTGTCGCGATGCACGGCGAGCAAGTGCGGAAGCGCAAGAACATCCTGACACCTGTCGGAGCCACGTATCGTGATTGGTATACTCAGCCGGTGCGGTTCGCCAGCTTCATCCCGCCGGGGCGGTACTCCCGGGCACACCCCCGAGAGACTCAACTACACTATCTCGCCGAACTGACCGGCGTAATTGTCCGGCGTGTGAAACTTATTGAAAGCGTCCACCATCTGTTTGAGATTGAACTCGACTTTCGCAGCAGCAAGACCGGGAATGTGACTCGTCTCGTTCTTGGCGGGCTCGACTGGGCTGCCATTCCAGTGGCACCTCCAGACCTCTACGACCGTGGCTGGCAGATGCCGCTTGGCATCGGGAATCCGAGCTTCTTCGAATCCTATGACGAGGTCGTGGCAAATCCCCCGATCCAACGCCCATTCTATGGGTTCCATCTGGACGCACAGAACCGATGGCTTGATCACCATGCCATTGGCGTTGATGGTCCATTGCTCCACTGGGATGCCGATGATCCTTCTCTCCTCCACCTCTACCTTCTGAGTTACGAGCGCCATACGTTGCTGAACCATATCGCCCTCAAGATCCCAGCAGATCTCCTGAATCATTCCAGTTAAATTGGTTCGGAGCCGACACGAGCAGGATTGTTTTTTTGCAACCACGTCGTTTCGTTCCGATATTCCGCTGCAGTATGGTCTACTTGCTATGAAGGGCAGCTTGTGAGGACACATCTTCACCGGCAATGTGTATAAATTTCTTTCGCCGAATCAGGTAGCGCAACAGGGCATCGGCGGAGAGGAGTCCCGGCCCGTGGAGGACGAAGTAGAGGAAGAGAATCCCCCAATAGAACGCCTCTTGCAAAGCGGCCTCGGACAACTGACCGTACGAGATCGAGGCCATGATGTTAAGCCCGAAGAGCGAGAGGGCCGCCCATCGTCCAGCCAGGCCGATCGCCAGCAGGAACGAGCCGCCCAACTCGATAGCGGTGGCCAGATATGCGGCGTGTTCTGGCGACAACAGGGGCACATCGTAGACCATGGTAAAGAGCATGACGGTCGAGATCCAGCTGGAGAGTTTGACCATGCCCCCTGTCCAAAAAATAGACGCCAGATACAGACGCACGGAGAGGTCGAAGACCGGAATCAGCCACTCCAGTACGCGGACAAGCCGACGGTAGCCGGAGGCGGTGACAGACGCCGCGCGCGTCAGAAAACCATTCGCCTGTGTCATAGGCCGTCCTCGACGGAAACACCGCTGATCACGCCCAGATTCAGAACGGTGACCCAGAATCGGGGGAAATCGAATGCGGGTTCGGACTCGATCGCGATCCGCTCAACCGACGCCACATCGACTCCTCGCGCCATGGCCTCAAGCACCAGATAGTCCGTCCTGGCCAGGGGCGTGACCTGGACTTTCCCGTCCCTCCGCGTCACGACGACACCGGTCTCCTGCTCCGGAAGCGGCAGGTCGACGACTTCGTCTGTTGGAGTTTCCGGTTGCAGAGCCAGCCAGACTCGATGGACCGGGAAGGGAAAGGACAGGAGCCGCGAGGCCGCATGCAGGAGGAATGTCACCTGAGAAGGTTCCGCCGACGCGAGG
>JAQBES010000192.1:0-20336 GCA_032123755.1 Nitrospirota bacterium
ACCGACTAAATTCACAATGACCTGTCGAAGGCGATGGGGATCGCCAATCAGGCTGATGGGCACATCAGATGCGGCCGAAGCAAATATTTCAAGCCCCTTTTCTTGTGCCTTGAGGGCCATGAGCTCTGTCGCCTTGTCCAGTACCTCGTGCAGATCAAATCCGATCTGCTCGAGTTTAACGTGTCCTGACTCGACTTTTGCGAGATCCAGAATGTCATTGATTAAGTCAAGAAGATTCGTGCCGGATCTCCGTAAAATACCTAGTTGCTCTTGCTGCTCAAGAGACAATGAGCCCTCCGAGAGTAGATCGGACATTCCTATGATGGCATTCATCGGAGTTCTGATTTCGTGACTCATGGTTGCCAAGAAATTACTCTTTGCTCGGCTCGCACCTTCGGCCCGCTCCTTAGCTTGCTGGAGGCTGACTTCCGCATCCTTGCGCTCTAATTCATGCCCGATCCATTGTGCCGTGAGCTTCAAGAATGTTTTCTCATACCCAGCGAACACTCTAGCCCGTGGTGTTCTGCTTGAAAAACTCAATGTCCCGTATATTGCGCCATTCATGTGAATCGCGATGGCCGCAAAGGCTTGCGGGGTGCCTAGTAGTTCCTCAGATGGGGGACTCCAGTCTGACTGATCTGGAGAAGAAAAGGTGATCGCCTCTCGGGATTGGATCGTCCATTCACAATAACTTCCGCGTAAATGATACCGCCCCTCCGATGGGTGTTTCGAATCATGGCTCACAACCTGTTGAATCTCATAACGATCGCCATCAATCCGCGTCACCATGCCCGTAGACATCTCCAAAGTGCTACACCCTAATGTTAACATCCGACGGAGTCGTTGCTCCCAGTCGGCGGTATCCACGGTGATTTCATGTAGTGCACGTAGGAGGGTCTCACTCGCCTTGAGCGCTTCCTCGGCCCGTCGGCGCTCAGTTACTTCTTCGATGAGAGTCTGTTTGCCCTTGCGTTCTTGCTCCAAACTCTCACTCAACACGCTATACACCACGCCCATGATCAGGAGAATTGAGATCCGAATGAGATGGCCTTCCAGAAACACCGCAGGTCCATGCGATATGTAGAGCATGCCCCCGTAGAGAGCGGCAATGACAGAAGAACAGGCGATCTTTAACTGGAGAGTTCTCATCGAGGCAGAGATGAGAATAATTAAAAAATAGGCAAGGTAGAGATCGGACCCCAGTTGTCCGGTTGTATAGATAATGCTGGAGGTAATCGCGGTATCGATGAGAAGCAGTATGATCGTGAAGGCGCGGCTCCCGACCAATTGGACGGGCAGGAAAAACGCGGCTCCGAGCAGAGACAATAGCCCCAGAACAAGAATTTCCTGGACTGGGCGGGCAAGGATGGTTTCCGGGGTATACAGAACTTGATAGGAAAGCACGATGGAAACGAGACTCTGCAGAATGAGGACCTGCGCGCGATAGCGGTCCATGCGCAGGTGGGTTCGAAAGTATACGGGCTCCTGAACGTTGCTGTCAGACACCATTTGTGTATCCCCCTGTTGTCGAGGCCGTATCAGTCAGAAGCTTAGGATGCGGAAACGGCCATGCCCTCTGTGTAAATGCGTCGGTCTGATCATGATTTGGATGAGCGCTGTAGTACGCATGAGTTTGTCGAGAGAAGTGCTTGCTATGCTCGTGCACCGTGCTGTTCAACGTTTGCTCAAGAGTAACAATGTATTAGGATACTCAACAAATTTAGATCTGCAATTATTTTTCGTTTTCCTACATATTTAACCAGATCGGCCCGCGTTGCTTCGAATCTATCTGACCTTCCCGCATTGCGGAAAATGAGGCCTGCGGTGCCTCAATAAAAAAGCGGTCCAAGAACAAATTGTGGCGAAGCAGAAGTGCCTTGCACAGAGTCAATTGGGCATTAGCTATCTGTGGACGGATGAAGGCTGGCTCTATCTGGCGATCGTGCTCGACCTGTCCACCCGCAACGCGGTGGACTGGTCGCGAAACCACGCATACCAACGGCCATCGCGACCGAGGCGCTGACGATGGCGTGGTTCCGAAGGAAACCAGCCAACTCTTCCAGGACATGCTGAAGGCTTAGGGCATGGAGAGGGATCCATGAGTCGCAAAGAGAATTGTTGGAATCACGTGCCAACCGAGAGTGGGCTCAACAGTTTCAACAATGAGCGGAGCCATGGGCTGCGCTATGCAACAGACACAGAGATGATGGCGGCGAACTTCGATTACGTTGCGGTGTTCGACAACCGGACTCGACGACACTCGACATTGGCATAGGGCTCAACGCGATGAGCACCTGGTAGCAGAAAACCCGGCCGAAGGAAGACAAACAATAGAGGGAAGCTCAGGTTTCTGTGCCCTGTCCACTTCGTGCGCACGGTCCCCTCTTCATCGCCGTATCACGATTGAAGCCGGCGAAAGGACTCCTCCGGCGTTCTCTACCCACAGCACCCGCTCGCGAAAACCTGCCGCTGCTGAGAGGCACTCCAGCAGCGCTCACAGAGTTCGACGGTCGAATGGGTCATCCCCTCGACACAGGCGATTCGGCGTTGGCCCACCACCCCACAGTCAGAGCAGGCGCCGGCGAGCGGTCTGTCCGTCCTACGCTCTTGGGTCAGCATGGGACAGCATCTTGGTGTTCGGACGAGCGCGCCGATTGCAGACGGCCGACATGAACTCCTGGCCGCCTTTGAGACTCCTCAGATTCCGCCACAACCGAACCGGTAGCGGCTCCGCCTTGGCCCGACACAACTCCCATTGCATCTCGCGCAACTGGCCATTCAAAGAATCCACTGTTCGCTCCAAGTCAACGAGCCGGTCTGTCCCGCAAGATTTTCCTGCTATGAGCATCATGTCCTCCCCTCTTTCATTAACAGGATGCTGAGTTGTGAGTTGGTTTCAGACAACTCTGAACCCAGAACTCCTAACTCAGAACTACTTCCCTAGCCCGTACAATGCCGAATCACGCCGATGAGAATGCCTTCGATATGAAAGGTATCGGAAGGCTTCACGATAATCGGCTGCATCGCCGCGTTTGCAGGATGCAGCTCAATGTGTGAGTCCTTCTTGAAGTAGGTCTTGATCGTCGCGTCATGATTCACCAAGGCCACCACCGTTTGCCCATTTCTTGCCGTCTCCTGCTTCCTCACCACCACAAGATCGCCAGGGAGAATGCCATCATCTTTCATCGATTCCCCTTTGACGCGGAGTGCGAACGTCACTCCACCGCGTAACATGCTGGGCGGCACATCAATGAGTTCGGACTGGGGGACTGGCTCTATCGGTGAGCCAGCTGCCACCATCCCCGCCATGGAAATTTCAGATGATCGCCCCAACTGATCCAACGTGACCTTAACCATTCCAGGAATGCGCCGCATCCCCGCTTCATAACGCGCCACCGACACACGCGTCGTCCGCAGCGCATCAGCCAATTGCTGCTGCGTCAACCCAAGTTGCTCTCGAACTCGTTTCAGGTCGGTTGGCTTCATAATGTAACCAATGGTTACATATACTGCGGCATGCTGTCAAGCTCCTTCAATGGACTCCTTATGATGAAGCAGAAAACACAGTCTAGGCAGGGATCTGTGCATAACTCGACCACAAACCTCACTCCCAGCACGGCAGTTCATATTGTGATGCATGAAATAGCCATCTATTTCTAGGTTTTGTTGTTTCTGACTTATTATTCTGGAAGCACCCCTATATCTAGTGGTACCACGCCATTTTCAACCAATGCTCAATTATTAGGCAAACACGTCTTGGAGATAGAGAAATGCCCGGTATTTTGATGGCAGGGCAATCTTATTAACAGACTTATCCACAGAAGCTGGGGAGAGGGTTTCGTGAACATTTTTCTTGACCTTTTTCACATAATAAGATCCTCACGGTTCGCTGCTCACTCCAAAATGATGGTTTCGGAATATGGGAAATTCAGAATCGCAACAGGCTCCGATAGATGAGAGCCTCACCTATCTCTGCGTGACCGACGTGCAGATTACCGATCAAAAGATGGGCAAACCGCAGGGTCAACCGATGGCGGGACAGGCAACGGGCGGACCGAAAGCCCAACAGATCCGGACAGCACGTGCGGCAAAAAGAATTAGATATTCCCGAAGCCACGCCTGTTAATCAGGAAAATATCTCCATGGGAATTACCGGCCTCTTCTAAGCGGAACGCGGAACCAGATGCACTGCACCGGCCTTAATCGCCGCAACAACCACTGAACCTTTATCGAGACCAAGTTCTTCTCTGGCACCCCTTGTAATCACCGCCCGCAAAGGAAAACCGCAATCGACCGTGACCTTAACTAACACTCCTTGCGGCAGCATCTCGGTCACCAGACCGGATAGGTGATTGCGCGCGCTGGTAACGCCGCTCCCCGCCTGTTCCAGCAAGACATCTTCCGCGCGAATACAGACATAAACGGCCGTGCCGCTCACGTCCGCCCCTAAGCCCTTCAATTTCGTCCCGTTCACCAACACGGTGGCCAATCCATTGTCGTTCTCGACTACATGACCCTGCACGACGGTCTCGATACCGACGATCTGCGCAACCTCCGCACTGGCCGGCCGAGAGAACACCTCCTGCGGCGCACCGACTTGCAGGATCTCACCCGCACTCATCACGGCAATGATGTCGCCCAGCGTAAGGGCCTCGGCCCAGTCGTGCGTAACGACCACCGCCGGAATTGCCAGCTGCTTGAGCAGCATACGCAGCTCAGTGGAGAGCTTCGCGCGTGTCGGTGCATCCAAGGCCGACAGGGGTTCATCGAGCAACAAGAGCTGAGGTCGTCTGGCGATCGCACGCGCAAGCGCCACACGTTGCTGTTGCCCACCCGACAACTGCGCCGGCTTGGCCTGTTCGAGCCCCTGAAGTTCCAACAAGACGATCAGCGCACGGACACGCTCGCGTCGTGCCTCAGTCGGCAGATTGCTCAATCCATATTCAATGTTGCCGGCCACCGTATGCGTGGGAAAGAGCGCATAATCCTGCGGCATATAGCCGATCCTCCTCGTTTGCGGCGAGAGGCGAATGTTGGACGCCGCATCAATCCAGACCGTCGAAGCGAACTGAATTCGTCCCTCTTCCGGCCATTCCAATCCGGCAAGACAACGCAGCAGGGTCGTTTTTCCAGATCCTGATGGCCCGAAGAGAATCAGGACTCGCGGAGGATCGAGCGGCAACGTGAGCTGTGCCGCCACAGTGAACCGACCGGGAAAGGTCTTGCGGCAATCAACCGTCAGCGCTGCGGCCATATCACCCACACCTTTCGATTCATCGCGTAGACCAGCAGCAGCACGCCGTAGGAGACCGCGAGCAACAACAGCGCCGTCTTGGCGGCCCCGGCATAGTTGAGCGCTTGCACCTCATCATAAATATCGATCGAGACCGTCCTCGTCTCCCCTTCGATATTGCCCCCCACCATCAGCACGACACCGAACTCCCCCAACGTGTGTGCGAAACTCAGTACTGCGCCGGTGATGAGGCCTGCCGTCGATAGCGGAACAATCAGACGAAAGAAGGTCTTGAGCTTCGACACCCCGAGCGTCCAGGATGCTTCAATCAACCGGCGATCGACTTGCTCAAAGGCGGCGGCAAATGGTTGCACGGCAAACGGCAGACTGTAGAGAATCGACGCGAGGAGCAGACCTTCGAAGGTAAAGGGGAGCGGATGCCCGACCAGGTCGCTGTAAAATCGACCGACGGGGCTACGCGGACCGATCGCGACCAGAATATAAAAACCCAGTACCGTCGGAGGCAGAACGAGCGGAAGCGCGACAACTGACTCGACAATGAACTTCCAGCGCCATTTTGAAAAGGTGAGCCAGTAGGCGATGGGCAGTCCGATGACGAGCAACAGGGCCGCCGTGAGCAGCGCGAGCTTGAAAGTGACGGCAATCGCAATCCAGTTCATCGATTACCTCGCCGATGGAACGACAAAACCATAGCGATTCATCATGGCCTGCCCCTCGGCACTCCGGATAAACGAGAGAAACACCTTCGCACGTTCTTGGTTTTTCCCGCCCCTGAGCATCACCGCACCTTGTTCGATCGGTGGATGCACATCGGCGGGAATCTCCCAATAGTGGCCCGCTGCCTGCATCGGCGGTGCAAACGCCAGCGACAACGCAATAATCCCGACGTCCGCCGCACCGGATTCGACGAACTGGGCGGCTTGAGAAATGTTCTCTCCGAGCACCAGCTTGTCTTTGACGCGATCATAGACCTGCGCATGTTCCATCGCGGCCACTGCCGCCCTGCCGTAGGGAGCATGTTTGGGATTGGCGATGGCAATTATTCTGATGTGTGGATCGAGCAGCGCCTCCAATCCGCGCTGCTCCACCTGTAATGGGGACTCCGTCGGCACCCACAGCACAATGCGCCCGATGGCATAGGTATACAGCGACGCTGCAACCGCATGGCCGCTTGCGACAAGCTGTTGTGGATAGCGGATATCCGCAGAGAAAAAGAGATCGTATGGCGCACCGTTCTGGATCTGCGAAAAGAAGTTCCCGGACGAACCGAGTGACAACTTCACATGAGTCCCCGTGGTCTTTTCAAATAGAGCCGTGAATTCCTTGAACGCGAAGTTTAAGTCCGACGCCGCGGCAACGGTGAGCTCTTGAGCAGCTCCCGCCGAAGGCGTGCCGCTCCCGACGATCCCGACAATGAGCAAAAAAGAAAGAACAAGATGTCTCATCTGGTATTCGCAGCCCCAGCCATGTGCTTCGCATGTCGATGAATGCGGCTTTCACCATCCGACCACAATCGCACTTGCCTGCCGATCGAGAAAAGTTTTCGAGCCAACGGGGCCAAAGATTCTCTATACTCTGACTCTCATCTGAAAATAAAAATAATCCGTATCTTTGTTCCCGCCCATGGGTAAGTTGGCGGACGCGGGGAGCCGGTCGAAATACGATCCTTTGAACCAATGATCGTACCCGGCATCGAAATCCAGGTTTTGGCTAACGGCCCATTGCACACGAAATTCCAGATCATGGCCTAAATAGGTTCCTGCCCCTCCTGTGGAATCCTGTAAAAGGCCACCCACATACACTGCGTTCGATTGCGCCAAATACCAGAACCGTTGTCTGACTTGCACAGTCCAATTTTCGGCAGGTTGGAGAATCAGCCTCCAACCGGGAGAACTGATGTTGGACCGGCTAAATGCTCCAAAATTCCCCGTAGGCATCAAATCAAATCGACGGACCCCGAATAGGGGATCAAAGTTTCCGTTCTGGCTTCCTCCTGGGGTGCGAGTGCCGCTGGCGTAGGTATACTGCACCAAAAAGCGAGGAGTCCAAGGCAGATTAAACGTATACCCAGCTTCAGCGTTTGGGTTATAGGCAAAATGATCGACGTTGCCTAAGCGCCCCACTTGAATGGCCCCCTCGAATTCATAATCGAACTCGTTGCTCGCGGGAGGCTTGAAGAGGCGAAGGCCGAACGTACTATACGTACGGTGAAGACTGTTATTTGGGATTGATTGATCGTTTAACCCAAAATAATACGCATTCACGTTGAACCAAGGGAGGTGCTGGTTCTCCACGTAGGTCCCCCAGAACACACTATGTGCGCTCTGCTCGTCGAGTTTCACCTGATCCCGAATGACCGGTTCCACCAAAAATGCTCTGAACCGCCAGGTCTTGCCTTGGCCTATTTGCCAATGGACCCCATCGAACGCATTCGTGGTATTTCGAAAATCATTTCTGGCGACGTACCGACGATTTCCGAAATCCAGGGTCATACGACCGAAATGCACGTCCGTTCGCAATCCGCTCCCCCCAACATTGTCCACGGTCAATGATCCAAGCAACTGCACAATATCCCATTCGTTCACCGTCGTGTTATTCGCGAAATCCCCCGGGTCATTGTTCCCGTAGACCCGTGAATCCTGCCCTTCAAAGAGAAACCTGAAGGGGCCATTGCCCAATCCCACACGCACTCTGGATCGGAGAACCGCCTGAGAATCGGTTCGCCCGTCTCCAGACTTTTGGTTGGATCGCCAGGGATGATCGTAACTTTCGAATCGTGTCCGATTTTCGATGCCCAGGTCCACCCAATCGGGTAAGTGCATTGCGGTCTTGAGATACCGGGGCCATCTGGTCTCTCTCTCTTGGATAAGCACGGCATCAGCCGTTTCGTTCCAGTTTCTTCCGGTCTGTGCTTCTGCTCGCTTCCTGATGTCATTGATCAAACCAGGCAGGTCAGAATGGTTCGAGCGGTTCTCTAGTGTAGTGGTGGGCGATACAGGCGATGGATCCTCAGCTAGCGCGATATCGGTCGCAAACAACATCGCCACACCTAAGGCCAGCATGACTATCGAAGAAAGCCGTCCGTCAGACGGTACGTAGCGCATGGAGCTTCCCTGTTTCACTGGTGTCATACCCGCCCAGCGCTTCGATCTCATTTCGAAACGGGCGGCTCACAATGGTGTCAAACAAATGGGCCAGCGTTGGATGGGACTTCAGATACGCTTTAGGAACCACGAGATCGTATCGAGCGGCTTGAAGTGGCACAAAATCAAGGCCGAAGAGTTGCGCCGCAGACCGGATCCCGATCCCGACGTCAGCCTGACGGCTTGCAATCGCGCGCGCAATTTCGAAATGCGAGGCGACGACGGTTCCATAGCCCTTCACCTGATCCGAATTGATTCCCGATGCGCTCAGCCGTTGATCGAGCAAGAGTCTGGCTCCCGCCCCCTCTTCTCGGTTCACAAGAGTCACCAGAGGGTCCGCCAAATCAGCAGCGGCATGGATGGACTTGGGATTTCCAGGACGGACGAGGAAGCCTTCTTCCCAGGTTGCGAATGTGACGACGTCATAGTTCGAACCCTTCAGCGCACGTCGGAGGAACGGCAGGTTTGATTCCCCGGTCGTCGGATCAACGAGATGCAGCCCTGCGACATGAACCTCCCCCTGCTGCAAGGCCCGCAGCGCCGCCATGCTCCCCATCGTCCAGCCCACGACCGAGGTCTGATCCTTCCGCTGCCGCAAATGCGCGCCGGCGAGAAAAATCGCAGGATCACAACCAGCGACGGAGATTTCCTGTTCAATCGCCTGACGATCGCGAGACAGATTCACTCGCACCATGGCGCCCGATACCTGACCATGCACATCCGTCGCATACCCATCGGCAGGCACCGTATGCGAAAGCACCACGCCCAATTCGGTGACAGGCCGCACGACCATACGAGTCCCTACCCTGGATACCTTCATACGAACAGTCGAGATCCTCTCATCGCGCCGAGGGAAATGACCGATCAGTTTCCCTTCAATAACATCCTGCGCCTCCGCAAGACTGAAGAGATCTTCCACACGACAGCCCAACGAAGCGGCCAGTCGAAGCGCGACCGCCGTGGTGGGCAAATAGAGATGGGATTCGATGGCTGAGACGGCCTGCCTGGTGATCCCTGATTGTTTGGCCAGTCCACCCTGCGAAAGACCCTGGGCGACGCGTAGATCTTTTAGATGATTCTCGAAATGCTCGACAGATTCTGCTCGGTTGGCTTGCCCCATAGTGAGATAATAGATAGCACGTATACTTGCTAATGGCAATTATACACGCAGCAACAAAGCTGCTTTGCCCTAGTCTTTATTCCTCACAGAGATCCCCATGCCAACCTAGATCCTGTAGGAACAATATCGCGTTGCATACTGTGCTCATAGCTAGTTGATCATGAGAGAGGTAAGATAAGTCACAATTCTACCCGCACTCAATCAGCGGCTTCACGATCTGCGTTTTCATCCAAAGGAGGGCCACGTGCACGATCAAAGGAAGAGAATGACCACGCGCCTCCTGAGCGTATCCTTCCTGGCTCTATCGCTCCTCTCGTTGCCGGCTGCTGCGGCAGACGAATTCGGTACCCCCAAAGGGGACGAAGGTACGCGCATCTTCAAGGCCACGGAGCATCCCCACTATAGCGGGCAGTTTCATCTATCAGGCCAAAAGACGACCCTCCTTGGGAGCATGCAGGATCGCGCCCCCTGGGATCACCTTGATTATGCCGGCAAGCACCTGACTCCGGTACAAGGGACGATCGACATTGAGGTGAACGAACTCACCAACAGCGGCCAGGTGGTCGCTGAGTTCGTCGAGGGCTCCGATCGATATCGAATCGTCTTTGATCGGTTTGCCGCAAAAGCCCCGTTCCAGGATGGGGGAATTGCGACCAGGATCTATGAACATGGTGACTCCGGAAACGGCGATTCGCTCTATCCAAAAACGTGGCTCTATCTTGGTGGGTGGGGCACTGCCACCGTGCACAAGAATGATCAGGTGTTCTACAAGGACTACGATGCCCATTTCATGCTCATGGAACGGTCCCGCGATCCCAAAACCCATGCGGTCCGCTATCCCGTGAAGCGAACTCTGCCTGGAGGCGAAACCGACCCGGCAGGTATGGAGATCGATCTCTGGGTCCGGTCAAAGGAACAAAACACGAATAATTTTCCTCCTTTTGAAACCTTCGTCCATCTCTGCTGGGATGAAGTGACGTGGCGGAGCGCTCAATGAGCAAGTTGGTCAAATCCCTCCTCGCGGTGATCATCGCGGCTCTTCTGGGATTCGGAACCCTGTCGACTCAGGCAGAGACTGCCTCTCCTGCGCCTGAGTGGAACTTTGATCGCGACCAGCCAGGCACCCTTCCCGGCGAATTCTCAATTGGAACGATGTTTGATGGACGGCCCGCGGGCAATTGGCAAGTCCTCGCGACTGATCGAGCCAAGAGTCCGCCGCATGTGTTCGCCCAACTAATAGGCAAGGGAGCCGAACATGCCTACAAAGTGGTGCTAATCAAAGATGTCATCGCCTCTGATCTCAATCTTGCAGTATCGTTCTTGCCGATCCAGGGACAGGCAAATATGGGTGGCGGGCTGATTTGGCGGGCGGCCGATGATCGCAATTACTATCTGACAAGAGCCAACCCGTTTGAACAAAACATTCGACTGTACCGGGTCGAAAAAGGCGTTCGACACCTGTTGCAAAACTTCGACCAGACGATTGACGTGAGGCAGTGGCACAGACTGCGGGTCACCCATCAAGGTTGCCACGTGAACATTTTCTATGACGACAAGCAGGTCCTCGATCTCTGTGATAAGACGTTCCACACTGGGAAGATCGGGCTATGGACGAAGTCGGATGCCGTCACCTACTTCGACGATCTCCAGTTGCAGTATTTGAAATAAACACAAACGAGACAGACTAGATAGACAAGAGAAACCAGCCAGTCCTGATGCCTGCGTCGAGGCTTTCTAATTCCTCTGCTTGGCGCGCGCCAGCGCCATGGCCATAGCCATCGTGCCGACTGGCTGTGGCTGGCGCTCCGGAGCATGCTGAGGTGCTGACGGACGCCGGGTGCGCGGCTCGCGTGCTATTTCAGATGATACCTCGACGGGTGCGCGGCTTGAGGCGGAAGCACTGACTGGCGCCTCGTCGAGGCGCATGGTCAGAGAGATGCGCTGGCGCTTCACATCGACCTCTAACACTTTTACTTTCACAATCTGTCCAGGCTTGACAACCTCATGGGGATCCTTGATGAACTTATTCGCCAGCACCGAGATGTGCACAAGGCCGTCCTGATGGACACCGACATCGACGAAGGCTCCAAACGCGGCGACGTTCGTCACCACGCCTTCGAGGACCATGCCAGGGTGCAAGTCAGTCAGAGACTCGATCCCCTCTTGGAATGTGGCCGTCTTGAATTCTGGACGTGGATCACGGCCCGGTTTCTCCAACTCAGTCAAGATGTCCCGCACCGTCGGCACACCAAACGTCTCATCGGTGAAGTCGACGGGAGATAATCCCTTTAAAGCCGCCGGCTGGCCCATCACATCCACGATACCTTTGCTAATGCGCGCGAGAATGCGTTCGACGACCGGATAGGCTTCCGGGTGAACGGAGGAACGATCCAACGGATTATCGCCGTCATTGATGCGTAGAAACCCCGCGGCCTGCTCAAACGTCTTGTCGCCCAGGCGCGGCACCTTGCGGATCGTGGAGCGATTCTGAAATGGCCCGTTCGCATCGCGGTATTCAACGATATTCTTCGCCAACACCTTGTTCAGGCCCGACACCCGTTCAAGTAGCGGTGCCGATGCCGTATTGACGTCCACACCCACGGCATTGACGCAGTCTTCCACTGTCGCGTCGAGCGAACGTGCCAGCGCCTTTTGGTTGACATCATGCTGATACTGGCCGACACCGATCGCCTTGGGATCAATCTTCACCAACTCAGCCAGTGGATCTTGCAACCGCCTGGCAATGGAAACGGCGCCGCGCAGACTGACATCCAACTCGGGAAACTCAGCTGAGGCAAAGGCCGAGGCTGAATAGACCGAAGCGCCGGCTTCGCTGACCACGATCTTGGTCACTTTCTGTTCCGGCTTGTGCGTCGCGACCAATTTGGTCACCTCAACAGCGAGCTTGTCGGTTTCCCGGCTGCCGGTACCGTTGCCGATCGAGATCAGTTCGACGTCATGCTGCACAACCAACCGCACCAAAGTCGCCAACGACCCTTGCCAATCGTTGCGCGGCTGGAGCGGGTAGATGGTCGTGGTCTCCAACAGCTTCCCGGTCGCATCGACGACCGCCACTTTGCAGCCCGTGCGGATTCCTGGGTCGAGACCGAGCACGGCCTTCGGGCCTGCAGGCGCCGCCAGCAACAGCTCATGCAGATTGCGACCGAAAATCTTGATCGCCTCGGCTTCCGCTGCTTCGCGCAACTGCACCAGCAATTCCACCGTGAGATGCAAGTGCACCTTGACGCGCCAGGTCCAATCGCAGACACCCATAAGCCACGCGTCTGCGCAACGGCCATGGTCTTCGATGCCGACATGCGCTGCGATCATCGCGATGCAGGGATGCGGCACGGCGGCTTCGAGTGCTTCGCTCAGATTCAATTCAATCTTCAACACACCCAGCGTGCGTCCGCGGAACAGTGCCAACGCGCGATGCGACGGAATCGTGCGGATGGTTTCAGCATAGGTGTAGTAATCCCGGAACTTTTCTTCCTCGGCCGTTTCCTTGCCTTTCATCACGGTGGACGTAACGACGCCCTGATCCCACAGGCGGATGCGTAGCTTGGCAAGCAGTTCGGCTGTTTCAGCAAACCGCTCGACCAGAATGTCCCGCGCGCCATCAAGCGCAGACTTCGCGTCAGGCACGTTGATGGCCTCAACACCGTCTGATGCAGGCTTCACGTTCAAATATTTCGCGCCTTCCTCCTCCGGGTCGAGCGTCGGGTCGGCAAACAGGGCATCAGCCAGTGGCTCCAACCCTGCCTCGCGTGCAATCTGCGCACGCGTACGGCGCTTAGGTTTGTAGGGCAAATAGAGATCTTCCAACGTCTGTTTGGTCGCGGCCGACTCGATGGTGCCGCGCAGTACGTCGGTGAGTTTGCCCTGCTCCTCGATCGAAGCCAGAATCGCCGCTCGGCGCAGCTCCAATTCCCGCAAATACAGGAGGCGCTCTTCCAACGTGCGCAAGTGCGTATCGTCCAAGTTGCCGGTGGCTTCTTTACGATAGCGAGCGATAAACGGCACGGTCGACCCCTCGTCGAGCAGGGCGACCGCTGCCTTCACCTGATCGAGGCCCACACCGAGTTCCTTGGCGATGAGTGGAACAATCTTCAGCAGCGCTGTGTCTGAAACTGTCTGGGTCATTGGAGAAACCATCTGTGTCCGTTACCGATCTTTCCGAAAGCGGCATCAAGCTGAGTGTTTGCCACTCGGAATCATGCGCGCGTTCTTGTTAGGGTGTGTTACACGTCTTCGTTATTGGATTGGCGACGATTCTGTTGCGATCGAGAAGATAACCCGCGCGGCATCGACCGGTCACATCTTTATCAGCACATCCTTTCACGTTCAGATCAGGGACACACGTCAGATGGGAGCGAACCGCCACAAGCGCCTGACATCACCGGACGGCATCCGCACAACCTCTCGGCTAATCGGCGACGAGAATCCCTAGGCGCGAAAAGGTTGAACATCACCGGATTTACGCAACATCTTATCCACTTCATCCAGGTGCAGCTCTTCACCGACGATCATCTCCCTTGCATACTCTTCCAAAAGAATGGACTTTCCTTCGGAGACTTTCAGTAGTTCATAATAGGACGCGACAGCGGCTTTCTCGTGCGCCAAACTCTCACGCAAGATATCTCCCACATCGTGCTTCTCTGTTTCCAGTAACGTGCCGATTTTCAACGAGGGGTGTCCACCTAATAAGGTGACCAGTTCCCCGGCTTTATGCGCATGGGCAAGGCTCTCGTCCGCATTACTTTTCAGCCACGACACGATCGGAATACGATTATACCCATAGACCATCAGCGAGTAATGTGTATAGCGTACGACTCCTGCCAACTCATGCTCCATAATGCGGTTGAGAATCCCGACCGCCTGCTCCGTTTCTTGAACGTTCATCTCATGTCTCCTCTTGTATTGTATAAGACGCGACAGCGTCTCACGACGTCAGCCTAGTATCGTGGCATAGCGAAGAAGCCTGTCCGCCGGGAGACAAGTCTACTGTAAAACTTCCCGCGTATCCACCAGCCCCGCTCGAAACACACCACGTGACCAACCCGGTCCGCTCAATAGTGTACATCTCATGATCGGATGCTAGCCGTGAGAACGCCCTAAGCTTGAGGCACGCGCCCACGCAGGCGCATTGCGCCTACTCTCAGGGGTGGGTTACAGTGAAACCTCCCTGAGTTGGAGAACCGTGTGCTGGAACAAGTTGCCCAATCCATAGAAGGACGGTCGTCGCTGAGACAGCCCGGCGCAATTATGTTCGTGTCATGTTATGAGCTGGGGCACCAGCCTCTTGGTATCGCCCAACCGATGGGATTTCTCGAACAAGCGGGGTTTACGCCGGTCGGCCTCGACATCGCGGTTGAGACCATCGATGAGCCAGCCCTCCGTCTCGCGCAATTTGTCGGTATCTCGGTCCCCATGCACACGGCGATCCGGCTTGGGGTGCGGGTCGCCGAGTTGATTCAGGCGATAAATCAGGATTGCCACATCTGTTTCTATGGACTATACGCCTCGATCAATGCGGAGTATTTGCTCCAGAGGATGACCGATTCTGTGGTGGGCGGCGAGTATGAGATCCCGCTGGTTTCACTCGTTGAGGCGCTCGATCGAGGCCAGCCAATCAGCCTCCTCGAAGGAGTCAGTTCTCGAAACCGGGTGGTCGATCCTTGGTTGCAGCGGGGCTATGCTTCAACAACCGCGACGATCCCGCACCCAATCCCGAGTCGCGGCAGACTCCCGATGTTGGACCACTATGCCCGGCTCGAACAGAACGGGACAGAGCGCTTGGTCGGATACGTCGAGGCCAGTCGTGGATGCCTCCATCACTGTCTCCATTGCCCAATCGTGCCGGTCTATGATGGGCGCTTCTTTCTTGTCCCCGAAGCCGTCGTCCTGGAGGACATCAGGCGCCAGGTGCAGGCAGGCGCGACACATATCACGTTTGGGGACCCGGATTTCTTAAACGGGCCGGGGCACTCCATGAGCATCGTGCGCGCAATGCACAAGGAGTTCCCACGCCTGACGTTCGATTTTACCGCAAAGATCGAACACCTCTTGAAGCGCCGCACGCTGATGCCGGATTTGAGTGCTCAGGGGTGTCTATTCGTCATCTCTGCCGTGGAGTCGTTCAGCGACCATGTGCTCGATCTGCTTCAGAAAGGGCATACAGGCGCGGATATCATAACGGCACTCGGCATTCTACGCGAAGCCGGCATCACGCTTCGCCCATCGCTCGTCGCTTTCACGCCCTGGACCAGTCTGAACGATTATCTGCTCATGTTAGATATGGTGGAAAAACACGATCTCATCGATGCAACCGATCCGGTACAACTGAGCATTCGTCTCTTGATTCCACCCGGCTCGGCTCTTCTCGCTCAGTCAGACATTCAGCGATTTATCGGTCCTCTGGATCAGGCCGGCTTTCAGTATCCCTGGACGCACCAGGATGAGCGGATGGATCGGCTCCATCAGGCCGTGCGTGCGATAGTCGAAGCCAGCGCCAAGGAAGAGGAAGATGCGATGGTGACCTTTGGTCGGATTCGAGCGATTGCCGATGAGATAGCCGGACGTCACGCTGTGGCCTCGACTCGAACAAGGGCACACAGGGCTGATCGTCCGAAGCCGCCTCGTTTGACAGAATCATGGTTCTGCTGTGCGGAGCCGACGACACAGCAATTCAGACCGCTGCAAACGAAGGGGCATGGGGAAATTTAGAATTTTAGCAATATTGTATAGTTGAGAGGGGGAACGAGAAGTGACATCTGAACTCATGACACAAGGCACACAGATCCAGGAACTATTAGGGTTGAAGCTACCGGCAGTGGCCGTCGCGTTTCAAGACTCGGCTCCGGCGGGCATTCCGCGGGTCGCTGCCCCTGCACCAGCAGGATGCGGCTATTGGAAGTTGGCAGCGGAGGGGCAGGTCTTCTATACGGAAGCATCAGATCACTATACCTGTCCGGTCGGGGCCCACACCCATGGCGTGGATCTCCCCCCACAGGTTGCGACGGAGCTGAACGTGCTCGTGCAGAATATGGTCGGGATGCAGTACGTCACGATGGCAGAAATTCCGATGATCCCGCGTCGCCAAGGGACCTTTCACGTATCCGTCTATGCGCCACTTGCGCAAGCCACCTTCACGCCTGACGTGGTGCTGGTCCGCGGGACTGTCAAACAGCTGATGTTGCTAGCGGAAGCGGCACAGGCAGCGGGTATTGCCGGCGGTGGTGCGACGATGGGGCGGCCGACCTGTTCCGTGCTGCCGGAATCACTGCAATCTGACACAACCGCCACCAGTTTTGGCTGTATTGGAAACCGCGTCTATACCGGGCTCGGGGATGACGAAGGCTATTACGCCATTCCCGGTACAAAGGTGGCCGCCGTGGTCCAGAAACTGGCGATCATCATAGAGGCCAATCGTCAGTTAGAGGTATTTCATAAATCACGCGTAGGAACAGTCCCTCCGACCGCTCGATAAAGGGCACCGATGCAGAGGCTGCTACTGCTCCTGCCGACGAGGACCTATCGAGCCGAACCCTTCCTCGCGGCAGCGCGAGCCCTGCACGTCGCTGTCACCATCGGAGGTGAACGGCACCCACACGAATCGACGAATTCATCGGGTGAATTCTTGCCACTCGATGTTCGAAATCCGCAGGCTGCCCTTCCACTCGCGATTGCATTCGCTCGACAGCACCCCATTGATGCGGTGATCGGAGTGGACGATGTCACAGCCGTCACCGCAGCCGCCATTGCACAGGCGATTGACTTGCCTCACAACTCTGTTGCCTCCGTCACTGCTGCCAGGAACAAGCGCCTCATGCGCGAGCTGCTCTCTGGACAGAACATTCCCGTCCCTCACCATACCGTCTTCCCTCTCGGCGGTGATCCAAAGGAGTTCGCCAAACAGGTTGACTATCCCTGCGTCTTGAAGCCGCTGATCCTCTCCGCAAGCTGTGGAGTGATCCGCGCCAATGACGAGGAAGAGTTCAGACATGCGTTTTCTCGCGTGGGTGCGCTCCTCACCAATATGGGTCTGGTGACACAGGACGAGCAGGCCCGTTGGATCCTCGTCGAGGATTTTGTGCCGGGGATCGAAGTCGCCTTGGAGGGTTTGCTAACACAGGGAACACTACAACCACTGGCAATCTTCGACAAACCCGATCCGCTCAACGGCCCATTTTTTGAAGAAACGATTTATATTACGCCTTCCCGTCTGTCCTCCGACCTACAACAGACCATTATCGCCTGTGCGGGTCGAACGGCGCAGGCGCTCGGACTGCTGGAAGGGCCGGTGCATGGGGAATTCCGCGTGAATGAACACGGAGTATGGGTCATTGAGATGGCGGCACGAGCAATCGGTGGGCGCTGTTCCAGCACACTGAACTTCGCCTCCGGCATGTCGCTCGAAGAGCTGATCATCCGGCACGCATTGCGGATGCCGCTCCCTCCCCTCACCGGTCAACAGCAGGCAGCGGGAGTGATGATGCTCCCGATTCCTTACGGCGGCAGACTGCATGAAGTGCGGGGGCAGGCTGAAGCTAGGGCTGTGCCTGGGATTGCAGAACTGACGATTACGGCGGAGCCAGGAGATGAGTTGGTCCCGCTTCCTGAAGGAACACGCTACCTGGGGTTTCTCCTGGCACGGGGCACGACACCGGAGGAGGTGGAGCAGTCGCTTCGCGATTCCCACCGCCGATTGACGGTGGTCATCAGCGCCTCTCCACCATCCTCGCGACCACAAGCCCTGAGTTTCTGAAGGCCACGAGGCCTGCCGTTGGCTAGCTCGACTTCTTCCGAACCTCTGCGGTCGTGTTCCGCGACCACTCGTCCAGACTCTTGCCCTGTGCCGCCACGTCAGGAAGGCCGGTCATATCGTGCACCCATGCGCCCTGGACGACTTCACCATCGTCCGCCACACCCTTCTTGATGGCCTCAAGCTCTTTATCAAACCGTTCGGGGGACTGCTCAAGAATGCGTCTGATCTTCCACTTCGTCGTCGGTTTGCCATCCGCATCCAAGTCACAACCGTAGTGGACGAGATCTACCTTTCCAGTGCTGAGCACCTTGGCTAACATGCGATAGGTCACACCTGAATTGGACTGAACCAGCGCGGCCTTATAGAGACGCTCGCATTTGTCCGGATCCACTTCTAATGCCGTAAGATCTTCGATCACTTTAGCGGCAACTTCCGGGGCTGTATCGACCTCTCCCATTGTAGTCTTCCTCCCTGCAGGGGTTGAGATTCGTGGCAATACCGACCATGACCCTATCAGACTATTCTCGAGGAGAGCAAGATGGGCGCAGTCCGTTCAAAAAGACAGTCCTCTTCGTTTGTTTGGTTTCTCTGATTTATCGGGTTAGTCTGGTTCAAGCAAATAAACGAGACAAACCAAACAAACCAGAGCAGCCAGCTGGCTTCACGTTTCACGGCTATCGAGAGCGCCGCTCGAGGGAATACCCGTCGTAGCCGCAGGGGTCTGGCAGCGAGAAAACCGACTTCCCCAATAGCATGCTAGATCTCCGCTTGAGACTCCGTTAGACTTCTATTCCTTGGAAATGAGGGACCGATGCGGGATGAACAGATGACCAACTATTACACGCTACTCGAACTCTTACCCACAGCCTCGGACACTGACATCAAAAAAGCCTGGCTTGAACAAATCCAGGTCTGGCATCCGGATCGCTTTACCCATGCGCCGGCCCTACACCGAAAAGCAGAAGCCCGGACACAGCTCATCAACCAGGCCTATCAAACACTCAGCGACCAGGCCGCTCGCACAAGTTACGATGCCAAAATACAGCCTTCGGCCGCCCACAGGCCACCCCCGGGCCCATCTCCTACATCAGGCCCGTCGACTACATCCTACGCCTCTACCCCGCCACGTTCTCAACACTCCCCACGATCCCGCCAGGATCCTCGCGGACCGCAATCCCTCATCATGCTCTCACGGTCAGGCCAACCCATACTCATGGTGCCTGCCATTCATCTCTACGTCGACCCTCGGGAGCACTTCCCCTACGACTTTCAAGGATTCGTGCGCATCGCCGGAGCCATTCGAGAACCCCTTCCTGCCGGCGGCTATGCCATTGCCGAAGCACCAGAACTCTTGTGCATCAAGAGCCTCGGCGTGGAAGAACTCTATACGATCTTCTCGAATCCTTCCGACAATCGCCTGCCCTTTCTTCATGAGCTCGAACAATTCCTCGCCTTCCCCTCTCGTTTTCTCGTCATTGAAGGAACGCTCCAACACCGCAAAGCCGGAGGTCGCCTCAACCAATATCATAAGATTGGATTGATCGATTTTCTCGACGCCCTCACCGCGCGATATGGCATCCAGATCATCTATGCTGATACGCGGGACGAGGCAGAAGAACGGGTCGCCAACCTCGCCGCCCTGCACTATGCCTACTATTTTGCCGAGCAACAGGGATTCGGGCGCTGTCTCACGGAGAACAATTTATAGCGAAGCCGTAGGCGCTGGAGGCTGAACACCTAGCCCGATCAATCGACACTCACCGTGCGGGCTTGACCACCCGCACGTTCATCGGCTGTTCAAACCGGCCGACGTGGCCGGAATTGGCGAGGGTAATCCAGTCTTTGATGCACCGGTTTGTGTACTCGTATTGTTCCGCGCGCGTGTAGACCGTGACCGCACCCTTCGACAAGATGGCTGCTTCAACTGTCGTACTGCCTGGCACGACGCACACGATCGCTTCTTCCTCGGTGCCCTGGTGCGGGGCATTGCCGCTGACCGAGAGTGCGCCGCCAACCAGGTCCACCGCTCCCCTCACGGTCAGGTTCTGCATG
>JAQBES010000193.1:0-5265 GCA_032123755.1 Nitrospirota bacterium
CCATCCTTGACCAGCATGTGATTGACGTGGGTGCCATCTGGCAGGAGTACATCGGCAAGGGTGCGCCCGTACTTGTCCTTGCCGTAGCAGGCCTGGATTGTAGCGTGCTTCGAGATGCAGCCAACGGCGATCCGCCGTGACGGTGGGCTGCACGTAATCGCGATCATCAGGCACGAAGTAGGTGTAGGGGGAGATGGAGAAGGACCAGGCTTACTCCTCCGTTTCTTTGGTGAGAGCGGGCATCGTGTTCGTCGCCGTGGAGACGGGCGCGGTCGTCGTCGCCTGGGCCTGCGTATGGTGGTCGGCGAGGACAACGGTAAACGCAATGAAGGCAATGGGTCGCATTGTTCAGCCTCCCAGGGCCATCGTGAGTCCCACGAGGACGCCTCCGAGGACGAGCATGGAAATGCCCGTCAGCCACGGCCGGTGTCCGATACACTTCCCATAGGCATAGCCGGCCAAGAACAGCATCAGGGTGGCGACGGCGTTGGAAACGCGCAGAGCCACCCCGGCATGCTGTATGAAAATGAACGGAATCACCACCGGGAATGTGGACAGGAATACCAGGAGAAAAACGCCGACAGCGCCCAGCCAATCGTCTTTGCGCAAATGCGCCCGTTCGGGCGGCTCGGGCAGTTGCTTCAACCGCTGGCGCATCGCTTCGAGTTCCGCCGGTTGTAGAACGGAGGCGACCACCGCGGGTAATGCGTCCGCGATGAGGCGCTGCGCCTGTTGCGGATCGATGGCTTTACGCACCGCGCGGAAGATCATCAGGCCGCGCCCCTTTTCGGCGAGGCAGCGCATCAGATACAACACCGCATCAATGATTCCCCAGGCAATGTTGCAGCCGAGGGCGCCGATGAGCATGATGTGGACTTCGGCCTGGTCCGCCTCGGCGACGCTGATCGAGCCGGTGGATGTGAGGGCCATGATCAGGCCAAAGAGCACTTCCGAGATGCGCTCGTTCGGTTCGAGTACGCGCTTGGAGGATGTTAGATGTTCGTCAGCCATAAGCTCCCCATTGGCTCAATCGATTTCTACTACCCTGAATTTCAAGCAGCCAATGTGGAGTCCTTTATCCCTCTATCCTTCTAAATGTCCAACCTTTATTTCTGTGATCGTGGACATCCTTCCATTCTGATACTTGAACGAATTCCACGTTGTGTAACTTGGTTCATCGTTCTTCGCTAGGTATAAATGGAGGCTTGCTCATGGGATGCTCTCAATAGATTCCGTAGTCGCTACCAGACATACTGTTCCATGTCCTGACCTGAGGTGGCCCGGATTTGACAGACACCTTTAAACGGGGACAGCATATCCCGAGGAGTTCGAGCAGCAGGTCGGTGAGTCACAATCCAGGTGTCCGTTATTTCGGGATTACTTCAACTTGCCCCCAGTTGTTAGGCACACCGTGCACGCTCCTTCACGCCGACAAGCCGATCGGTGTGACCATGCGGGTCTCTGGGGCGGGTGGCCGATACCCCAGCGCACTATGCGGGCGCTGCATGTTGTACTGACGGCGCCTGCGCTCGAGGAGGACTTGGGCTTCGTGCAGCGTATAGAAGAGTTCCCCATACAGCAACTCAACCCCGCAACTGCTCGGCGATGCCGAGCTTCCGGCAGGCATCTGCGATCCCGCTACCCTTGCCCGTTTGTCCTGTCCTGGTAGCAGCGTGGTAGCAAAGTGAGGAATGGGCACACTACAACTGCGCGCCCTGGAGTCATGGCAAGGCGGTGGCTCCCTCCGTCGTCTCTCCCGGTAGACTGTGGATACGCGGCGGGCCTTGAAGTAATCGATGATGCTAAAGAACGTATGCCCATGTTTGGAAGAGCAATGAGCAACGGTTTGAAAGCGAGGGCGCTTCAGATGCTGCTTGTGCCATGAGATAAAACCGGGCTGGAGTACCTGGCGACTTTCTGGTAATTTGCTCCAGCGCAGATCAGACCATGAGCATCGGTCACCTCAATCGCACACCAGTCAGTGCCTTTCAATAAGGAGAAGCAAAGATTATGCGACGATACAGATGGTGTCCGGTGACACTCTCGTTGCTCCTTGTTACCGTTGGTTGTGCCTCTACCTTGCCCCCTCCTGCCAACATCTACACATTCGATCGCCGATGCGTATCTGTCGTGTCCGAAGTCCGGAGTCCGCCTGTAGACTTCAGCGAACAGCAGCAGCCGCCCAACAAGTCGGTCGAGAAAGATGCGGCGCTCAAACTCTATTCCCCCATCGCAGTCCAGATCGCCGATGTCATGGATCTTTTGCCACTACTAAATAGAATGGCGCGATTGGAGGGTGAGCAAGCCGCATTGGCAGACATCGAGCGTGTCCGACAGAAGTTGGTAACAAGACTGGTATTGGCCACCCTCGAAGTTTCCGGCCTCGTCGCCGAAATTGAATGCGAAGTGCAGCGGGCCGATGAGGTTCACGATCGCCTCTGGGACATTCAAAACACGCGCACGACCTCGCAAACTATCTTAGGCGTGATCTTCGGTGGACTCGCAAATATTCTGTCAGGCGGCATCGGCATGGCCACGGGGGCGGGCGATACAGGCAATCTCGCATCGGTGACTGGCGGCGCATTGGAGGTTCTGTTCGGCACGTCCGCCAACTTCACCAAAGTGCGCCAGGAGTTTAGTCATCCTCGCAATCATCTGGCGGTCGTCTGGGACGCCTCGCCGCAGCCGGAGTTCTTTTCTCCACGAGCCTGGCGGTTTCTGACGGAGCCAGGTATCCGAGGTCTCGACGGGCACAGCCTACGAGATGTCCTGTTGCAGACTTGGCAAGAAGAGGGGAACATGGGAGAGGCGGGATCGGTTCGCGAAAAAGAACGGATCGCATTACTGTTCGGATCCGGGGGCCTCTATGGCACCGAAGAACTGCATGTCCGCGAAGCCATGCTTCAACAGCTTGAATCCAGCATTCAGTTGATGCACCAGGAGCTGGAAACACTGCTCCGTGAGGTCCTGATACGACAGGCCCTGGAGGAAAAAGCGTAAGCCCTGGAAGGAGATGAGATACGGGAGGCAGGATGGCCGAGGAACTGTCAAGGCCGCCAAAAGAGAAGATGGGAAATTTTGACCTGCGGTTTGATAGAACTCCGGTCGGGATAACGATGTGACCTGCGTCAATCTCTTGTACTACCCTGAATGTAAGTGATGGGCTCAAGCTGTCCAAAATCCTCGTTTGGTTCCAGGTTTCTAGACATCGATTTTCAAGGGCTTTGCCCTAATCTTCATGGGTGGTCAGGAACAACTGTTTTAATAGGTAGTCCGCTATCTGCCCATGATCTCTGGACATTCCGGCTTTCTCTGAATCCAGCGAGAGCCTCTCAGCCCAATCGATAAGATATCGACAGGCGGTCCGACAGTTTCAGGATTTTCAGAGATCTGTGTCTCAACAAGCATTCTAGCGATCTTGATGGGATCACGACTCGCTCCATGCGTCCAACCAGGATGCTCCTTCACCAAGCGATTGATTGTATCCTGTTGCCCTATGAAGGCTGTCTCGTAGGCTTTGTTAGGGTATTGCAGAATGCGTCCGCTTTCAGCGAAATCTTCGAGGCCTATTCGCATCACAACCATAGCCAAAGAATGGTCCTCTACGCCTGCGAATATGATGTCTATGACCGGTCTCCCCTTAAAAATCCTTTGATAGCTAGCCGGATACTTCGCGTTGATATGTGCAAGCGCGCGCCGAAGTTCTGGAAGAACTGTTGTGTGAAAAACCTTCATCTTGTCGATTAGTTTTCCTGGGGTCCGAGCGGCTGCAACCACCGCGTCATGAGCAGAAAACCCTGTCTCTGGGTCTTCTGGAAGTCCCGCGAGCGCGTAAAACATATTGGAGACTTGAACAATCTTGCAACTTGATCGTGCGAGGCCTCCCAATTGATGATCACCTACTCTAGTCAAGCTATCCGCAGCGATCACTACTTGCTCTGGCGTCCACAATGCAACAATGGTTGTGGATCTAACTGGCCCTGGAGCCAATACTGAGAAAAGAATCGTGAGCATACAGAGCACTCCGGTTTTCATAGAGGAGCCCCTAACATTTCTGTTTGAACAGGCCAGAGGATAGTTCAAATCATTCTGAAAATCGACCCCGATTGCTGACGATTTCAGAGGGAGGTTTTTGAACCAGGTAAAGTAGATGTTCCTGCAGGAATGGATCTTAGAAGTTTCTCGCTGCCAAAGAAAAATGGTGGGGGCAGGGGGTCCAACCGTCGTTGGCACGCCTCCTCCGCTTCAAAATCCAAGGGATTGCGCTAGCGGCTTAGTGGTTGAGGGGGGAGGCGTTGTCGGCAGACCGGGGGCCTGTTTGGGGACCCCACGCCTAGCCATTCATCGACGCCGCTGCTGGGTGAGAGGACGTGACCTTCGACTGCCGGGACAAGCGTTCGAGTAGTTCCTCTCCGTCATGGTGTTCCGACGAGGGGCTTCTTTACCGATTATCGCAGGGGTGATGGTCGTGTCCAAGCATATCGAGCACGAGCACCCAGCTGAGCCCAACTATCCCCATCAGTAACACCCAGATCATGATTCCCTGTGTCATGGCTGGTCTCCCTTCATCAATAGATCCGCCATTACCGCCCCCCATGGTCGGCGCGTCCGCATCGAGGGGTCGCACGGCCAGGGTCGGTCAAGCCGCTCGCCTGGTGAACGCCTCTGCGCCAAGATGGACTTCGTCATCCTGGTAGTCCGGCTCCCCACGTGGAAGCACCAAGACCAGTTCCGGTCGAGCCGGACGATTCTGCTCGATCACGGAGTCGTAGACCTGACCGCAATTCACACAACGCCAACCGGTCGTCCACATCTGGCCATAGGTGCCTTCAAAGTCTAGAAAGTGGTCTTTTATCATCAAGCCCTGACAACGCCTACAGTGCATGACATGGCCTCCTTTCGCTTCCTGGGTCACTGTTCTAAAGAAACCATAGCGCCAGAAGAGGCCGGGCGAAAGACCAGAACGTGGTAGCTCGGAAGAGGGGGGGGGCAGGCCAGCCAGGGCATGAAGAAGGGCGAGGTAGTACACTTGCAGTAGTCAATCAGCAAGTGTAATCGTTCGAGACAAGGAGACAGAATGGCTAGGTCACTCGTGCGGAAGGGGCAACGGCTCACGGCTTTTGCACCGGTGCGGTATCGTGGGGACAGGATCGCCGGTGAAGGAATCATCAAAGATCTTTCACTGAGCGGGAGCTACATTATCGGGAATGCACCAGTTTCCGTTGGGATGGCACTTACCCTGGAAATTTTTGTGCCGGGAGACCC
>JAQBES010000194.1:0-2714 GCA_032123755.1 Nitrospirota bacterium
ACCAGCTGAGAGAGAATGCGTTGACCCTGACAACTGCGGCCAATCGCTCGCACACCCAGGAATCCTTTGTTCTCCCCCTGCCAGGCAAGCTTGAAAAGTTCGTGGCAACTCCTGCAGCGAGATTTTCGGTGGACGTGAAAGCGATGGCTGCAGCCTGTTCCTTGCGGGCCGGCTCTGCTGCCGTGGAAGCAGGAAAACTGGACGTTGCCAAAGACCTTCTCCGGACCGTCCTCCTCTACCAGCCCCAATCCGAGTATGCCTACTACACCCTACAGGCGAAAGCTTTACTGTCGGAAATTGAGCCGAGCGTCCTTCAGGTTACGCTCAACCTTCCCTAGCTGCGGCGAACGATCCGCGACCATCTGCGTCGTTCTCGGCCCGCTCCCAAGAACCGTGAAGCGTGAGGCGTGAAACGTGAAACGAGGGTCAGTCTCGGCCTGCGGCCTCGCATCTGGCCACACCTCCTTCGCCTCGTCCCGAACGGCAATGTCGGACAGGCTCCCAGCCGGCTACCTCGCTTTTCTTTCTATCTCCTCTGTAACGACTCAGGGGTTCAGGCTGAAGTGTTCGGAACTTCGGCCTTCAGCCTAAAAACCTTCAACCTATCTACCTGACATGTGGCTTTCCACCTTGCACTAGCGACACAAACAGCCGGTCGTAGGTGTTTGCTGAACGAGCCCACGACACATCTGTATGCATCCCTGCCTCAACCAGTTGATCCCACATCGAGCGATCCTGATACCGCGCCACTGCTCGGCGCAATACAGATAGAAGAGCGTCTGCTGTATCCTCTTCGATATGAAATCCAGTCGCCCCTCCCGCTGTCCAAGCCTGCACGGTCAGTGGCAGGACCGTATCTGCCAACCCACCGATTTTTCTCACTACGGGAACCGTCCCATAGCGGAGACTGTAGAGCTGGCTCAGGCCACAGGGCTCATACCGCGACGGCATCACAAACATATCTGCTCCGCCTTCGATACGATGGGCGAGTCCTTCGTCGAAACCGATACGAAGTCCCATACGATGCGGATAGCGTGCCTGAAGCATCTTCAACTTGGCTTCGAGCTCCGGCTCGCCGGTTCCCAAAATCACCAGCTGCAAGTCCATCGCCATTAGTTGCGGCATAATGGTCGCCACGAGATCTATGCCCTTCTGCGACGTCAGCCGTGCAATGATGCCAAGAAGCGGAACCGATGTGTCCGGCAACTGAAACTCCCGTTGAAGCGCCTGCTTACATACCTGTTTTCCTGCCCGATCGGTAGCTGAATAATTCGCGGGCAGATAGGGATCGGTTTCCGGATTCCATCGATCAATATCGATTCCGTTCAGAATGCCCACAGGTTGGTCCACACGATTGAGCAGCACGCCCTCAAGCCCGAAACCGAATTCTGGCGTGAGGATTTCTCGCGCATAGGTGGGGCTGACCGTCGTCACATAATCAGCAAACACAATTCCGCCCTTGAGCAGATTCACCGAGCCGTAAAACTCAAGGGCCATGGGATTAAACAGCGATGGGGGCAGACCCGTGTTCTTGAACTGCTCTCCAGGGAAGAGTCCTTGATACCCCACATTGTGCAATGTCAGTACGGTACGCACTCCCTGTACCTCCGGTCGATCTTGATCAACGGTCTTGAGATAGACCGCGCATAACGCTGTTTGCCAATCATGCAGATGGAGGATATGGGTATTCCATCGGCACGCGGTTCGGAGATAGGCCAGCACCTCAATCGTCGCACGGCAGAAGAATGAAAACCGGTCGAGATTATCGGAATAGTCGGTACCGCCATCTTGATAAAGCCCTGGCCGGTCGAAGAAGGCCTCGTTCTGGATCGTCCACACCCGCACCAAGCAATCACTTGGGCCGACGGGAAGAATATTTTCTTCAATCAGTGTATCGACTAGCCCCTGAGGCGTCGCGACTCGTAGACGACAGACGGCACGGAAGGATCGGCCTGACTCATTCAGGCAACGATAGCGCGGGAGGAGGAGAATGACATCGTGGCCCAGCCTCGCCAATTCAAGAGGTAACGCGCCGGCGACGTCGGCAAGCCCACCGGTCTTGGCATAGGGGACCGCTTCGGAAGAGACCATGAGCAGATTCAAAGGATGCTGGGTCATGGAGCGGCCGGCACTTCAAACCTAGAGCGAAACTTGTCTTCGTGCTGCCAACTTCGTCCCAACGTGTGGAGTTGCTCCGCGGTCAGCGCTTCGCGATAGACAAGCCGTTCCTCGAAAAACACCACCAGCCATCCGCGATCCGGGTAAGCCAGAAACAGCGCATCGCCTGCTTCAATACGGACCTCCCACCCTGGCGGCGGTTCTCCGGTTGCCAGTCTCGACCGTGGAATCAGCGAGTCGTCTTTCATGCCGAAGAACTGCATGAACTCGGCATGCTGATACGCCGGCATCCCCCAGGCCCCGACAAACGCGCGGGGGGTCAGCTGATGGAGCAGCAACTCGTTGTCTCGCACGTGGCGTTCTTGTTCTTCCAACGGAGGCATCCCGCTGCAACTGAGAACTGACCCGATCGCGACCGCGACGAACAGACCGGCCCATCCCGAGCGCCTCAGAAAATCGTCGCCCTTGAACCGCCGCGCTTCGAACCAGGTCGGTCTGAAAATGTCCAAGAGTTTCCTCACAATAGTCGTCGGCTCCTTGGTTCAACAGGCTTCACAGGCTGACAGATATCACACTGACAGAGCCGCCGAAGAAGG
>JAQBES010000195.1:0-16922 GCA_032123755.1 Nitrospirota bacterium
AGGAGTTGGTGCCGAAGGCGGGATTTGAACCCGCACACCCTTGCGGGCGCTAGACCCTGAATCTAGTGCGTCTGCCAGTTTCGCCACTTCGGCACATCGAGGTGGACGGCGGATTATCCTGAATTATTGAGGTCTCCGTCAAGCAAGCGGTTTCAATTATCTGGCCCGGATTATTCATGAATGGTCCTGGCTCAGTTGCGCCTCGCGTGAGTCCCACAGTCCGGCCGCCGCGATATCGCGCCGGTCACCGCTGATCACGATCCGTTCGCGGACGAGGCCGGCGGCACCGAGCAACGGGGCCGCCGCGATCCACGGCGCCTCATCGGCGATCAAGACATCAAACCGGACACGACTGAAGAGGGGGTCGCTCAGCACTCGCGAGGCTGTGGTGACCACGAGCCGCCGATTCTGTATGAAGGCCTGGCGGTTCGTGTCTTCCTCGGCCGCGAGCAATTCCCGGATCTTTTTCGTCCCGCCCAGCCGGACGATCTCTTCTTTGAGCTCGTCGAATTCCGGCCGCATATCTTTCGGCACAGCGGCTTCCGGCACGAGTTCGTTGATGCGCGCCTTGGCGACATCGAGTTCCTCCCTCAGCTCGGCGCATTGACTCTCATACAGCCCGAGATATTGATGCAGAGATTCGACGTTTTTCCCGACGGCCTGCATGCTGAGCCGTTGGAAGAGCGAGAGGTTCTCATACTCAGCCAACATGGTATTCGCATCTTTGATTTTGGCCTGTAGGTCGCCGAGCTGCGTCAGCAATCGCCATTCCAGGAGGCGCACTTCATCGAGATCCTTTTGCTTCTGCCCCTTGTACGCCAGGACGGGCGTTAGTTCGCGGAATCGATCGTACTTTCGCCGGAGCGTAGCTTTATCCGCTCGAGACTTGGCATAAAACTGATGCATCTGCGCTTCGAACCCCAGCTCCTGGATCCCGATACCCTCGACCTGTTGGGCCAATGCCATTTCATAGCGACTCACCCACGTTTTATACATGAGTCCCACGGCTTTCATGGCTCGCGCAATGGTTCCGACGAGTGCATCCGCCGCCTGATGGTTAGGACAGACCACCAGCATGCATTTATTCGCGCGAATCAGTTCGATCGCAAGCACGGCCAAGCGCTGCCGTCGCACCGAAAGCTCGTCCGACCAGACGGTCGTAAGGATTGACGATCCGGTGTTGGAAAGGTCCTCCGCTCTCGTCGTCGCCTCGAGGAGGGGAACCAATCGGTCTGCCGGACCGAGTCGATAGGCATCGGGTTGCGCGAGCATGTTGCGCAATCGCGTAGTCGACGTGGCCAGAAGCCCGGACCGATCGGGAACCACAGTCGCGTCGGCACAGGACAGTCCGAAGGCATCGAATGTCTGCACGAGGACCACATTGCCTTGCCCGCCAAGCACGATGCCTTCGGTAGGCTCCATGTCATCCGGAGGGATAATCGAGAGGGGAGTGTCATGCTCGATGGACGAGCCGTGCGGGAGCGTCAGCTCATACAGATGAAGCGCGCCGATCGTGTGCACAAGTCGGCCTGCCACCTGAGTGATTGGCTGGTCAAGCGCCGTACCGTCCACCCGTTGCTGTTCGGCTTCAAGCCGGAGCGCCCATGTTTCGAGAAGGTCTCGTGCGGTCATAAGATTCTTGGGAGTTTGTCCTCGCAATGCGGTCGCCATCATACGGTCGGGCTATTCCACCTGTCTAGCATGTCATAGGGCACGCTCCCCTTCACGATCGTCCGGCGAGCAGGACCAAGCGAACATCTTTTGCACATTGCGAATTGACTTTCTGCCAGCCCCCCTAGTATCCTATTTTCCTTTCCAACAGAAGGAGTTAGGGGCATGAAGGTCATTCTACAAGAAACGATGGACGGGGTCGGACATCTCGGCGATCTGCTCGATGTGAAAGCTGGGTACGCACGGAACTTTCTGCTCCCACGCAAAAAAGCGGTGCTGGCCGACAGTCGCAGCATCAAGGCCTTTGAGCATATCAAGCGCGTAGCCGGCGAACGGGCGAAAAAAGAAAAGCTGGAGATCGAAACCCACGCCAAGAGCATTTCGGCCGTGTCCCTCACGGTGCAGGCCCAGGTCGGCAAGGACGACAAGATGTTCGGATCGGTCACGGTCAAAGACATTGCGGAACGATTGGCCGAACAGGGCTTTACGGTGGATCGGCGCAAGATCCAGCTGGACCACCCGATCAAGGAACTCGGCACCTTCACTGTGCCGATCAAGCTTCCACGGGACGTGACTGCAACCGTGGTGATCCACGTCGTGAAGAAACAGGAAGCTGAAACGGCCCCCGCTGAGGTCTAACGAGGGAACGAGCTGCCATGAACGATGCGGTCGGTTCTTTAGACGCCCTCAAAGCCACGGACCCGGATGTCTATGCCGCGATTGTCGCCGAGGAAGAGCGGCAGCGTGACAGGCTGCTTCTGATCGCCTCGGAGAACTTCGCGAGTCTCGCCGTCCTGGCCGCTCAGGGCTCCATCATGACCAATAAATATGCCGAAGGGTACCCGGGCAAGAGGTACTACGGTGGCTGTCAGCATGTGGACACCGTGGAGGATCTTGCCATCCAGCGTTGTAAGCAGATTTTCGGCGCGGAGCATGTGAACGTGCAGCCGCACTCAGGGTCACAAGCCAATATGGCGGCCTACTTGTCCGTGCTGAAACCCGGCGATACCATCCTGGGTATGGACCTCGCCCAAGGGGGTCACCTTACCCACGGCAGCAAGGTCAATTTTTCAGGAATCCTGTTCCGTGTGTTTTCCTACGGCGTAGACCGTGAGACCGAAACCATCAACTATGACGCGGTGCAGAAGGTGGCGGAGGAATGCCGGCCACGCCTGCTCGTCGTTGGCGCCAGTGCCTATGCACGCACCTTCGATTTCCCACGATTCCAACAGATCGCCAAATCGGTCGGCGCCTATCTGCTGGTCGACATCGCTCACATCGCCGGGTTGATCGCCGCAGGGCTCCATCCGAATCCTGTTCCCTATGCCGACTTCGTCACCACGACCACCCACAAAACCCTGCGCGGACCACGGGGTGGCGTCGTGATGTGCAAGGCTGAGTATGCCAAAGCGGTCGACAAACTTATCTTCCCCGGCATACAAGGCGGACCCTTAATGCATGTAATCGCGGCGAAGGCCGTCGCCTTCAAGGAAGCCCTCTCACCGGCTTTTACACGTTACCAACAGCAGGTTATCGCCAATGCGAAGGTGCTGGCCCAGGGGCTCCTCGACCGTGGATACAAGATTGTGTCGGGCGGTACGGATACCCATCTCATGTTAATGAATCTGACCAACAAAGGTATTACAGGCAAAGAAGCGGATGCGGCCTTGGGCACTGCCGGCATTATCGTGAACAAGAATGCCGTGCCCTACGACGAGAAGCCGCCGGCCGTCGCCAGTGGCATTCGACTGGGGACTCCCGTTGTTTCTACCCGTGGGATGCGGGAAGCCGAGATGAAAGAGATTGTGGGCTTGGTCGACCGGGTACTGCAGCATCGGCAAGACCCTGCGGCGCTCGAGGAAATCCGCACTCAGGCTAAAGCTCTCTGCAGCCGTTTTCCGATCTTTCATACCTACTAAACCACCTCAGACGGGGCAGGATCACCGCCTGTGAAATGTCCGTTCTGCGATGAACTCGAAGACAAGGTCGTAGACTCGCGCATGGCGAAGGAAGGCGAGGTTATTCGCCGCCGCCGCGAATGTCTCGGCTGCCAGCGTCGCTACACCACCTACGAACGCGTCGAAGAAGTCCTTCCCGTGGTGGTAAAAAAGGACGGCCGCCGGGAGTCGTTCGACCGCACCAAGATTCTCGCCGGTCTTAAGAAAGCCTGCGAAAAACGGCCCATCAGTACCGCCACCATTGAAACGGTGACGGATCGCATCGAGAAGCGCATTCAGGAAATGGGTGAAACCGAAATCGAGAGTCGGATCGTGGGCGAAGAGTTGATGAAAGAGCTTCATCAGCTGGATCAGGTCGCCTATGTTCGCTTTGCGTCTGTCTACCGCGAGTTCAAAGACATTGACCAGTTCATGGACGAGCTGAGAACGTTGGCCCAGCAACGCCGCGAGCGGTGAGGGCCACAGGATCCCTTCTCCCGCCTCAGCGCCATCTCCATGTCCTTCCGCGGTTCGTCGGTCTACAACATGGAACAATTTCTCAACGAGTAGGCGTCAACATGCCGACAACCAGAGCCATGTCTCCCAGACGACCACGCAAGACCAGAGCGCCGAGCGGCACGCATGTGGCGATCATCGGCGCGGGCCGCGGTGGCACAGCACTGATGGAGATCTTTGCGACAGACCCGCTGGTGCAAATCGTGGGCGTGGCAGAAATTCTAGCAAACGCCCCGGGCATCGCACTGGCAAAGCGGCTCGGCATCCCCGTGACCCGCGATTACCGGCGACTCTTGGACCTCGAGCGCGTGGATCTCATCATCGACGTATCTGGCAATGCCAAGGTGTGGGAGTTGCTCCAAGACTTCCACCGGATGGGCGTCACTATCATCGGCGGGGCGAGCGCCAAATTCATGTGGGAACTCATCGAGGCCCGCATCCGCGCCACGGCAGAGATCGAGAAAACCTTGAATAAATACCAATCGCTCTATCGCCTGTATGTCAAGGAGACGGGTGTAGCCGTGACGGAGGAACGGACACGCATTGCTTGCGAAATGCACGACGGCCTCGTGCAGAATTTGGCCGGGGTGAATTTCAAGCTGGATCTGAGCCAGCAGCTGATTCGAAAAGATCCGAAAGCCAGCCTGGCCACCTTGCGCGAAAGCAAAGCCCAATTGAAGCTGGCCATCCAGGAGGCGCGGCAAGTCATCTTCAATCTCCGCCCGCTCCACTATGACAAGATGGAGCTGCTCCCAGCCCTTACCAACTATCTCACCTCGTACGAAACCCAGTATCATATCAAAACGCAGTTCCGCGTATCCGGCGATGAACAGATCTTGTACCCGCGTACTAAGATCTTCCTGTTTCGCATTGTGCAGGAAGCCCTCAGCAACGTGGAGAAGCACGCGAAAGCGACTCGGGTAACCGTGGGGCTGGACATCGACCCCGAACTTCTCCGTGTTACCATCGGGGACAACGGGGTGGGATTCGACATGGACACGGTGCTGCGTGATCCCGACAAATGGGATCACTTCGGGATTCGCGGAATCCTGGAACGGGCTCGGCTCGTGGGTGGTGAAGGCAAGATCGAGTCGAAGAAAGGGCGTGGCACGACGATCACCGTCGACATCCCCCTGACTACAAAGGAGACGACGCCCCATGGAAAAAATTAAGGTGTTGATCGCGGACGACCATCGCGTCGTACGCGAAGGACTGGCCGCAATTCTCAAGACGAAAGACGACATTCATGTCGTGGGCGAGGCCCAGGATGGCGTGGAAGCTGTCGAGAAGGTGAAGACGTTGGTCCCCGACGTCGTGCTGATGGACGTGAGCATGCCCCGGATGGGCGGGGTCGAAGCGACCAGACAAATCAAGCGCGAATTCCCTCACATAGGAATCGTAGCTCTGACCATGTATGACGATCAACAATACATCTTCGATTTGGTGCGTGCCGGCGCCACCGGATATCTCTTGAAGGATTCAGAGTCCTCGCAAATCGTCGCCGCGATTCGTGCGATATACAAGGGCGAGTCACTGATCCATCCATCCGTGGCGAGCAAGATCTTGGCGGAGTTTTCCTTGATGTCCCAGAAGAAGGGGAAAAAGCCTGGGTGGGTCGAGCACGATCTGACGGAACGAGAGATCACGGTCCTCCGCTTGGTCGCAGACGGCAAAACGAACAAGGAAATTGCCAATAACTTGGACCTGAGCGAAAAGACCGTCAAGAACCACGTGCGGAATATCTTTCATAAGCTCCAAGTCTACGATCGCACGCAGGCCGCCATCCTGGCCATTCGGAAAGGACTCATTGAGCTGGACCCCCGGCCGTAGTGTTGGCGGTCACCAAGTGGAAACGTCCTGGCCCAGCAAGCGGCTTGTCGCACTTCCTACATCGACCGATCACCACGTATTCCTTTTCAGCCACCAACAGACCGCAAGCCTTTTCCGTCTGCCCTTGCGCCAATCGCGGTGATCGACTCCCTGTTCAGTTGAGCTGGCTCGTTATGATAGGAGCCTGAATTACGATTTGATAATCCTTGAAAAGTCACAGGTGTCATGTTTTTACAACATAGCTTCATATCGCTGCACTTTAATATAATTCTTTTATTATCAATGATATATGATAATTTTTCGCAATAATACAGGCTGGCACACGAGTTGCCTATACCCCCCTGTGTAATTATTGAGGGTACTTAGTGAGAGTTCAACAAACGTTAGCGAATGCGGTGAGTTGTGCAGGAGTTGGGCTTCACTCAGGACAGCCCGTCACCCTTACACTCAAGCCTGCTTCACCAAATACAGGGGTCGTCTTCGTAAACCGGAACGGCAAAAATGGAGCCTCCCTCGCGGCTTCCGTCGAGCATTTGGTGCCCACAGAACTCTGCACCGCGATCAGCGGCAACGGGTTTCAGGTACAGACGATCGAGCACATCCTAGCCGCATTAGCAGGACTCGACATCGATAACGTCCATGTGGAGGTTGATGCCGGTGAGGTGCCGGTCATGGACGGTAGCGCGGCACACTTCGTTCGTTTGATTCGGTCAGCCGGAATTGTTCCGCAGAGCCGGCGGCAACCCTATCTGAAAATCACACGGCCTCTCGAGGTGGTGGATGGAGCACGTCGAGTCCGCATCGAACCGTCTTCGACCACCAAGATCACTTATTCCATCCACTACAATCATCCCTTGATCCAGACGCAGACCTACGTCTATGAGCACTCAGCCCCTGCGTTTGAGCGCGAGATCGCGGATGCCAGGACATTCGGATTCTTGCAGGAAGTGGAGGCCCTATGGGCTCGCGGGCTCGGCCAGGGCGGCAACCTGGACAATACGATCGTCCTCTCTCAAGACGGCATTCTCAACGAATCAGGCCTTCGCTTTACCAATGAGTTCGTCCGACACAAGATCCTGGACCTGATCGGAGACTTTTCGTTGCTCGGCGTACCCTTTATCGGGCACTTGATCGCCGAGCGCTCGGGACATGCGCTACACACACGCCTCGTCCAACAGATTCTCACCCACCCCGATAGCTGGGTGTTGCTCAACGCCGACGAAACCGTCGTCGCGTCTGAGCCTCGCTCTGCCAAGGCCGCACCGAGATCCGCATCGCTTGTGGCCCTCCAAGCCTCCTAACAGCCTTCGGAAAAGCCCTTTCAGCACAGCAGAACTTCGCTGGTCTGCACTTCCTGGACACGAAGAAAAAACCCCCGCAGAATGCTCATCCTCTTGAATGGAAACCTACGCGTGGTCTTGCCAATACAGGCGAGATGATGTGTGACGTGCGGGTAACTGAGATGTGATTTAACGTCGGGAGCAAGTGGCCTCACTCCCGACGCTAGATTCAAGGCGGGGACTACTTCTTCTTCTTCTTTGCTGCTTTCTTCGTCGCCAAGACTCTCACCCCCCTTCATGTATGCTGAGGTCTACCTAGCCCGGACACACTACACTGCGTGGATCAGGGATTCTTCCAATGCCTCGAACGTATTCGGGCCCACTTTCTTGAACCGCTTGTCCCGCTTCAGGGACGTGGCCACAGATGTCAGTGGCGTTTTGCCCTTGATCTGGAGCCCCCCCTCGACCAATCGCTGCACAAGCTCTTTTGCGTGCATCGGGCGATTCGCCTCGCGGAGCATCTCGTACGCGGCTTCCGACACGCTTTTCCCAGAATACTTGCTCCGCCCCATGAGGATTTCCCTCGACTGGTCGGTGACATCCGTATTCGGTCGCTGACGAGCACCTTTTTCATCGGAATAGAATTGACTGGAGAGACTGGCGAGCTTGGCCTTGTCGGCTTCAACGCGATAGAGCGTTTCTGCCAACTCCAAGTATTTCTTGATCGTGGCGATTTCGTCATCCAAGCGGCGACGTTTTTTTTCGAGCTCTTGCAGCCGGTTCTTGTAAGCGCTGATTCGCTGTTCAAGACCAACCAATATATCGGTGAGTTCTTCCACGAACTTGCCCCCAGGTGAAGCATGCTTGCTTTATAGCATTGCTTGCATAGCAAGTCAATAGATAAAGTTGGAATCGTGGCTTGCATAGAATGATCGCTTTAAAACCGGTCAGTACTTACCCGCAACGTCATCTGCTCGTTCAATAAGAATGTTAAGAAACAAGTCAGATCTTGGCCCAATGAGTGGAATTGCTTTCCGTTCGAGAGGTACCTTCACTCCATTAGTAAAATACAGCCTCGTGCTATGATGCCGTCTCATGTCTCTACCATATGGCCAGGATATCCCCCTCGACACACTTCTTTCAGTCGCCATTGACGCGGCCCGCCAGGCCGGAGCCGTTCTGGTTGAATGCACACGTACCGGATTTCGTATCGAACATAAGCAGATCATCAACCTTGTCACCGACGCCGACCACCTGGCGGAGCAACGCATCATCGACATCATCCATGACGCCTTCCCGACCCATCCTGTCTTTGCCGAGGAACGTGGGCAAACCGAGCAACCTCCATCCCGCTACAAATGGGTGATTGATCCACTTGATGGCACGACCAACTTCGCCCACGGGTTCCCCGCCTACTGCGTGTCCATCGGGGTGGAATGCGACGGACGTGGGATTATTGGGGTGGTCTATGACCCGACTCGAGACGAACTCTTCACCGCGAAAATCGGTCACGGGGCATATCTCAATGGAATTCCCATTTCCGTATCCATAACGGATCATCTTGATCGCGCGCTCCTCGTGACCGGATTTGCGTACGACATTCGCGAGACCCCGAACAATAACTTGAACCATTTCGTGCGATTCGCGTTGAAGGTGCAGGGATTGCGGCGAACTGGAACGGCAGCCCTGGATCTTTGCTATGTCGCGACCGGCCGGTTCGATGGATTTTGGGAAGTGACACTGAACCCGTGGGACATGGCAGCGGGAGTCGTCATCCTCCGCGAAGCCGGTGGCCTAGTGACGGACTTCAAGGGCGCTCCGCACTCGATCTACAGGCGAGAATTGGTCGCAAGTAACGGGCCGATCCACCAAGCCATGCTCGACCTGCTCCAAGAAGACGCAACTCCCTCCTAACCCGCATTACTCAGGAACGCTTCCGCTGCGGTCGTATCAGATCATTCAGATCACTCCACAGGCCAGGCTAGCCACAGAAACCTGCGCCAGATATACAGACAGAATGACGATGCGGTATGATCTCCTTCTTCAGAGGGAAGGAGGTTGGCTGTATGGCACGTTCAACGCCCTCATCGGGAAATTCAAACGGAAATCCACCCCAAGATGCAGGGGCCGAAGCACCCACCAAGGATGTGGAACTGCTTCAAGTGCTCGTGAGCCGAAAGGGAACACAAGTCGATGCCCAATGGGCAATTCATCCTCAACTGAAACAGGATCTTCTGCCGCAGGAATGGCAAGAGGTGACCGACCTCATGGCCAAGGTGACCGGCATCGTCGGCACGCGGTTTTCGCAGGTTCTCACGCAAGCTGATCCCGATCCGCCCAGCAACGCTTGATCGCAAAACAATGTTGAATGATAAGTTGTGAATGGTGAATGAAGGGGTGCACGCTCTTTCACCATTTCAAACTTTAACATTCGCAATTTGGAGTTATCTTATGGAGACCTACTACCATCCGCACGATCTGGGAAAATTTGCCGAGATGGGCAAGGGCAACAAGGACCTCTGGGAGAAATTCATGGCCTACTACAGCGCCGTCTTCGCTGAAGGGGCTCTGACGGAACGAGAGAAGGCCCTCATCGCCCTCGCCGTTGCCCACGCAGTCCAATGTCCCTACTGCATCGATGCCTACACGCAGGCCTCCCTTGAAAAAGGATCGAACATCGAAGAAATGACGGAAGCCGTCCACGTTGCCTGCGCCGTCCGAGGTGGCGCCTCGCTCGTGCACGGCGTCCAAATGCGTAACGTCGCCGACAAACTGTCGATGTGATGAGCCTGGTGCCTCGTTTCGCTAGCAGAGCGTTAGAAAAGCAAGTCCGGACACAGAGAAACGTGGGGTGCGGGCGATCGTGGACGGTCCTCGCACAGCCCGCAGGCTGTTCAAAAAGCCCGTCCAGCAAGGCCGCAGCGAGTGCAGGCCGAGGAGGTACAAACCTCACTTCGTGTGGGCCGTTTGCCTCCAGAATGGATCTTGGCGAACGGGAAAGCCCCTCCAGCGATTCCGACCTCCGAGAATCTTCTTTGATACGTTGAGGGTCTGAACGATGCAAGAACGACGCATGGGAAAAGGCACGTCTTGGCGCGCCCGGGTTGGGCGGGTGAGAAAGGAGACTTTTTCAACAGCCTGCTAGAGGTAGGGGTTTTCTGGAACGGCCAGGGTGAAGTATTTGCCGCGCTCTTCGTAGAGAATCCGTGCAGCCGTCAAGGCACCGAGCGCCTGATCAATCTCTGCATCGCGGTTCGCGCTCTTGTCAGGTCGACTTGCCAGCAGAGTACGGATCTGGTCCGCGCTCTTGGCCGCTTCGTTACAGGCCTCGATGATTCCAGCCGCAGGCCAATCGTAGCGCCGCCGTATCGGTGCCTTGGGGTTCCGACCATCGTACACCGTGACATAGTCCATCGCCTTCGAGTAATAGAGAAACGGCCGATCGCTTGAACGGACTCGCTGCTGCCACTCCTGTACCAGGTCAACCAATTCCTGGTAGATCTGAGGGTCCACGCTCCAATTGTCCAGCTCATACTCAAAATCGTAGGCGATCTTCCTTAAGTCCACCTGCCGGGCATCGTACACATACTCGTACGCCATCCCAGGACCGGTGACGCGGATACCATATTCGTGTGGTTTGGTGTAGTAGGGACTGAAGCGCTCCAGCCAGAACCTCCCGCTCGACTCTGGTGGCTGCAGATGGAACAACGACGGAATGATATCGATCTGCCGGCGGTAGTCCTCGTTCGTTTCTCCGGGAAACCCGAGCAAGATATTCCACGATACCGCGACATGATAGTAGGAGCTCCACTTGAGGCAGATAATATTCTGCATCGGAGTGACGCCCTTATCGATCGCCTGCAGCTGATTGAGGTTCAGACTCTCTAATCCCGGCTGCATACATTTCACGCCCCCGGCGGCGAGCGTTCGAATCTGGCTCTTATGCAGGTTGCTCTTCGTTTCGATAAACACGTCGAGATCACAGTGGTCTGCCGCAAACCGACCAAAAAGGTTCTCCACATATTTCATGTCGATGATGTTGTCCACCAAGCGAAATCTCACCGTATCGTATCGGCTGGAAAGATAGGCCATCTCCCGGGCCGCTTGCTCGGCCGATTTAGCCCGAAATTTCATGCTCTGTGCGTTCAATCCACAAAACGTACAGTGATGTTTTTCTCCCCACCAACAGCCTCGTGAACCTTCGTAGAGGAGGATCCGATCGAGCCCCTGCGCCGCCGCGCCCAGCTCCGCCAGGAGATGGTAGAAATCGTCATAGTCAGGTGGACCGGTCTTCGCAAAGTCCGAAAAGAGTGAGTTGTTTGGAGTGAACGCGATCGCCGCTCCCTCCCGATAGGCCACCCCGCTGGGCACGACCCCAGTCTTTCCCTTGAGGAGGTATCCAACCAATTCCGGGAACACCGCTTCTCCTTCTCCCACCACCACATGGTCGATGAAGGGAAAGGCTCGAAAGTATTCCAGCCCCATCTCGCCGTCGTAGTTCGCTCCACCGAAGACGATCGTCACGGCGGGATAGAGATCCTTGATGAGTTTCGCCATCGTCAGGCTGGCGACGTTTTGATCGAACGTGGAGGTGAAGCCGACAATCTTGTATTGCCCCCAGTCGATTGCGGTCAGAGCCCAAGTCAAGAACTGTGGCGCCGTCCTCGTCGCCATGTCTTCGAAGAATGAGGCCGGCTGTCCGCTCTCCTTCAAAACTTGCTCAAACACCGGCTTGAATACGCGCGGATAGTCTACGCGCTTCGGATTCTCGCGGAACAAAAGGTATGAAAAAATCCATTCGCCAAACAACGCCCGTTTCTCGCAGATCATTTCATAGAGGGGCACGCCGATCTTGTGGGCGAAACGCACGTTCAGATGATGGCAGTCGACGTGGATCCCCTTCGACTTGAGCAGGGCGGAGAGGGTGCCTAGTTGAATCGAAGGATACTTCGAGTAGCTGAACGGCATATTGACGAGCGCCACCTGGGCCTTATCGCTCATCTGATGCCTCGTGGGTTCATGAGACTACCGTCCGACTCGCAGTTAACTGGCAGCCCCGCGAAAGGGTTCAAACTCTCGATCGGCCTTGGCCGCCATGTAAAAATCACTCTCCGTCAGGCCATTGATCTTATGCGTCCAGATCTCGACCTTGCACTTGCCCCAAGCGAGATAGAGATCAGGATGATGGCCTTCCGCTTCTGCCACGCCACCCACCTTGTTCACAAAGTCCATGGCCTGGGCGAAATCCTTGAACGTATACAAGCGCTCAAGATGGCCGGCCTGGTTCAGCGACCACCCGCGCCCTAGCTCTTTCAGCAAAACCTGCGCACGATCCGCTGGAACTGGAGGTACCCCGCCGCGGCAGGGGATACATTTATTATCAGCAAGGCTCATGGCATCACCTCCTAGTATGAAAATCAACGTTGTGAACCGATTTTGTCTAGGACAGGTATTCTAAGGGGGCTTCGGGAGGAAGGGCAAGGTGGGGGAATTAGGTGATGGCGTAGTTATCCAGCCTCATCAACTGTGCCACCCGAGCGAGCCACGTCTTCCATCTTGATCTTCTCGGGGTTGAATTTGGCCGTTGCGGTTGCCATCCGGTCGAAGGCCTCATCAAATGAGAGGGGCGCGGCATCCTTTGGCCGGAACCGAATCGGGTTGACGCGGGCGACCACAAAACTCTTGAGATAGGGACTCGTCAGGCCTTTCGCTTTAAGCGCCTCAACCTGCTCGACGATCTGATCGTCCAGCGCCAGCAAGGTCGTTGCCCGTTTCCGCCGCAGCTCAATCGCTGCGCGCATCGGTTTCTTCAGAAATGCATCCACCCGCTTCAACACTGGATGGTAGGCCCCGCCGCTGAATCTTGGTCGCTCTTCATAGCACAGACCCAGCGTAATGAAGGCCGGCTCCTCGAACTCCAAGGCATAGGTCTCTTCCGTCGCATCTTCGAGCCGCGCCAGTTCCTTGTACATACGGATGACTTCGAGTGATTTCTCGCGCAGATTGTGCGCCTTCTCGGTGTTCATCGCGAGAATCTGATAGGCCGCGGCTGGCTCAGGCACGACAATCGCCACAATGCTCTTCGCCCCGAGTGTTCTCATGGCAGACAAGCGATGGTTACCATTGGGAGTCCAGTATTTCACGTGCCCCTTTGCCTCCTCTACTTCTTTACCCCCCTCCGCAGGCGCAGGCACCGCAATGATCGGATCGAGAAACCGTCCGATCTTGCCAATTACGAGTTCTAACTTGCGAACGTGCATGTCGGAGAGATTGCGCTGAAAGGGGGTCGGCTCAACGAGTTCGATCGGCAAGGCCGCCAACACCACCCAGCGTCCTCCATAGGGCTCCCGATAGATCGCGAGGACCTTCCCGTTATCACGCTCGATCGTTCGATGCAGTTCGGCGACCTCTGCCGGAGGAGCCGCGGCTTGGAGTTCAACCGCAGTCAAACCGGTCGACGCATGAGCAGGTTGACGACGTCGTCGCACACCACCGGCGGCACGAGAGATCTTTGGTTGCTTCCCAGGCATCGCTCAGTATGGTAGGGAAGAGCAGGAAGAAAAGAAAGCCCCCGATCCCAATCTAGCAGGCTGTTGAAAAAGTCCGCCAGCGCGAAGAAGGTTGAGGCTCAGGCTAAGGTCGAGATAGAGAAAGTCTGATCCTCGATCAACCATAACCTCGACCTCAGCCTACTGCACTCGCTGCAGCCTTGCCCGCGGAGCGGCGTGTCTTGGCACGCCGGGGTGGGGTGGGTGAGAAGTCTGGCCTTGTTGAGCTTCCTGCGGGAGTGTTCTCCTGTTGTGCCAGACGTGGGGACGATCGAAGTTCTAGCGCACCAAGATAGTTTTCCGCAACCTGCTAACCTCGGACAGCATGAGCCATCCGTCAATCAGTGAGCCAAGCCTGAAATCAGCCGCGCGGAAGATCGGCTGGTTCACGGCCTCCTGCGTGCTTGTGAGTAACATAATAGGCGGAGGTATTTTCACCACGACGGGATTCATGGCGCGAGACCTGGGCGATCCGATGCTGATTCTCCTGTTGTGGTTCATCGGAGCGCTTTTCGCTCTCGGTGGTGCCATGGTCTATGGAGAGCTGGGGTCCGCCTTGCCTCATGCGGGAGGGGATTACGTCTACCTGCGAGAGGCCTATGGACCTCTGGTGGCCTTTCTCAATGGATGGACGTCGTTCACGATTGGGTTCGGCGCGGCAGTCGCCGCTTCAGCCATCAGTTTTTCGTCCTATGCACTACGAGTTGTCCCGCTCGAGGACGAGCAGGGATGGCTGGCGAAGGGTCTCTCCCTCTCTCTGTTGTGGATCGCGACCCTCATGCACTGCCGAGGTGTAGGAACAGGCGGCCGCGTGCAATTACTATTGACGACCACAAAAGTCATCGCCATCGGGGGTCTCATTCTGGGCGGGCTGGCAACGGTGGCGGGGCACGGGAACGAGCTTGTCGCAGGGCCCACCTTGCCACAACCGACGCTCGGGGCGTCCGCCATCGCGCTCGTGATTGTAACCTACTGCTACCTTGGCTGGAACGTTGCGGGCTATATCGCCGGCGACATCGCCGACCCCCAGCGAACTGTGCCCCAGATCATGATCTGGGGCACAGCCTTCGTCGCCGTGATCTATCTGCTGCTGAACGTCGTCTACCTGTCAGCGCTGTCGATCTCTGAGTTGGCCCGGGAACCAATCATACCAGTCGCGGAAAAGGCAGCCGCGGCCTTGTGGGGTCCACAAAGCGGGCGGCTTATCGCCGCTCTTCTCTGTCTCTCCATCGCAGGAGCGGTGAGCGCCATGACGTGGGCAGGGCCCCGTGTGTACTGGGCCATGGCACACGACGGTATCATTAGCCCCTGGCTTGCGCGGCTCCATCCCCGCACTGCGGTGCCGGCCCGCGCCATCGTCTTTCAAAGCCTCTGGGCATCACTGCTCATTTTGAGCGGAACCTTCGAACAACTCCTTGTCTACAGCGGTCTCGTTCTCTCGCTGTTTATGGCCTTGACCCTCTCCACGATCTTTCATCTTCGTCGTACAAGCGTTGTGAGCCCCCACCAATACCGCGTTCCACTCTATCCATTCTTACCCGCCGCCCTCGTCATCGGAGCTTTCACATTGGTCATCTACAGTCTCGTCCAACGGCCTATAGAGTCATTGTACGGCGCGGCGACCGTCCTGAGTGGGATTCCGCTCTATTACTTCTGGCGCAGACATCACAATTTTCACCAGCACAAATCCTGACGAGGCCGATATAATATTCTTCAACAAGACGACGTCGAGCAAAATGCCGAGTCGTACTTTTGTCGTACTACGAGGCATTGAGCAACGCGACAACGAAGTTAGGGGTATTTTCACGAGCCTAGTAGGATGCTGAAAACCAATTGTGGACCTGAAGGATCCAGGACCGGAGGAAGTCACGGAAGGTTCCCACCGAACCCGCAGGCTGTTCAAAAAGACTGTTCTGCAAGGCCGCAGCGAGTGCAGTAGGCTGAGGTCGAGGTTAAGGTTGATCGAGGATCAGACTTTCTCTATCTCGACCTTAGCCTGAGCCTCAACCTTCTTCGCGCTGGCAGACTTTTTCAACAGCCTGCTAAAACGGCACGGGCGACCCTGCACTAAGGTGGGAGGTCGCCCGTGTGTGGCGCTTAGGACGCCGGGTCAGCTATGTAATTATCTCGGCCCAGAAAAACTGAGACCCGCGCGAAAGCGAGAACACTGGGCAACTGAACGGGGGAGAAATAATTCATCTCAGGCGCTTGTGTTCCTCGCGCCAGCGTCGAGTTCTCCATGATGTGTCAGGCTAATACCCTGTTGGTCTTTGGTGCCGTTACGGCACAGCCAGCGGAGAACCGGTTAGCGCGACCGATCAGAAGCCCGCCCTCGAATCGGCGGGCCTGTGTGGCCAGGTGGAGTCAGGTCATCCATCGCTACCCTCCTCTCTTGAGAAAGTTGGCGGGGGAACCCGTTAACAGCCGTGCGCCCTGTCCGGTCCCCCTTGATCGAGTAAATGGGCCGTAGATTCCTCTTACGCCCATTAGAAAAACATGTCAATGGGGAGAATTATTTTCCCCTACATTGACTCGTTGAGCATAAAACATACCCACTGGGAAGCTTGTACGACATTGCCATTCGTCACGAAGCAAAGGAGGGGCGGGCAGATCTGCGACCGCAGGTCCAGAAAAACCGGAGACGTATTCGATCGTGGAAGCGCGCGAGCTCGACCCTCTGCTGGAGCGAAATCATCTCCCTATCCCGTCGCCTAAATAGAGAAAAGCGGCGTTTTGAAGGACAAGACGGTGCAGCCCTGCGGATTCACACCGGACATCACGCTCCTGATCGCCCCATCCTTGCCGAACGTACTTCCTGCCTTCACCCGATAGTCCTTCATCCTGGCCTTCTGTTTCATCTCTCATCGTGAGAATGTCCACACGAAATTATGTTGGTCCAAGAACCACAGCAGGCGGCGGGCCTGGCCGCTGGGCGGCTTGCGCTTTTTCGAGTCCCCGGGCATAGTGCGGGGCACCACGACCCTTTCCTGGGAGGCGACATGATCAATCGACTGGCAGCCGAAGCGATCGGCACGTTCTGGTTGGTGTTTGCGGGCTGCGGGAGCGCGCTCCTCAGCGCGGGCATTCCGCAGCTCGGCATTGGGGTCTTCGGGATCGCGTTTGCCTTCGGGCTCGCCGTG
>JAQBES010000196.1:0-4627 GCA_032123755.1 Nitrospirota bacterium
CTTGTCATGCTGGGTCGGAAGCCCATGATCCAGCATGTGTATGAACAAGCGGCGGCCTGTCGAGCGGTGACGGAGGTCTTGGTCGCCACCGACGACGAGCGGATCAAGCAGGCTGTGGAAGGATTTGGCGGACGTGCCGTGATGATAATCGGAGACTATCGGACAGGCACCGATCGAGTCGCCGGAGTAGCGCGCATGTTCGACGGGGACTATTTTGTGAATCTGCAAGGAGATGAGATCCCGCTGCAGCCGGATTTGCTGGCGGATCTCATCGAGCCATTCATCAAGAGCGGCACAGGCATGGGCACGCTGATGCGCACGATCGATTCGACGGAAGATGTCCACAATCCCTCGGTGGTGAAGGTGGTCACGGACCATTTTGGCAACGCCCTCTATTTCTCACGGGCACCAATTCCATTGGTGCGGGACGACGCCAGCCGCCGAGCCGTCGGAGGGTTGCATTACATTCACCTCGGTCTGTACATGTATCGGCGCGACACCTTATTGAAGCTGGCGTCCCTTCCCACCGGACGGCTGGAGGATGCGGAAAAGCTCGAGCAGTTACGCGCGTTGGAGCATGGCATTCCGATCAGAGTCTGGGAAACCACACAGGCTTCTTTGCGGGTGGATACGCCGGACGATGTTGAGTCGGTGGCGGAGAAGCTCCAAGAATTTGACGTCATCAAGAGGGAGTTGGGTGCGCTGAAGGCAGCCCCTTCCAGGTAAGGGTGGCATGCGTGTCAGAATTGTACGATCCGACAACAAGATGGGGGCAACGATGAGCAAGTTCATTTTTGTCACAGGCGGAGTCGTTTCCTCCTTGGGGAAGGGACTCGCCTCGGCCTCGATCGGCAACCTGCTCGAGAGTCGAGGGTTGAAGATCACGTTCCTCAAGCTCGATCCCTACATTAACGTCGATCCAGGCACGATGAATCCCTATCAACACGGGGAGGTCTACGTGACGGACGATGGTGCGGAAACAGACCTGGACCTCGGCCACTATGAACGATACACGTCCCTAACCCTCACCAAAGAAAATAACTATACGACCGGCAGGATCTACCATTCGGTCATCACGAAAGAGCGTCGCGGCGACTACCTTGGCGGGACGGTGCAGGTGGTACCCCACGTCACCGACGAGATCAAACAGTGCATCATGCGCATCTCCCAGGGGATGGACGTGACGATTGTAGAGATCGGCGGTACGGTCGGTGACATCGAGAGTTTGCCGTTCCTCGAAGCGATTCGCCAGATGCCGTACGATGTAGGCCGCGAAAACGTGCTCTATGTCCACCTGACGCTGGTGCCGTATATCGGCACAGCCGGTGAGCTGAAGACCAAACCGACGCAGCACTCTGTCAACAAGCTCCGGGAGATCGGTATTCAGCCACATATCCTCCTCTGTCGGACCGATCGGTATCTGCCACCGGAACTCAAGGGCAAGATCGCGATGTTCTGTAACGTTGAGAAAGACGCGGTGATCACGGCCAAGGATGTGGACACGATTTATGAAGTGCCGATCGTGTTCCGGAAGGAAGGGCTGGACGAGCTGATCGTGCGCCTGCTCCAACTCAAGACCGGTCCGCCGAACCTGCGTGAATGGGATGCGATGGTTCAGAAGATCAAGTATCCCAAGCATGAAGTCTCAGTTGCCCTGGTCGGCAAGTACGCGGGTTTGAAGGAATGCTACAAGAGTCTTGCGGAATCGCTCGTCCATGGCGGCATTGACCATGAAACGCGGGTGAACATCCAGTGGATCGAATCGGAGGAGATCGAACGGCAAGGGACTGAACGAATCCTGCGTGAGGTCGATGGTATCCTGGTGCCAGGAGGGTTTGGCGCGCGCGGGATCGAAGGGAAAATCGCTGCGATTCGATACGCACGGGAACACCAGATTCCGTTTCTCGGCTTGTGTCTGGGCATGCAGTGCGCGACGATCGAGTTTGCGCGGAACGTCGCCGGACTGGCCGGCGCAAATAGCGCCGAATTTGACGAGGCCTCCCCCCATCCCGTCATTCATTTGATGTCGGATCAGCAGTCCGTCAGCGACAAAGGCGGGACGATGCGGCTCGGGTCTTATGTCTGTATGCTCGGGGAGGGAACCCTGGCTCAAAAGATGTATGGGGTGAGCGAAGTGCGTGAGCGCCATCGGCACCGGTACGAATTCAATAATGCATACCGCGAGCAATTGCTCGCCAAGGGATTCGTGCTGAGCGGGCTTTCGCTGGACGGCCGGCTGGTCGAGATTGTCGAGTTACGCGATCATCCCTGGTTTCTGGCGACGCAGTTCCATCCGGAATATAATTCGCGGCCCCACCGTCCGCATCCGTTGTTTAGCGGATCTATTGGCGCGGCTTTACGCCGCAAATGTGGCCACTGAGGCGGGATGCTGAAACAGGCTCCCAACTTTGTTCTCGGCTCGACAAGATCCTCAACGTAGCCCAGAGGCTACGCCTCCGGTTTTGTCTTCGCCTGCGGTCGCGTTGGATAGCCTGTTTGAGCATCCCAACAGAACCAGGTAGGCGTACAAGCAATGGCACAGGAAGTTCAAATCGGTTCATTTAAAGTTGGTGCGGGGAATCGGCCGTTTCTGATAGCCGGGCCCTGTGTCATCGAGAGCGCACAGCTTGTGCTGGAGACGGCGGCGCGCATCGCTGAGATTGCCAAGTCGCTGGGCATACCCTATATCTTCAAGTCGTCCTTCGACAAAGCGAACCGGACCTCCATCACGTCGTATCGCGGGCCGGGTCTCGAAAAGGGCCTGGCGGTGCTGAAGCAGGTCAAGGATCAGCTGGGCCTTCCTGTCTTAACGGACGTTCATACGGAAGAACAGGCGACCGAGGCAGGGAAGATCGTGGACGTGCTCCAGATTCCCGCATTCCTCTGCCGGCAGACGGATTTGCTCATTGCAGCGGCGAAGACCGGAAAAGTTGTGAACGTGAAGAAGGGCCAGTTTCTCTCCCCGCAAGAAATGGGCAATGCGGTGAAAAAAGTGGAGGAGGCCGGAAACAGGCGAATCATTTTGACCGAACGAGGATCGTCGTTCGGCTACAACAATCTCGTCGTCGATATGCGATCCTTTCCCGTTCTTCGGAGCTTCGGCTACCCCGTGGTCTTCGACGCCACCCATAGTGTGCAGTTGCCGGGTGGCGGGGGAACCAAATCCAGTGGCCAGCGTGAATTCGTCGAACCCCTGGCCTGCGCGGCAGCCGGCGCGGGAGTCGATGGCTTCTTCATGGAAGTCCATCCCAATCCAGACGAGGCCTTATCGGACGGACCCAATATGGTGCCACTCCATCAATTACCATCTTTGCTCGAACGGGTCATGCAGATATGCGACGCGTCGCAACCTCGAAAGTAACCAAGCCGAAGGGCGCTCGGGCGGCGTCGTCGATGGGCGGAACCAGCCTCGACGTAGGCCGGCGAGTGTTGGGCATCGAAGCGCGTGCCGTCCAGGCCCTCGTTCAACGTCTCGATGGGGGGTTTTCTGAGGCTGTGGACCTGCTCTATCACTGCAAGGGCAAAGTCGTCGTCTCGGGCATGGGCAAGTCCGGGTTGATCGGGCAGAAGATCGCCGCCACGATGGCGAGTACCGGGACGCCGTCGTTCTTTCTCCATCCGGCCGAAGGGCTCCACGGCGACCTTGGCATGTTGGCGCGCCGCGATGTCCTGATTGCGATTTCGAATAGTGGAGAGACGCAGGAAATTTTGCAGCTCTTGCCCTTCATGGAACGCATGGGCATTCCTGTCGTGGCGATCGTCGGCCGCATGGGTTCGACGCTGGCCAAGAATAGCGCCGTCGTGCTGGATGTGTCTGTCGCAGAGGAGGCTTGCCCCATGGGACTTGCGCCGACGGCGAGTACGACCGCGACACTCGCCATGGGCGACGCAGTGGCTGTCGCCTTGCTCGAGAAGCGCGGGTTCAAGGAACAGGATTTTGCGCAATTCCATCCAGGTGGGACGCTCGGACGTCGGTTGCTGGTGAAAGTGCGGGACCTTATGCACAAGGGGCAGGAGATACCGCAAGTAATGGAGACGGTCTTAGCCTCGGTGGCCATTCTCGAAATGTCGGCCAAAAAACTCGGCATGACCACGGTGGTCGATCGAGCCGGCACACTCCTGGGAGTCATTACCGACGGCGACCTCCGGCGCTTTCTCCAACAGGGCGGGGATTTCTCCAAGATCACAGCTGGGTCTTTGGCCTCGCGCCGTCCCAAGTTGATCGGGCCGGATGAACTGGCAGCCAAATCGGTCGAAATGATGGAGCGCTATTCCATTACCACGCTCGTCGTCGCCGACAGCGCCAAGCGAATTGTCGGGGTTGTGCATTTGCATGATTTGCTCAAACATGGCATCGTCTAAACAGGATGCTGAAAAAGAGAGCGGGGTAGCTGGGACGATCCCTGTGCTCGCGCAACGCGCGGCCTCCGAAGGATGGGGAAGGAGCGGCCAGGTGCCCTCCTTGCTCGCAGAACGCCCACGGTGAAATTGTGCTCGTTCGATGCGCGCAGTTGAGGGCAGCGTTGGCCACTTCTCTTAAGGGAGTTAGAGGGAACTGGAAGGCCCTCGCTCGGGATAAAGCGCGTCTTGGCGCGCTGAGGGCTGGGTGGGTGGAATATTGCGCGCA
>JAQBES010000197.1:0-30247 GCA_032123755.1 Nitrospirota bacterium
GTCGTACTGCCTGGCACGACGCACACGATCGCTTCTTCCTCGGTGCCCTGGTGCGGGGCATTGCCGCTGACCGAGAGTGCGCCGCCAACCAGGTCCACCGCTCCCCTCACGGTCAGGTTCTGCATGAAGTGTTTCCACTCCGGACCCAGGAGGATCCGTAACTCCTCCTGGATCGGCGGCTCCTTTAAAAAGGCATCCGTCTCATAGTTTCCAGCCCACTGTGAGATCATGGCGCGTGCAGCGCCCTCGTCGCCTTGCACAGCCGTGGTACTCAGGACGACCAGGACGCAGAAGACGAGAACCGGAACGAGTCGTCGTACACCTGTCATGCCCGTTCTTTCTATATGGTGCTTACATCGATCGTGCCTTAGAACTGTGGCCCACCGCGTTTTTCTGATTCTTCCTTCCGCTGTTGTGCCAATTTGGTGGCCTCGCGCAAGAGAACGGTATGGGAGGCCGTGACAGCGCTGGCTTCCAACTGACGGTTGGTCGCTTTAAAGTCCATATTCATTACCAGGTCGGCGGCCGAGCCGCGCGGGATGGCATGAAGAAAGTGGATGTTGATTAAGGAATGCGAGTGGCAGATGCCACCGCGAAAATCCTTGCCCTGGCTCCCCTGGTAGTATCCTTTGACCAGCTGCTTGTCAAAATTAGAATTGCCGTATTGATTGTTGTGATCGGGGCGATTGCCAGCGATCAGTCCCCCTGTACTCCCCACGATCCATGCTTCCGAACATTTACTGAAGATATCCCAGGCCATTTGTCCCATGACCTGCTGTCCCTGGTCATCGAAGACCCAAATGAGACGAGTGTCCAAGTATTTAGTACTTTCGTTCCCATATTTCTTCCTCAGTCCGTCGACGAACGTGTTCACCGTTGGCCGCTGAGCTTCGGTGCCAAAGCTGGTGTTGCGTGAGATGCCCCAGACAAACGCTTCGTTCGGGGAATAGGTGAGCATGAGGCTGATGTGTTCCGGATTCCCCTCACGATTCGTCGGCTGGTACGCCGCCTCAATGTGCGGCGTCATGACCACACCTGGCAACGCCTCATACTCTCTCAGGGTGTGGGACATGATCTTGAAGTTCTTGTTGAATGCCTTCAGTCCTTCGATCGCTTCCTTCGCCGGAGTTCCTAATTTGATGCCGACGACATCCAAAAACCCAGCCTGCGCGGCGATCTTGGCGGTGGCCTCCGGAGTGCCGAAATCCGCCGACGGCTGTGGCGGCTCAGTAGAAGGCTTTGCTGCAGCCTGACGCTGGGGCTGTGCGGAGCGCCCAGGTTGTTGGGCCCGGGGCTGTCGTGTTGGCGGTTGTTGCTGCTGCTGGACCGACTGTTCGGCCGCTCGCTTCAGTTTATCGAAAAAATCTTCAGCTGCGGTTGCCACGAGGGGATGGAACACGAGGCCAAGAAGGACGATACTTACGCCTATCGAAGGAATGCATCGCATAGACTGCATGACCACTTCTCCTTTCACTGAGCTGGTGTGAACGACGTTAAGAATTAGGCGGCTGCGCGCTGTTCGATCTTGTCGGTTCCTCGTCAGCATAGAAAATCTAACGTCCACAAAACCGGAACGCTCCAACTTAGATAGTCGCAAAGTGGCGTCCAGCTTACTCTGGAATTGAAGCGTCGTCCGCGAAGCAGTTAAAAATACGAGAGAAACTGTTCAGAATGGCGGGTCAGCGCCGTGGCGGTAACTAAATACTCCGAAGGCTGTGGGCAGGAAAACTCGATACAATACGTTACTCGTGAAGCCCAATTTATCATTATCTGTCATCAGATCATGCCATGCGGGCTCTAAAACGGAAGTTTGACGCCCGACAATAATAGAAGCCAGGTGGTAACGTCAAGAATTTTTTCGTAGCGTGATGATCAGGAAACGACGGTTGACATAGAGTGCGAGGGCCATGGATGAGCTGCCCGGGCCGTTCCGGTCTAATGTGAATCATAGACTGGGCCGCAACGAGGGAGGTCATCATCATGCCCGGGAAACGGTACACGCATGAAGAGATCCTGCAACATCTGTGGACGGTTAAGCTCGACACCGGCAAAGGTCTGGCGGTGTTCAACCGCGACCGGCGTTCGGCATTTACTGCTGGCCCACGGCTTGGCGCATCACCTTTGCGGGTCCAGAAGGACCGGTTCTGCTCACCCTCAGACCGCTCATCAGGACCAGCATCGGCAATTGGGCCATCGGCGGTTTTTCAATGCGGAGAATTGGACTATGCAGGCAACAAACGTCAGATCTACGACCTCGCCGAATTGATCATGTAGCGGCTTGGTCTGGGCGACGTGTCCATACGCATCCCGGGGTCCAACCTCGGAGACATGACCGTGCCTGACAACGCAACAAGGCGGCACAGACGACGTCACTCGTGGAAGAAAAGCAGGAAGCAGCTAATAAGTAGGAGGGCTGTGAGGCAGCTTGGCTCTGCTGCTGTTGAGAAGGCTGTGATGGTTGTTGTGCCTGCATCAGCGGCTGTGAGGGCTTGGACGGTGCTGAAGTCTGCTGGGTCTGTGGCTCTTGTGGGTGTGATGGCTCGTGAATTTGAGGCTGTGGCTGTTGTGGTTGTCGTTGCTGGGATTGTTGCTGCTGCTGTTGTTGTCGTTGCTTCTGCACCTCCTGCGCCGCCTTCTTGAGCTTGTCGAAAAAATCATCGGCGTTCACGAGAACCGGAGCAGCCTTCATCAAACACAACACAGCAAAGAATGTGAGTAGTCGGCCGAGAAAAAGTGGACGCATCGATGGCTCCATTTACAAGTCACCGGTTCGAAACGGGGAACGGCGAATGGGCAAACCGCGGCAGTACCTATGAACGCAGAACACGCGTCAATATGAAATACCTGAGTATAAACATATACTCCTCGTACATTTATGTACTCGCTCCAAACGCAAGCTGTCTCCATGCTTCGTAGATGACCACCGCCACTGCGTTGGAGAGATTGAGGCTCCGGTTTCCCGGAACCATAGGGACGCGGAGACACTGTTGCGCACCAACCGCCCCCAGAATCTCAGCCGGCAACCCGCGGCTTTCCGGCCCAAATACAAAGGCATCACCGGCGGCATACTCGACCTGGTCATAGCGTTGGGTGCCTTTGGTGGATACGGCAAACATACGGCGAGCTTTGACGCGAGCGACACACTCAGCCCAGCTTTCGTGGACCGTGATGGTCGCAAATTCATGATAGTCCAACCCTGCTCGCAGCAATTGTTTATCCGCCAGCGTAAAACCCAGGGGTTTCACAAGATGCAGCCTTGCGCCTGTATTAGCGCACAGCCGTATGATGTTGCCGGTGTTCGGGGGAATTTCCGGTTGAAAGAGAATGACGTCGTACATGGGGTGTGCAGTCTAGCACGGTCACGTAGATTTCCACGATGCAGGCCAATGAACGGGAAGAGTCGAACAAGGAGACGGCTTATTTCACCATCACATGGGTTCTTGGTATAGTGAATCTCCATGGTGGAATGCTCATACGCTCATGCCTAGATCGCTGCCATCTCGCATGCAAGATCCTGTCGACCGGCCAAGATTTCACCACATCGCCATACTCATTGGCGTGCCACTTATTGTAACGTTGACGATGGCCCCCTTCGCCTTCGCGGAGGATCCAGCGCTACGTTCAGAAGAACACGTCACCGAACGCGCGAAAGCTGTATGGGAGAGTGGTGCGATCAACTCTGCGCTCGAGATCCTGGATCAAGAGATTCAGGACCATCCTCACGCGCTCACGCTCCAGAAATTACGCGGTGATATTCTTGCCGCCTCCCGAGGCGTTCAAGACGCTGTTGAGGCGTATGAGACGGTCCTTGCCAGGGCACCAACCGCGTTGGATGTACGATGGGCCAAGTGGAGTGTGTTGACTCGGTCGGGACAGGGAGAGGAGTCCATCGCTGAGTTACAACGCATCGCAGGAATCGATATTCAGAATCCACTAGTGCATCTGCGTCTGGCACAAGAACTTCGAAAGCTCGATCGGCTTGAGGACTCGCTCGAATCCTATAAGAAGGCCGTGGAACTTGCTCCTGATTTACTCGGCTGGCGATTAACGTTGGCGCGGGCGCGGTTCGACGTCCTGGATTATCAAGGCGCGGAAGCTGATGTGCAATATGTGTTGCACAAGATGCCCCCCGGTTCTCCGCTGGAGCTCCCTGCCAGGAATCTGCTCTCACAAATCAATGGCACCTCCATCGATCGAGGCCGACGCTTCAACCCCATTCTGACCAAAGAAATGACCGGGGCGCAGCGCAAGGAATGGGCCTCCATTCGCGCAGACGCATGGAGACTCTTCTCGACGGGTCGATACCATGAAGCTGAGCCAATCTATCAAAGACTGCTGGCGCTCAATCCCAATGACGCCCTAGCCAATTATCAATTAGGGCTGACCCTCATGCAGCTGGGCCGGTGCAAGGACGCGCTGACCGTATTTGGGAAGATATCCAACCTTGATCCCAGCGACGAAGACTATGCAGATACGGTGTTTCGGATGGGCCAATGTCTCGTGGAGTTAGAACAGTGGGAAGACGCGTTCGTTCATTTTCAAACCCTCTATGACGCGGCCGTCGAGTTTGAACAGAACAACAAGAATGTTCAACTTCCACCGGGCACCCGTGTGTTAGATCAAAAGAAAATCACACGATGGCTCGAGAAGGTACGGCCCCATGTCCCTGAATTGGCAACACTCGCAGCTGATGAAGCAACAGCCCGCGTCCCCTCCGGCGATCCTTCTCCTGCCGCAGTCTCTCCGGAAAAAGAACTGTATGCAAGAGCTGCCGAACGGTTTAAACCGCAAAACCCACTGGATACACGTGCATCGCTCATGGGCAGAGACGCCGATTTCAGCTGGTTTCGATTTGTCATCCCAGCGAGCAAGATCGTACGAGATGATTTCCCCACCGGCGCCCATGAGTTCATTCCACTGAACCCGGGGGACAGCTTTCCTACCACACAACCAGAGATCTACTTGGTATTTGGGCTGGTGTCTGCCTCGTTCGATGCGGTGCCCCTCACCGCACGCTGTGTCCTGGAAACATCCGAGATAACCGGGGAGCACCGTACTGTTGCACAGGACCGGGTCATGACGACCATGAACGACCAGTCCGGCTACTTCATGTTAACCTCTCCAAAAACTGGATGGACAACCGGCCTCTACCACTGCGGGCTGTTCACGGGAGAGCGGATGTCTGCCGATACCCTTGTGGATGAAGTCAGGTTTCGAATCATTGCGCCGACTCAGTCGTCGTAACGGACGCGGTGAGAGGGCTGGTGAGGCTGAACTGGCCTGGATTGAGGCGTCACTCAAACGACAATACGTTATGACTCATGCCTCCCCTCTACTTGGCGACTTAGCTAAACGAGACGTCCGAAATTTTCGAGGCAGCGGTTCCAACGTTTTTGAAAGACCCGACAGACAGGGATGAGTGTTTAGGGAACGACTTCCTCCCTCCGTTGTTCATCGTATGGACTTCTCCTTCTGTTCGCGCTAATTTTGGCGCTCTGAACAAAGACCACTCACCTTCAACGAGGAGAAGTCCATGACTCAACACATCGTGCTTACCATTCTGGTCGCCAGTACCCTCATGCTGCCGGCGTTCACCACCGCAGGCGACAAACCGTCTGAGCATGGTGTCGCTGTCAAAGCCGTAAAAACGATGTCCGAAGCGGACCAGACGGCACTCGCGCTCAGTGGAGCACCGGCGCACATTGCGAAAGAGGCCGGTATCATGATCTACGGCGCCGATGGCACGCTGACCGAGACCAAAAAGAGCGCCAACGGCTTTACCTGCATCCCTTCCGTGATGAATCTCCAGGATCCTGACCCCATGTGTATGGACGCGGCCGTTCAGCAATGGATGACCGACCTCAAGAACCACGCGCCGAAACCGACGAACACGGTGCCCGGCATCGCCTACATGGCTCGCGGTGGTGCACACTTTGAAAAAGATGGGAAAATCGTCATGGCGGGGGACGGGGCCAAGATTGTACATGAGCCCCCTCACTGGATGCTCATGTGGCCCTTCGATGCAGCAGCCACGAAGCTCCCAACTATTCCGAATCCCTCCGGCGTTTACATCATGTTCGACGGCAGCCCCTTCGCGCACCTCATGCTGGACCAGGACCCTGGTGAAATGAAGTAATCGCCTCACGCCGTGCAGGGGGCAATAGGGCTCTCTGCACGGTAGAAGCTCGCCAAGTGGAAACACGTCAAGGAGGTGGCAATGGAGAGAGGAGCTGACGGCGGATCGTTTCAATCAAGAGAGACGAAACGACGCTTCACGGACAACATGCCTAACTACCCCGATTGAGCAATTCCGGCAATTCACTTCTGTCCGAACGGACCTTCAACAATTCGACGAGTTCAATTTGTAGCGTGCGATTGAGACGTTGCCGTGCCTCAATTGGCAAGCGAAGAAACTCCACCCCGAACTCATGGCCCTGGACCCATTTGATCCTGCCAAGGTCAATGGACAGCGCCGGCGTCTGATTGGGAATCAGGACACTCACGCGCACGTCACTGCCACAGAGAACCTCACGATCGCACATAACGGAGCACCCCATCAGCGACAGGTTGGTCAGATTGCCTTCGCCGATGAATGGAGCCCCTCCGAAAATAACCGGATAGAAAAGCGGAAACCGATGATAGGTCCGAGAATAATGCAGTGGCGTCATCACAGCCTCCGTGACGCCGGATTGTACCGAAGCAGGCACGATGAGCGGTATCCTACCTTAGGAGGGGGAGCCTGATGCAGACTTGACTTGCCCTAATTAGCAATTCTCTTTCGAGGAACCAGACCATGTCCTACACTGACTGGGCAAGAAGATCTGTGTGTCATTAGAGGAAGACCCATGGCGAGCCAAGAGAGGCAAGCCGATCGCCTAACGGTATTGGTCATTTGCGCCTTGAACCTTTGGTCCTTCGTGCCCGTGGGGCCCATTGGCCTCTCACAGGCTGCTATGGAAAAGGACGAACCTCCGACATTTGTGGCCTGGCCCGAGAAGGGGTTGGGACTGTCGATCGATTTAACCGGGTTCAAGAGGGACATTGACCAGGTCAAAGAAGACGGTCGCCGCTATTTCACCGCCTCGCATCCCACGACCGGGCTGAATGTGTCTGTCACCCTTGAAAAAGTGCCAACCCTGGCTTCGGTACAAGGCTGCAGGGACCAGCTCCAACTAATTAGGAAAGGTCCGTTAGTAACCCATGGGCACGACATCAAACTCAACACCTCCGGTGAATTACCGACCCTTGAATATACCCTGCACAAGTTCCGAGGAGTCCGGCTGGATCAAAAAAATATCTACGCCTGCCTGGCACAAGACAACGTCTACGCCGACATCCAACTGTCGAAGGTGCAATACACCTCAGCCGATGCGTCGGCCTTTCAATCGATTCTCAAATCCGTCCACTTGCAGCCAGAACCCTCAAAGATCATACAGCCTCCGCCCCCGCCACCCCCACCGCCCAACAGCAGAGAATTACTCGATATAGGGAACGCGCTTTACCGGCAGAACAACTACGCCCAAGCCATTCCACCCTATCAGAAAGCGTTCGAGCTTGAAAAAGCAGAACCGCAACTCGACCGGACCCTTTGGCGCGTCCTGATCAACAATTTAGGCATGGCCTATGGAATGACCGGTCGTCTCAAGGGAGCAAAAGCCACGTTTCAACAGGGAATACAAGCCGACCCCACCTACCCGATGTTCCACTACAATTTGGCCTGCGTATTTGCGAGGATGAACGACCTCCATCATGCGATGCAGTCGCTCACGACAGCGTTTCGCCATCGCAAGAATCAAAGTCCCGGCGACATAGGAATGCCAGACCCACGACAGGACGCGTTCTTTCAGCACCTCATGAAGAACAAGACCTTCCGTAACTTGGCCAACGATCTAACCGCTACAAAGAGCTAGCCCACATTATTCATGACGGTTCGTCGCGAAATTGCCGGAAAACGCTCATGGAATTTATGAGATACGAAAGACGACCGACGAGATACAAGTGGCGAGGACCGGACTCGGGGGATGCTGGCAGGGAGGGGGTCTTGTTCAGACTAAGATCTTTCTATTTCGTCTTTACGATTTTGCGTTGTTCGAGCTCACATATCGTATCTGCCAACCCAGCACCGCACAAGCCAGAAAATAACACACGAAGAGCGAAACAAAACTGCCAAAGAGCCAGACCATCCAGGGAAGGCCATTCCATCGAGGAGTGTCGACCTGGCTCAACATGGCGGTTGCACCCACAATGCTCATGCCAATCGCACAGGCAAACGCACGCCACGGTCGCGCCACCAACTCACGATGAAATACGAAGCTATTATGGGACTGATCCTTGAGATCATAACGGCTCGCCTTGATGTAGCGATCGTCAGATTCCATGCCGATCTCTTCTGAAGCCAGAGCCACGCGCTACGACAAGTCTATCAGAGAAACTGAGACGCGGTGGGAGGCTGGCAGAGCTAGGACATCTGGTCAGGCAACAATGGTTGCTGACACATTGTTCTCCCATACCTTCCTTAAGGTCGCACGAAAAGCCCCCTGGACAACGCTCACAAATATCCCTAATCTTACGCGTCTCTGTATCCACTCGATATTTCAATGAGACTAACCTCAGATTCAGTGCTCTCGCGTTTCATTCATGATGGAGGCGGAAATGAGCGAACAGTGGCTTGCGTGGAAGACAGAAGGAGTCAAAGAAGAGAAACCTGAAATTGATTTCAATGGGAAGTGGAAGAACCTATTGGGGTCAGAGATGGAAATCCAGGTACACCAAGAACAAATATCGGGACATTACAGGACGGCAGTTGGTGCTCCAGGACAGTATGAGAAATTTCCTCTTACGGGGTTTGCTAACGGAGACCTTATCTCATTTGTTGTCAGTTGGGAAAAGTATGGCTCGATAACCGCTTGGGTTGGCCAACACGCACGAGACCAAGATGGCAAGAACGAAAGGATCGAAACCGTTTGGTACATGGCTAAGAATATCGGAGGGCAGTCTGAGCCGGGGACCCTATGGGGGACATTTCTTACCGGGCCTAACACATTCAAAAGAGCCTAACCCTGGCCCGAAGTAGCAGTAGCCAGCCTCACGCAAAAATCAAGACTGACTAAAGAGACTTGTTGCGGTGAGCGACTGGCGAGAATTTCCTCTCGTGGAACGTGAAGCGCTTTGGGACTTCAGTACGAGACGCGACGCGATTGAATGCGTTGCTCACTGAAAGCTGACCGCTGACCGCTTCGGGTGCGAGATACGACCAACGCTTCACGAACGACCAGGACCGGACCCGGTGGGAGGCTGGCAGTGCTAGGGCATCTGGTCGGGCAACCCCTTTTTCTCCCCAAATGTTGAACCCATCGTACGTGAAGCGGTTAAAGCGGAGGAGGCTGACATGCGACCGAGGAAAACCAGCACCGTGTTATTGGTGATCACGCTGCTTGTCGCGTTGACGGGATTGCCGGCCTTCGATGGGTGGAGCATGGGATCGCGAGTCCCGACAGTCGGCATGCAGGCAGAGGATTTCAGTCTGATTGACTTGGAGGGCAAGTCGCAGAGCCTGAGTCACTATCGCGGCAAGATCGTGCTCATGAACTTCTGGGCCACCTGGTGCAAGTCCTGTACGACGGAAATGCCGGCCATGCAAGCCATCTTCGACAAGCTCCGTGATAAAGGCTTTGTGGTACTCGCGATCAATGAGTTGGAAGATGATGCAACAGTGCGAGCCCACATCAATCAGCACGGCTATACGTATCCGGTCCTCATGGATCGCGACAACAAAGTGGCCAATCAGTTCGGCGTGTTTGGGCTACCTGTCAGTGTCTTTGTCGACGAGAAGGGTATAGTGCAGGGGTACATCAAGGGCGGGCTGCTCACTGAACAGAAGATCCAGGAGGTAGTTGATCGGCTTCAGTCCGCAAGCCACGGTTAAAGCTGCTTCGCTCCGATCATAACCCATGAAGAGTGTGCTTCAATGACTGTCTGTTTCAGTATCGGTCCACCTAGCACCTGTTGACCAGGTCGATTTCATCGAGCAGGAACTTATCGGACCACAGGTCAGTGCTGCCCTCGGTTCTCAGCCACCAGTGCGTACACCGCCATTATTTCGCCGCTCATGCGCGTTTGCGAGGAACAGGTCACTGCCAGCAGGCGTCCCGCGAAGGGAAATCCGTATCGAGCGCCCTCAATTAGTTCTGGTCTTCGAGATCGTGCGTCCGGTCAGATAAAAAACCTAGGCCGGCACCAAGGGCAGGACGCAAGGTGAGAGGAAGGAGAGCAGCCCTGCCAGGATGGCGATGAAAAATGTGGGCGTCGTTCCGACCAGGGAACCCAAATCCAGATAGAGGTTGTGCTCTTCCGCCATGAGTGTCTTCAACCAGTTCTCGCGCTTCGGGCATATACAGTCTGGCCGTTGGCGGACTTGTCCAGGATACTGCAAGTAGTGACGCGAGCCGGGAGTCTGTATAATCCGACACCGGCATCCCGATGGACAGATCCCACGACGCAACCTTGTGAACACACTAACGGCTCGCCCCTCACGGATACGCTGGCTCATCCTCGCCTTGCTCTTCTTCATCAGCGTCGTGACCTATATCGACCGCGTCAATATTTCAGTGACCGCGCGTCAGATGATGCCGGCCTATGGGATGACCGATCAACAGATGGGCTGGGTCTTCTCGGCCTTCGTCGTCGGCTACGCTCTGTTTCAGATTCCCGGTGGATGGTTGGCCGATCGCTGGGGCGTCCGCGTGGTGCTCACCGTCGCGCTTCTCTGGTGGTCGATCTGCACGGCCTTCACAGCCATGGTGGCTGCGTCTTCACTCGTGAACCTCTTCGGGCTTGTCGGCGCACTGATGTTTGTGCGGTTCTGCCTGGGGATGGGAGAAGCCGTCGCGCTGCCTGCCTTCAATCGCGCCGTCACCAACTGGTTCCCGGCTGACGCGCGAGGCTTCGGCATCGGGATCGCGATTGGAGGCATCGGATTAGGTTCTGCTATTACCCCGCCCATTGCCGCATGGGTGATGGTGAACTGGGGATGGCCGACCGTGTTCTATCTCGCGAGTCTGCTCGGAATCGGGATGGGACTCCTCTGGTGGCTCCTGTCGCGCAACCATCCACACGAACATCCCTTGGTCAACGCAGGTGAACAGGCCCTGCTCAAGCGTAAACCAACCACCACCACGGCTGTACCCTGGCGAACATTCAGACGGACCCCTACCATCTGGTGGTTGGTGATCAGCTACAGTTGCCTCGGCTATGTCGCCTACGTCTATCTGTCCTGGTTCTACTTGTATCTCGTGAATGTCCGTGAATTCGATGTGCTCCGCGGCGGAATTTATGCCTCTGCTCCCTTTCTCGCCATGTTGGTCTTTTGTCCCCTGGGCGGCTGGGTGACCGATCGACTCGTAGCCCGCTACGGACTCACCACCGGACGAGCTGTAGCCGGCATGACCGGCATGGTCCTGGCTGGGTGCGCGATTGCACTGGGTGGCATCGTCGACTCTCCCTTCCTGGCAATCACCAGTCTGTCATTCGGCGCAGGCTGGCTCTATTTTTCGGTCGGCGCCTACTGGGCCTCGACGACCGATCTGTCGAAATCCCATGCAGGTACGTTGTCCGGACTCATGAACACCGGCGCCAATATCGGAGGGGCAATTTCCCCGACCCTGACGCCCTGGCTAGCCCATCACTGGGGCTGGCCTGTCTCCTTAGGCGTGGCCGCAGTCGTGGCCATCATCGGCGGGCTCATCTGGCTGAAAATTGACCCGGGCAAGGGGTTGAGGGAGGACACGTTCTGAGTTCTGAGTCCTGAATTGAAAGTTCTTGGTTGGTAAAAGTTTTCACTGCAACTCCCGATCGGACAAACTCAGAACTCAACACTCAAAACTCCTTCGGAGGCCTTGCCTCCGAAGGAACGCCCTTGTTACATTCGCATCATGACCATGCAATTTCAAAAAATCGACCCGCGCGTCACCTTGACGACGCCACTAGGCGAGATCAAGATCCGCTTCTACCCTGACGACGCTCCGCGTCATGTCGAGAACTTTATCAAGCTCGCCAAGATGGGGTTCTATGATGGAACCACCTTCCATCGCGTCGTTCCAGGATTCATCATTCAGGGCGGCGATCCGCTGAGCAAGACAGCAGACCGTTCCCTGCACGGGTCGGGCAGTCCCGGCTACTGGCTGAATCCGGAAACCAGCGATCGACCGCATAAACGGGGCGCGGTCGCCATGGCCAAGGTGCCACGGGAGAGCAACAGCACGCGGGACCCCAACGATAACGGCTCACAGTTCTATATCTGTGTCGCGGACAGCAGCGGACTGGACCGCACCTACACCGTCTTCGGCGAAGTCTTTCGCGGCATGGAGGTGGTGGACAAGATCGTCGCCGCCGCGCGCGACGAGTTCGACAATCCCCTAAAGCCGATCACGATGACAATGACGGTGAAAGAATAGATAGGGAGCAGGCAACCATCCTACTTGCTCGCAGAGCCCCCACGATAAAACGGTGGTCGCTCGATGCGCGCAGTGAAGGACAGTTTTCCTCTCCCCTATGGAGAAAGTGAAGAATCAGAAGAGCTTGAATCAATCCACGCAGTGAAGCTGACTCAGTCCCCGTGCCTAGAAGAAGTACTGCACGAATAGGCTGCTCAAACAGACTATCCGGCATGGCCGCAGCGACCGATCGCTTATAAGAGGTGGCTGGGATGATCCCAACTGCGCGCGTCCAATGAGGGCCTTCTGATGCCGCGCGTTGCGCGAGCACGGGGATCGTCCCAGCTACCCCGCCCTCTTTTCAGCAGCCGTTAAAAGAAGGCCATCGACGCGTACGTCACCGTCGAATTATACTGATCGGTGATCCCGCGATCGTAGCGCAACACCTGCCCGGTCTCCGCTTCGATCAAGCGCAGCAGGGAATAGATGGGTGAGAATCCTGAAATTCTGCGCTGGTCCTGCTCTTTCCTGATGTAGTTGGCGAACTCTTCCGGCTGTCGCTCCTCCACCGGCTTCAACATTTCCAGGTCGAACTGCATGCAGCGATGAAAGGAGAAGTCCGTCGGGGGCGCCTTGTCTCCGTAGCGCATGCCTAAATGAGCCAACTCTCCCGCCGCGATCACGCAGTAGGCCCTGCCCGATTGCATAAGAACCTCTCGAAGTCCGGTCAAAAACTGATCGACCGATTGGCGAACGGTCGGATCCCCCAGGCTCGCCGCGGAGAACGCACTCAAGATCGGCACGATGGTGAAGGGTTTCTTACTCCCCACAATGTCCTGAAGAAACGGAAGCTGGAACTCCACAGCCTGCTCCGCTTGGTGGCAAAGATCGTCTTCAAAGAAGGTCGGAAGCTTGGCCTTGAGCTGAGTCAGGATCGGTTGATCGGCAGACACAACCCCGAGAGGCGTTTCGAAATCCTTATCCGTTACGGCAAAGACGTGGTCCAATCCGGCAGAGGCTGTGCCGATGATGACGAACAGATCCGGCTGCTCTGCATCGTGCAGCTCTTTATAGGCCCAGGCATAGATCGGCCCTGCTTGTTTCAGGTCATAGGTCGGTGCGACGAGGCCTTTGATCTTTTTTCCTGCATGCTCAGACGGTTTGAAATCCGGTCCTTCTTTCGAGGTGAAGAATCCGCCAATCTGTTTTTTCAATTTCGCGCCGTCTGCTTCATAGCCCCGCCCGGCAAAAGCCGCGCGGCGCAGCGGGCTCTGCCGATAGGCCTCCTGCGCCAACTGGTGAGCGTCCTCAGCACGCTGACCTTCCAAGAATAGCTTCTCATTCAGGTCGGAGACCAGCTGATCCATCTTGCCGGGAACGAGAAATTCGCCGAATCGTTTGAGATAGAGCGATCCGATTTCTGCCAGCGAATGCTCGCCGTCGAAATGCTGAATGATAAAAAAATAGTTGAGCGGCAGGACGAGCTTGTCCTTACTCAGTCCCGTGGGGTCCCAGAGAACCATATACTGCTCCTCGCCCTCTTTAATCGGAGAAAACTGGAGATTTCGAAGAGCAGGGTACTGCTTGGGATCGAGTGTAGTCATGAGGCTCCTAATGGAGCGCCCATTGTAACGAAGCATTTACCGAAGCTGCAACGGCTGAGCCGGTGCAGCTGGTCTATCTGGTCTGTTCGGTCTTTCTGGTCTATCTCGTCGATCTGGTCTATCCGGTCTATTTGGTTCATCTGGTTAGTTTCATTCAACCAGACACACGAGACAGACCAAATAGACCGGATAGACCCGACAGACTTACTTTTCTTCTTCTTTGGGCTGTTTGCTGCTGGACCATCGTCTCATCACCACCAAGGCGAGGATGGTCAAACCCAAGAGCCAGAGGCTTGGCCTGCCGTAGGAGGGATCGGTGAACTCGATAAGATCGGTCAATCGCCCGATCAAGAGCGACATGCGAGCCATCACGGTGTAACCGAAGGCCGCGCCGAACGCGATCATCAGGAAGATGATTCCAGTCCGGGCCACGACCTTGCCTGGCCCCGTGTGCTCGACGGAGAAAAAGAAGTAGAACAGCACCGAGCTGACGCCGACCAAGATGATGATCGTGTTCAGGCTGCTGGAAGGATTCAGGAGGCTCCAGGTAAAGGTGACGCCTTCTCCCGGTACCAGCATCAACAACGGGCGAACCGTGTCTTCGATTTGTTTCAAAATAAAGGACGAGATAGTCCGAGGAATGGCGAGTCCTGACCCCACCCCTACGATAAACGCAAAGGCATAACGAGACAGCCAGGCGGCTTTGGGCACATAGCGCGTGAGCATGAGCGTCCCGATGGCGACCGGTACCAACAGCGCCCACTCCCCGTTCTCGACGATCGGCTTCCAGATGAGTTGCACGATCACGGTGTCGTAGGTCTTGACGATGGTGTAGCCGACCGACACGCCGACGTAGAGATTCTCCGCCAGCTTGAATAGTGGGTTGTCCTTATAAAGAAACGTGAAGATGAAGAGAGTCAGCCCCGTCGCTACCCAAGCCCCGATGATCAATTCAAACGCCATCGTTCGTTATGCCCCCGCCTGGCCCTGCTGTCGGGCTCTGTTGCGCGATGAGAAATAGAACAGGTTACACATGATGACCAGCACAATAATGGCGAGATGCGTAGCCGATTGGGCATCCATGCCGGCAATGGCTTTTCCCTTCTGGTCAATAAGGATTTCGTATTCCGCTGCGCCGCGCAAGCCGCCAATGAGGCCATTGATCTGGCCGCTGCGCAGAAGCGGATAAAGCCCTGGTGCCATTACGCCAGTGCAGCCGCCACCGAGTTCGAACTTGTACTTGTCCTTACCGAACACGTACCAGGCTTCCACGCCGGGATTTCCCGCGCCCAGACTGACGGCATAGTTCACATCGCGCAGGTTGGCGATGCCTTGCAGTACTGGCAACCCCTTCGTAGATTTGCCGTTGTAGTCGGCCGGGAACGCCCCATACAGGTCCTGCCCCATGTTGATAATGACCGCGGTTCCGCCGGGGCTCCACCCAAGGAACACATAATCCTTCCCACTTTCCTTGCCCATCTCGCGGGCGACCTGCGTGACAACCTGGTCGGCCATGCCGGTGCCGGAGACCCAGAGTGTCATCGTGATCACCCGCAGGTTCTTCCTGAAGGCATGTCGCAGTAACGAGATTGCTTGGGGATGCAGCTCAGGTTTCGATGCCGGATCGAAGTCCAGCGAGAGCAGGAACACGGACCCCTCAGGGAGTGACTCGATGTGGTCATACACACCGCGTACCTCGGGCGATATCTTGATCGGCAAACCGACCGGATAGAGCAGTGGGAGAAGCGTGCAGAGGCCGATCACCAGGAAAATGATCCGCCGATCGATCTTCAGCATGCGTTCAGCGAAGGTCACTTCGTTCCCTCGTGAAACGTCAAACGTGAAACGTGAAACGATACGGAGTCAGACAATTGGTCCATGCGTTTTACGTTTAACCTTTCACGTTTCACGATCACTCTTTGCCGCCTCCCAGATACGACCGTTCCATGCCGAAGATAATCTTGATGGAGAGCGCGACCGTGCCGAGGCTGACGCCGATCAGGATCGCACGGCGCACCGACGCGTTCAGCACGTTCAAGATCCACTGAGACAGGTCGCCGCTGAGCGGGATGAGGTATTCTCCGAGCGGGACGCGGCCCATCATGACGATGACCGCTGCAATGAGCAGCACCGCCGCTTCGCGACTTCGCGCGCGGAACGACCGATAGGCTGCCGAGGCGATGAAGAACGCGAGAATGGCGAACATCGTTCCCTGGAGCGGGACCATCATGAAGTTATAGATCCATCCAAAGGCCGTCATGGTACCGTCGACGGCTTCCTTGCCGTTCGACCAGAGGCCGACCGCAATGGTACCCAACATGCTGACATAGAGCACAAAACTATAGCCCCATCCCGCTTCTTTACGACGGATCTTGACTGCATGGACGTGGAACAGGCTGCTGACGCCCAGCACCAGCGCAAACCCACTGATGATCTGGAGCCACTTGGTGACGGAGGTCAGCATCTGCTCCGATGCCGGATGCGGCACATAGTATTGCCCCGCAAACACCAGCCCGGTAATGAGTGTGATCAGGAGCGGGACCTGTCGGCGGAGAAAGATCATTTCACGTCCTTGAACACATCCAAAAATAATTGCGGCCACTGCGCATCGAGCATGACCCCGAGGGTGGCCAGTATGGTCCCGATGCCAAGTACGCCGAGGATGAGCGCCTTGCCGATGTCCTGTCCTCGCAGCGTGCCGACCTGCACCGGCTCTCTGGAGAGATAGGCGCTGGCGGCATAGAGTTCCTCCCCGATCAAGGTGTAGTCGCAGGTGGTAACGAAGAACGGAAGCTGGTGATCGGCGTCCGTCCCGGCGATTTGGATCGCCCCGGTGCTCGCGCCGGTTTCCGTCAGCAGCAACGCCTCGGCAAAGTAATGCCCCATAAAGAAATTCGCGGCAGGTTTTTTGCGCAGCATGATGCCGTCCACTGCCGCGGTATAGCTGAATTGGTCAGACGTAATGAAGAAATTCGAGTCGTCCTTGTAGAGATCGGGCTTGCCGGCTTCCAGGTAGGCCTGTTTCGTAATTTCCTGGCAGACCGCCATGGTAATCGGATCGCGGTGCGGCACGAGCAAGTCTGTTCCGTAGGCGGCCGTGCGTTTCGCCACGCGCCCGAGGATCACGGCTGCGGCAATGGTTGAAGGATCACTCATGTCGTGGGCGCCGGTCAGGTAGAGGATCGGCTTGCCCAACTCGGTCGCGCGACCGATGGCCTCATCCACGGCATCGAGACCGGCAATGCGCCGGAGAAAAATCTCGCGCTTTCGGGCTGTACCGATCGCATAGAACACGATGCCGCCGAACAGAAGCGCCAGCATCAGATTGTTCATCTGATTCCAGTTTATCCAGTTCGGTTGTGGAGTAGCCTGAACCGGCGTGGCGATTTCACGAACATCACTTCGAACGGCAGCCACCGTAATGCTGTAGGCAGTCCCGTCCTTGAGCTCAACCCCCCTCCCATTTCTCAGCGTGAACTGGTGCTGGTCTCCAGTCGCAGGCCTCGTCCACCAGGGCCACTTGGATTCACGGACGTAGTGCTGGTTCGCAGGGAACTCCGCCACGACTTGCATCGCAGCAGAATCTTGCACCGTAGTTCCCTCGCTGAGTAATACCTGATACCTGGTCGCGGCATTATCGAAGGGAGAGGGCGCCCAGAGCACAGTCAGACTGCCGCCGCCATCGCTGGGGGTATCGAATGCGCGAAGGTCTTGAGGTGGCGCGAGCGTTGTTTGAGCAAAGACCGACGAGACAGACAGGCACAGAGTAATGGCTAGCGGTAGGATGGCCCCACATGCTGAACAAGCATTGTCACGGGTCACGATTCACGTCTCACGTTTCACGCTTACGAGCCTTCAATCAATTCAATATTTGCGCGCGGGATCATGGCCGTGCTGCTGTCGGCAAAGCGGACTTCCATCACGCGCACCTCACTCTCAGTCGGAATCTTCTGGAGCTCGGACGGCAGACTCGCGACTTCGCCGATCTTTCCAAACATCGGGTCACGAATAATGCGAACCTGGTCACCGATTTGAATGCCGCCGCGCTCGGGAAGCGTTGTGGAGGTTCCTGTGACGCTTCCTGCTCTGTGTGGAACGATGATCTCCGGTCGAATGACGCCGGCACGAATTTGCGTGGCGCCTGAAATCGAGGCCGGTTGTCCTGCATGGGCGGAGAGAAGCCTAAATGTTTTGTCGGCCATGGGGATGGTGCCGAACCCTTCGGTGAGAATCAGGGTAAAGCCGACCTGCTCCGTGCCCGTGATGGCCACGCCAAGGTCGTAGCCCAAGAGTGCGCGCAAATCCTTATCATGAATGCCGCCGATTACCACACCCGCAACCCCCACCTCTTTCGCGCGAGCCAGTGCGTCCGACGAGATGAAGGAGCCGCCCACGACGACCTTGCCTTGCATGTCCGCGGTGAGATGACGCAGCGAGAGCGCTTCGTCCGGCGACGTCACTGCGATCACAATTTCTCCCCAGGTTTCACCGCCGATACCAAAGATGCCCTGCACCAGACTACAATTTGTTTCGACCACGACGCCCTGCTGCGGAATCACCTCGACAATGCGCCCGTCGACATAGCCCAGCAATTCCAGCACGCGCGGTGGCTCCCGCAACAGTACCTGCCCGGTGATGGTGGACACGGATTCCACCGCGCCGGTGATCGGCGAGAGGATTTCCGTCTTGAACCACTTCATGAGCGGTTTGTTCTCGGCCAGGATCTCGTCCTTCTGCACCGGGTCGCCGGCCTTCTTGATCAAATATTCGTTGATCTCATCAGGTGCCACGCCCAACTGATTGGCGAGATTCAGGGGATAGACCTTCCCTGGCAACTCCGCACGAGCCACTGCCTGATTCGCGCGCACGGTCGCTCCGGTTGTGACCAGCACGCTGCCAGGCAGCGACAACATCCGTCGACGACGGATCACGGCCTGATCTGTGACGGTTAACCCTGGGGTGTAGGAATGGGTCATATATACATAAATGGGAAGTTCAGAATTATGAGTGCTGCGTTTAGTATTGAATTATCAATTGCTGCCCGTAACAGGTCCCCTAAAACTCAGAACTGGGCGTCAGAATGTCGGGTACAATTCGACGGCCTGATACCAGCGGGTCAGCAATGCTGTCCTCGCCGCATGGTCGGTCGGCAACTGCAACGGACGCCCGCGTCCATCGAGCAAGAGTCCCACTACACCACCTTCAATCTCTCGCGTGAGCGCAACTCCTGCCCCTGCCCCGAGGTTCACCTGTTTCGCAGGCTGGACCGTGATCGAGGCCTTCTGCCCGCTGGCCAGTGGAACCAGCCGCAGGTCGCCGAACGAAAGTTGCCCCTTGTCCTCTCGACCATCCGGAAAGGTGATGGCATAGTCCGCACACCGTTCCCCGTCCTTCCCCTGCCCGATCGGCGCGACACAGGTCCCCAAATAGACCATGCAATCACGGATAAAGACCTCGGTTGCCGCCGTCTCATTAATCGTCGAGAGTACGCCGAGATGCGGCATCATGAAGATGCTATCCACCGAGAGCCTCGTCACTCCGAGCGGTTCATAGGCATCCACCATCATCAGCATCGACTGCATGCGGCGCGGCGCATGGGACAGTATCCCGCCGCTCCCGACGATCAAATCGAGCCTAAGCATATCGATCAGCGTCTTACCGGACTGCTGCTGCTCGAACACATCCGAGATCGTGCGCTCCTGCTGCACCCCCTTGAGGGCCGTCGCGAGGGATTTATGATGAATCAATGCAAGCCGGAGCGCCTCGCGTGCAATCGCATGTTCGATCTGTAATTCGTCCAGGGTCTGTGGAATCGTCGTCGGCCGGACCATTTTATTCTTGATCCGATTGCGGAGCGACTGTTCGTCGATCGTGAAGGGCACCCAGCGCATGATATTGGCGAGCCCAGCTTCCGCCAGCACATTGGAAATACTGTAGGACATCCCGAGGTTCGCGCTGACGGTCCGATTGAAGCGTCCGTCGAAGACCGAGAAGACGTCAGTGGTCGCACCGCCGATATCCACCCCGATCAAATTCAGATGCTCCCGCTTGGCGATCATTTCCATGATTAGGCCGACCGCCGCCGGCGTTGGCATGATCGGCGCACCGGCCATCTCAATCAGTTTCTTGTAGCCCGGCGCTTGCTGCATAACATGTTCGAGAAACAAGTCGTGAATCTTGTCGCGCGCAGGCGTGAGATTCTCCCGTTCCAACACCGGACGAATGTTGTCGGTCAGCACCAGCGCGGTTTTCTCACCCAGGATATTCTTCACTTGCGACTGCGCGTCTTTGTTCCCCGCGTAAATCAACGGAAGCTTGTATGTCGCCCCGAATCGAGGACGCGGTTCCGCCGCCGAAATGTACTCCGCCATCTCGACCACGTGGGTAACCGCCCCTCCATCCGTCCCGCCGGACATCAAGATCATGTCCGGTCGCATCGTACGAATGCGCTCAATCTTTTCATGCGGCAGCCGGCCGTCGTTCGAGGCCAACACATCGATGACAATCGCGCCAGCTCCGAGTGCACAACGTTGCGCGCTTTCACCCGTCATATTCTGCACCACCCCGGTCACCATCATTTGCAGCCCACCGCCCGCGCTGCTGGTAGAGATGTAGATATCCACACCCGTCTTCGGATCACCCTGGGCCGCGCGGTTGGGCGTGAGTATCTTGTCCCCATCGAGGATTTTCCGGCCGGAGTGTTCTTCAATTTCCGCAATCGCGTTCAGCACCCCGCGCGTCACATCTTCGAACGGCGCTTCCACCGTCGTCGGCGCTTCCCCGCGATAGGTTTGTCTGTATTCGTCACCGACCTTCTCGATCAGAATGGCTTTGGTCGTGGTGCTGCCACAGTCGGTGGCCACGATAACATTGAGGGGATGGCTACTCTTGCCTGATTCTTGAGCAGTCATCCTAGAGGCTCTTGAGCTGACATGCGTGATCGGTCAAATGTCGTTCGTATCTCGTATCTCGTCGTTCGCAGTCGGGACTATCGTTGTCTGCGAGATACGCTTCACGCTTCACGAGCGACGGTCTTCTCGCACGACGTTTCACGATTAACGTTTCACAGCAGTAGGTCATCGAACGGAGGCTCCTTGAGGAGCTTGGGGAGCAGCCTTTGTGTCAATGATGGTAATGAGACGGGGTATCGTATCGCGTCGTTCAAGCAACCGAGCCACTTGCTCGACTTCCTTCGCGTTCAACGCCCATTCAACGATGGGAGCCAGGAAATATAGTGCCTGACTGCCTAGGAAGTTCATGGGACCGAGAGATTCCAGAAAGACCGTGGCAGGAGCAGTCATGCCCCGTTTCACCACCGCATCGGCCACCCGCTCGAGCAGCGCGAGGTCTTCGATTGTGAACACCTCAGCCCCTGATTTTGTCGAGAAGGCATGGGAGAGTTCCGAGCGGATCTTGTCCCATTTCCCAGAGAGAGGTGCCATGGAAAAAGAAGTCATAACTGTGTGGAAAGGCTGTCAAAATCTACTGTCGAGCGGCATTATATGGAGGGGATTGGGAGGAGTCAATGAATGGCAACTTGCCGCGCGAGACAGGCGCGATCCGATGTTCGGGGTTCGAAATTCAGGAAACCTCGAACCTAGAACTTCGAACCGTCGTCCGTCCCGCATCTCTCGCACGTCTCGCACTGCACGCGTCACGGTCATGGATGCGCGCAGTGAAGATCAATCTGGCCACTACCCTCAGTCTCTTCGCCCACGCTTCACATTCCTTACGTGAACATCAGCAGCCGCTAATACCCCCGCCCGGTGCTGCCACCGCGTCCCATCCGATCCAGCGGGAGCGCCTCGTAGCGTTGCTTCAGATCCGGATGTTCGTTGAGAAAGCCCTTGACCGTCGCGTCATCGGCGAAAACCTCCGGGCTGTATTTTTTATACTCCTCGAGCGTCAGATCATGCTTCGCCAAAAGCTTGCCGAGCTTCGCATGAATGTCAGCGCCCATTTCCTTCATCTGTTCAGGCGACGGACGCTGCCCCTCTTTGAACCGCTCGCCACCCTGAAAGTAGTTCGTCATCATCTCGCCGATCTCAATGCGAGCCTTCACGAACTTTTCCACCTCTGCCGGTTCTGCCGCAAGGCCAATACCTGATAGTAGCAGGACCCCTAACGATATTCCGATGATGCAACGCGCCAGACTCATGACCATGATTCCCTCTTAACAGTATGGATAAGACATTCGATCTGCGGAACAGCTTGCATCATATCATCCCGACCAGGCAAAAATGGAAGGGCCAGGGATGGAATAACACCCGTGCTGATCCCTTGCTCCAGGAGCGCGCACGAGCAGAATATGCTCGCTCGAGAGGTGCACAGCATAACGTACAACTAGGAGGTTTTCGAATCTTACGTATTCAGAGGGCCAGTGCTGCTAAGATGGTGTCGGGCGCGTAGTTAGCCGGCGACATTGACAACTGGGAGCTTGTCTTGAACACGATGAAACTCATGGCCGTAATCATCATGATGGCACAGATCGGAGCCCCTGCTCTATCACTTGCGGGGACAAGAGGCGGATCTGGCAGAGACTACTCCAGCGGTTCATGGAACGGTGGCGGGCCAGGGAATAGCGGCAGCCGCGGAACACACACCGATGACCAGAACAGTGCAAACCCGATTCTACAGCCGGTTGCAACAAGGCAGCCGGCGATCGCACCGCAACCAGCGCCGACAGCTCGGCCAGTTCCTGCCAGGCAGCCCTCATTTCTGCAACGGTCCCCTCTCTTGGCTGGTCTCGCAGTTGGCGTCGCCGGATCATGGATTGGCCCTATATTCTTCGGGGCGGCGGACAGCAGCGCGCAGACCGATGATGCCGGTGAGCCGGCCAGCATGACCGACACCACCACCGAGGCTTCCGGCTCCGCTTGGATCCTCCTCCTCCTCCTGCTTCTGGGAGCCGGGGCGATTTTTTATTTTCTGAAAGTACAACGACCCTCCCTTCCTGATTTTTCCGGGATCACAGGGCGCGACCCGTCCAGTGACAATCTGCCGACAAGGCGGTCCGCCACATCCAGACAGAGCATATCGATTGATAGCATCACCTCCGCAGACAAAGCAGCCTTTCAGCAACTGCTGATCGATATTCAAACGGCCTGGAGCAAGCAAGACCTGACCGAATTACGTCGGTTCGTTACGCCGGAGATGCTGAATTATTTCAGCGCCGCCTTGGCCGATAACACCAGTCAAGGCATCGAGAACCATGTGGATGATGTGGTGCTCCGCCGTGCAGAGATCCTGGAAGCCTGGACCGAACAGGCGACGCACTATGTGACGGCAGGGCTTCGCTGGAGTGCCCGTGACTATAACCTGTCCCTGACGAAACAGCGCGGAGAACCAGACTATGTCATCGAAGGCAGCGACGAAACGCCAACCGAATCCGGCGAAGCGTGGACCTTCATGCGATCCCAAGATGGGAAGTGGGTGCTTTCGGCTATCCAACAATAAGATTGAACGGATAGCCTGGTCGTCCTCCTGCTCGCGGCATGCCCACAATAAGATTGTGCTCCTTCCACAGAGGCACTCGAAGATCAACCAGGCCACACGGTCAGGAGAACAATGCGCGAGCTGGAAGAAGCTTGTGAGGGCAGACTAGTATCCCGGGGCGAGGGCGGAGACGGTTGGTCTGGTCTGTCTGCTGTATCTGCCTTATCCCGTTATTTCACGTATTGGTCCAAATAAACCAGGTCAACGATCTATCCGGAATGGCCTCTACTCGACGTGCAGATCGTGGCGCAGTGCTGAGGTGAGATTGAAGTAGCGATCGACCTACCATAGGATGATCGAGTCGGCATCGCAATAGGCGAGGGTGAGAGAGCTGCCGGCGAGGAGGAGCAGCAGACCGGCGGCACAACACGACCGCAGGCGATGCCGCCCTGCCCTATTCTTATTATGATGTTCACCGGGAGGGTTATGGCGCGTGCCGCAAGGAACCAGGATGCCCCAGTGCGTCCTTCGTGACACGTCTCTTGTGCCGCCTACTCTTATGCTCTCAAGAGTCCTGCGGTGATTTAGGGGGCGGGAGCGCAGACGGTTTGTTTAGTTGGTCTGGTCTATCTGGTTTGTTTCGTTTGTCTGATTGATCTGGTTCGTCTGGTCGATCTGGTTTACTTCGTTGCTTGAACCAGAGAAGCCACACAAACCAAAACAACAAAGAAACCAAAGAGACCAGACACACAAGAGAAACCAAATACACCAGATGAACCAGCTGATCGCTGTTAGCGGGATTTCCCATCATCTTGCTAGGAAAAGATCGATCGCCAGAGAGAGATGGCCCATCCCTTGAGCAAGGACAGCCAGTCATCGTGGACCGGTTCGGAAGTCTGGTTGTTCGCCGGCTGAGGCTTCGGATCGACAGCGGTCTGATCTGCGGATGCTGCCGGTGTCGTCACTGTTTGCTGGGGAATGGACTCTGTTTGAGCTGCACCTTGCGCTGATGGAGCAAAGGCTGTCTCAGCCGGTTCGTTGCTGTGTGCGATCGACGGAGGGGACAGAGGCACTATGAGTCCTTCTGCCTCACCTGCTTTGGACGTAAATCTATTAACGATTGATTGCAGCCGGACCTGCTCTTCTGTTGCACGATTAAGGACGTACCGCAGGTTGTTATCTTGGACGGTCAGCTGACGGAGCGTGCGGGTGAGTTTGCTCAGCCGTTCTTGCGAGACAGTATGCTCGGCTCCCATCTGCTGCTTGGCTCGCTGAAGTGCCGACTGGGCGGTCTCAAGTTGCCTTGCGAGGTCGATCTGGAGCTGCTGAAGTTCACTGACTTGTTTGGTGAGCACCTGTGATTGGGTTCCGGTGTTGTCGAGTTCGGCTTTCGTCGCTTCGAGATCTGCGACAGCAGCCTCGTAGGTGCTCCGCGTTACACAGGCACCGGTGGTGAGGATGGCGAAACACAGCATCCCTGCTGTTGCTGTGTAGAGCTTCATGCCTCGCCTCGTTGTGTTGCACTCCACGCGATGGATCAGAGGGCTGCATCCTCTGTGACTTCGCCGTCTCTTTGTCGGCAAGGATAACCTTTTCATCAGCAGAAATCACTCCGCCTTATGGGGCAAAGAGCGTATGGCGTATGGCAGGAATCTAGGAGCGTCTGCCGCTCGGATGGCCAGAGGCAAAGGTGAGGGAGGAGACAGTCTGGTCTGCCTGGTTTTCTCGTTTGATTCGTGCAGCAAACTCAATGAACCGATAAAACCAGACAAACCATATGAACAATAGTGAACACAATAGACAGGCTAGGCGAGTGAGAACGCCCCCTAGCGTCGACGGCGAGGGTCGAACTGACCGGGGCAGCCGCCACGTTGCTCGCAATGGCAGACCTGTATGTGGTACAGTGAAGGGCTCGTGATGAACCATGGGTCCTATCCTATCCCTCGCGTCTTATTCCGTGCTGACGGCGCCAGAATGGGATCGTTCCTGTAGTTTCCGCTGTTCCTCCGTCAACGACGTGCTGGCTCATTTCGTTCTCGGCTCATGGCCACTCGCAGGGGAACGGCGTTTCGGCATTTCTGTAACGGCAGGATGGGCGATAGAAAACCGGTAGCTATTCTTTACTCCATAATGGATTACAGGGAGAGACCATGACCATGAAGCCCGTGAAACTCGTGCCGCCACGAACAGCTACCGCCTGGGTCCGCATTCCTGATGGCACAAAAGTCAAGCACCGGCATGAAGGGCATGTTGGATTCATCGATGGACTCACCGAGATCGTCAGCGGGCCTAACCGGAATCCAGACGGGAAGACGCAGTATCGCATGAATATCGGTGCGCCTGATCGACAGCTTGTGACCGAGAGCGACTTGTCTATTCTGATCGACGACGAAGAACTCGTCATCATACTGCGACAGAAGGCACCCTACCGCCGCGCGGTCACACAAACGCTGCACAGCGTGCTGGCACCAGATCGCTTCGTCAAGCCGGCCTAGCAGCAGGCCGCGACGCGCGAGACATGCGAGACTGGTGGACTATTTCTCACCCTGCGCGAGATAGGAGGCAACCATGACAGAAACCTGTTACTCCAAAGGCCAGAAAGTTATCTTGGTCACCAGCCAGACCAAAAATGGCAAATGGTTGTGCAAATTTTCGATTCCTGGGTTCAGCCATCTTGATGGAGGTCTGCACGGCCAGGATTCGTCGAAAGGCTACAAGACGGAATGGGAAGCGAGAACCAACGCGTTTCAGCGCGCCAAGTTGCTGCTGGTGGGGCCACAGGATATGCCTCAGGGGCATCTTCTTGAAAGGGCCTGAAGAACGGCTCTCGAGTCGTTGGTACTGGACAGTGGTTGTGCCGCAGACTGGATTCAGCTACAGGAACTTTCTTGGCGGTTTTCGTCTTGGAACTGCCCGATCTTCAGGCCCAGGCTTCAACGTCTAACACCCTGCCAATGAACCATTTCAACACAACAGAACTTCGGTAGTCTGCACGTCCTGGACAAACCAAGTCTGTCTGGTTATCTGGTCTGTTTGGTCTGTCTCGTGTATTTGGTTGAATCAGTCCAACTCGTTGAACCAGATAAACCAGACCAACCAGATAGACCGGACGGACCAGACAGACCGAACAGATCAAATGAACAAGACAGGCTAGCGAACTTTTTCAGCATCCTGCCCACGCTGACCATCACAATAATGGAAACAGGCGCTCGATCGCAGGCTGTTACGCCCAGGTCCGGTGGACTTCGCTAACGTGCTCCATCCCGCCCACGGCGCTAATTTCCCACCGAACATCTTCCGGGATCGTGACCACCCGCAACTCTGCGCCATGGCCATTGGCAGCCCCACCGAGTTCCTCCACGACTTGGGCCAATTTCAGGTCATCGCGAGGGATCAGTTTTCCGCACTGATTGAGGCTCGGCTCTCTCGGCGTCGCCGCGTCTGGCCAATAGGCTCCGAGATCAATTTCCTTGAGTGTGTCCTGCTGACCCAGCTCACGCAATCGTAGAAACGCCTCGTGACTCACCGAAAAATTGCCGTAGCTCTTATTGATCACAATCTTTTTCATGGATTGATCCTTTCCTCTTCCTCATCAGGATTCTCGATGGAGCGCTCTTCATGAACGGGCTACGTATCAAACACCCTCACCATGCGCGATTAGTCAGGCTACCTTCACCGGGTCCGCGTATGCATTAGTATAGTGTCCGGACCAATGGGAATAACGTCGGTTGGCCCAGGTATTGACCTCGCCATTCTTGGTTGTGCCATAGCGCTTGGCCAACACAGCAGTGAACGTGGCCAGGCTCCCTTCGATCTCCAGAAGATCCGCATCCGTGATCTTCTCCCACTTGGTTTTGAGTGGGGTTTTGAGTTGGATCCAAAACGCTTTGAATTGTTCTTGATTCATTTGGGACTCCTTTCTTACGTGGCTAATTACAGACATACACGGAGGACGACTGATTCATCCCATCGGTTAGACACAACTACTGCGCTCGTTAGAGACAGCGGTCGTGGGCCACAAAAGATGCGGCAACCAATGAGCACTCGGGCACTCTGGCGTAAAACCGGCGGAGACCGGGGAATCAGACGCACGGAAACGTGGGAGGGAGTGCTGTGCGAGAGATGGGACAGTCGGCGTGGCTCTATACGTGATTACATCCTACAGGGCGGAGAATAAAGAGTCAACGCGAGGCAGGCGCGAATCGGCTGCACCGACTAGATATCATGGAGCAATAATTATTTCGTCGGCCGGCCTCGAACAGAGGATTTGGAGAGTTCACAGGAAAAACGCGCCGTCACAAGACCACACCGGTGTTGTACTGCGTGTCCTTCTTAGCAGGCTGCGGAAAACCCATTTCAGCACAGCGGGACTCCGATGGCCTACACGTGTGACATGAAAAAATAACACTCCCGCAGGATACTCAAAAAGACATCCGACTAGGCCGCAGCGAATGATCCCTTACTACTTTACTAAGGGGTGGCTTGGATGATCCCACAGCGCGCGATATTCCACCCACCCAACACCCGACTGCATGGTATCCATTCACCTGAGACGCGCTTTATCCTAAGCGAGGGCCTTCTAATTCTCTCTACCTCTCTATAGGGGAGTGGCCAAGGCTGCCCTCGACTGCGCGCATCAATGATCCTTCCAAGCTAGCTCGTTGCTCCTTTCATGAAATGGCACCCGTGTTGGTCCCACTGCGGCCGTCGAGCGAGCACATTCTGATCGTGCGCGCTCCGGGAGCAAGGGATCGACACGGGTGTCATTCCACCCCTTTCATCGTGCGCGTTCTGCGAGCAAGGAGGGCACCTGGCCGCTCCCCCCACCTCCTTTTTCAGCATCCTGCTCAGACATCTGGAATCTGCCAGTCAATCTGAGCTAAGCCGGCATCAGCAAGGTCTCGGTTGATCTGCGAAAAACACCGGCACCCGTAAAACTTTCTGACTGATAAGGGCGACGGGTGTGCAGTTGCGATCACGGTATGGTGCGACTGTGTAATCAATAACCGCTTCTTCTGTGCGTGACGTCCCCACAGCACGAAGACCACCCGCGTCTTCTTCGCGGCAACCAATTCGATCATGCGATCGGTGAATGGCTCCCAGCCACGTCCCTGATGCGAATTGGCCTGGCGCGCCCTGACTGTGAGGACCGTGTTGAGCATAAGGACGCCCTGCCTGGCCCAGGGCTCCAGGTACCCGCTATTGGAGATCTGACATCCCACATCTTCATAGAGTTCTCGATAGACATTTCGCAACGAGAGGGGCAAAGGCCGAACGGTGGGTTGCACGGAGAAACAGAGGCCATGCGCATGACCAGGAGTTGGGTAAGGATCCTGGCCGACGAGCAGCACACGAACCTGGTCATACGATGTGGAAGCTAATGCATTAAAGATGTCTTTACGGGCTGGGAGGACCGTCTGCCCCGCGGCGAGTTCTTTTTCAAGAAATGCATCAAGCGCGCGATAATAAGGCTTGCGCGTTTCCGCGCTGAGCAAGGATCGCCAGCCTGGAGGAATGGGAGGGAGCATGGAGGGAATTGATACCACACAGCAAACTGCAATGCTCTCCCAAAAATCAAGTCGCCTAAATTCTGCCGTTGCCCCTTGCCGCCTGCATTTCTACTTCGAACATACCTCTGCGGAATTCCGTCCAAGCGCAGCTTCCAACGGAACGTTTACCGCTCTCCTCCCAACGCTGTCTTATGAATCAAAGGCCCGCACCGAAAATTCTGTGCGGGCCTGTTCATTTTCAGCTTTCCTGCGAGGGTAGCCTGGTTGATCTCCTTAGTGCGCGTGTCCAACAAGGGGAGTCCTCGACCGCGCGTTGCGCGAGCACAGGGGATGACCAGGCTGCCCTTGCATCCTCTCCGCGAAATAGAAAAAGCCCGCTGATCTTTCGACCAGCGGGCCTTTGTTGTAACCCGGCAGCGTCCTACTTTCCCACTGCCTCACAGCAGCAGTATCATCGGCCTTGGAGGGCTTAACTTCCGTGTTCGGGATGGGAACGGGTGTGGCCCCTCCGGTAATGCCACCGGGAACATTCTTCGCCGTGAAGCGTCGTTCGTGAAGCGATAAGAGATACGTGCTCTTGTTTGCGCTTCACGAAACACGATTAACGTTTCACGCGTATTTGAGACCATGTCTATCAGGAGCAAAGATGATGATGTTAAACCGCACGACCGATTAGTACTGGTCAGCTACAGCCCTCACGGGCCTTCCACACCCAGCCTATCAAACTCGTAGTCTTCGAGTGGCCTTTAGGGGGCTTGCGCCCCGGGAAACATTATCTTGGGAGGAGCTTGGCACTTAGATGCTTTCAGCGCTTATCTCTTCCGCACATGGCTACGCAGCAATGCCCCTGACGGAACAACTGCCACACCAGAAGTGCGTCATTCCCGGTCCTCTCGTACTAGGGAATGAACCCCTCAAGTTTCCTGCGCCCACAGTGGATAAGGACCGAACTGTCTCACGACGTTCTGAACCCAACTCGCGTACCGCTTTAACCGGCGAACAGCCGGACCCTTGGGACCTTCTCCAGCCCCAGGATGCGACGAGCCGACATCGAGGTGCCAAACCGCGCCGTCGATATGAACTCTTGGGCGCGATCAGCCTGTTATCCCTAGCGTACCTTTTGTCCGATGAGCGACGGCAATTCCACATTCCACCGTCGGATCACTTGGGCCTACTTTCGTATCTGCTCGACTTGTAGGTCTCGCAGTTAGCCCGGCTTCTAGCCATACCCTCAACGCACGGTTGCCAACCGTGCTGAACCGAGCAT
>JAQBES010000198.1:0-6754 GCA_032123755.1 Nitrospirota bacterium
CCCCCGGTGGCTGTACTAGTCGCTTGGCGAGTGACGCGTCGCGCGCTTTGAGATAAACAAGGCAGACGGCCTCAGCTCTCGACTTTGGGAAAGAAGTCACGCCGCAGACTCACGGCAAGGACAAGTACAAGCGCACAATTGAAGAGGTGATCCTGCCGGAAGGGATAAACCTGAATCAGGAACTCGTCAAGCAAGGCTGGTGCTGGTGGTATCGGAAGCATGCATCCGGCGATGCTGTTCTCGAAGAGTTGGAGAAGGCCGCACAAAAGGAGCGGAAAGGCTTGTGGGCTGATCCCCAACCCGTGCCGCCGTGGGAGTGGCGGAAACTCAAAAAGCTCAGTGCGAATCAGTATCATCCGCACAACCCGGCGAGCCCGATGAATCGGAGCGCGTTTGACGTGCCGTGTCAGCCGTGCAATGTGATTGAACTACCATGATGTAAGTAATTCCTACGGAACTCTCGCATCTTGACGGGACTCACCGTATCCGCGTACCCTCCAATCCTGACGTACCAGTTACCTCGACCGCTTTCTCCTACGCGCCCTGCATTCTCCCTCGCGCGATGGATCCCACGGTCCCCGCAGCTCCTACGCCAGCCTCTTTCTGAAGCGCGGCATTCGTTGGATGTCGCACATCACGACTGCCGGCTCTTGCTTCAGCGAGTCGCAACTCTGACAGGGAAGACGTTCCAGTTCGGTATCGGGATCATCCCTGGCCGAGAATGTGGTGGTGTCTTCAATGAAAGGAGAGCAGGCCATGAAATTCTCCACCATCGTGATGACAGGGCTCGTGTTGGTAGGAAGTGCCGCTCTCGCCGCCGCGAATCCGGCGACGCTGCCCGAGCATCCCGGATATCCATCGCGCGGAGAGCATGCCAACGATACCGGGCAAAAAAATCTGACCGTGGAGCAATCCCTCAGCCGCGCCGCCGTGTCAGAGGATGCGCACACGGGTCAGAAGCTGGTGGATCCCAATAATGCCAGGCTGCTGAAACCGCAGGGAGCCGGTCAACTGCCGACGGTGGAAGGGCCGAACATCAAGATTAAGCCGCCGGTCACTAAGCCGACTCGCATGCCCAAGCAGTAGCGCCCTGTGCGCGCCAGCGGGAAGGGCTGTCCTCTGGCCCATCCTTTCCCGTTTCTGGGGAGGGGTGGGTGAGAGGAATGGTCTCAGCCAAGGGGGAGGGTTGGGACACTCAGATACGTAGAAGAGAGGGATCGCCATGTCACAGCTAGGGACTGTTGCTGACCGGATCCTCGACGCGGTGCACTGTGCTCCTGGTTGCCAGCTCGATGAGTTGGTGCTGAGCGTACCAGAGCTCACCTGGGACCAGGGTTTGCGTGAAGTGGCTCGGTTGAGCCGAACCGGGCAGGTGCAGGTAACGACGAGGGGCAAGGGGACGTATGCAATCAGACTGTCGAATGAGGAGAAACGCACACGACCCCCACAGCATCTCTCGTGATACGCGAAAAGAGGGGAACTACTACAGGGTTGCTGTTGCGGGATCTCGGATCGCCCAGATCAATCGCGGCCGCCACAGCAGACCAGGCGGGGAACGGATAAATACGTTCAAGTACCTGCCATGCTGCTGCTCACCTTGTTGCTACGGAGGAAGACCATGAAGCCCACAATCACACAGCCTTCCAGTTCACCATCAGTCGATCGAACAATGCTTCTGCTGCTGAGGCGGGAAGGGGCACAAACAATAGAAGGTCTCACCCTGCTGACGGGCTTCGAGTGGGGGCAAGTCTTCTTGTCAGTGGACCGTCTCAGCCGGACGGGAAAAGTCTCGTTGACCCCCGTGTACCCCAGTGAGTACCGCGTATCGGTCGGTAGGGCGGGCGGGTGAGAAGTCTGGTCTTTTCGAGCTGTGAAGGTGAGGACCAATCCGGCTGCTCACGCGTTTCCTCGTGTGCGCCTCCCACAGGCACACTCACAGCACAGACACAATTCACATGTGGATTTTCCCATTCAGCACGCGCAATTCGCAGATGACCCGCGGAGGGGCAACCTGTGTCCCTGATCGCGGTGCGGTGGCGCTCCGTAGACTCTGTGCTCTGATTTGGGTATTCCTGAAACAATCCCGCTAATCAAATGGGCCTCGCCTTAAAAAGGTGATCAGTGGGATAGAGTGAGACCATGAGTGATGTTCGCGCCTACCGCGGGCCTCGAGAATGCAGGCTTGTAATCATCTGACGTGCTTCCTTCTCCTGATCTTCTGGAATAGGACCTCCCATCGCATACTTCGGGATACCACAAACAGTCTTGCATGACTGGGGAAGTTTCTGCATGTAATGGACAACGCCACTAAGTGGGCTCATGTCAGAAGTGGCTCTGCCGAGCCTGCAACAGGTTGACAGTCATGGCTCGTCTATTACAAAATATTTGTGTTTTTTCCAACAACTTGAACCATTGATTTTTGAGTCAGCCTCCCATGTGGTTAAAGAAAATACCTGTGACCGTTATCTCGGGGTTTCTCGGCGCTGGCAAGACCACGCTCGTCAATCATGTCCTTACGCACCATACCGGTGCCAACATCGGTGTGATCGTCAATGAATTTGGGGAGGTCGGGATCGACGGCGATCTCATTGTCGCCGACGAAGAAGCGCTGATCGAGATCCGCAACGGCTGCATCTGCTGTACCGTGCGCACCGACCTAGTGGCAGGCGTGAAGCTCCTCTTGGAACGCCCTGATCTCAAACTCGATCGCCTGATCATTGAAACCTCAGGGCTAGCTGATCCTGCGCCGGTCTTGCAGACATTTCTGGCCGACACTGACCTGTTGACCCGCGTCGAACTGGAATCTGTCGTGGCATTGGTCGACGCCGCCAATTTCCAACGTCAGATCGACGACCCCATTGCCCGTGAACAGATCGCCTTCGCCGATCTGATTGTGCTGAATAAGGTCGATCTGCTGGCACCTGATGCACTCGTGCCGCTGGAACGGGATCTGCGAGCCATCAATCCAGTCGCGGCCATCATTCGCACCACGAACTCGGAAGTGGCGCCCGATGCCCTGCTCGGCGTGTCCCGGTTTTCGTTGCCCCATGTGCTGGCGATCGAACCCGGCATTCTGCAAGACGAGCATGACCATGAACACGACAATTCCATTACCTCCTGCGCCGTTGAGACCAACCATGCGCTTGACCCGGATCGCTTTAATCGCTGGGTCAATCAGCTGGTTCAGCAGCAGGGCCAACACCTCATGCGCATGAAAGGGGTGCTGAATTTCTCTGGCGAGGCTCGGCAGTTCTATTTTCACAGCGTGCACATGCTGTTGGACGCAAAACCAGGCCGACCCTGGCAATCCGCTGAGACGCGCCAGAGCCGATTCGTGTTCATTGGCCGCCATCTCGATCGCGCGGGCCTCCAACACGGTTTTCTCGATTGCGTGTATCACATTGCTCATCGCCCCGTGGCCCAACCGGTCTTGTAATCAGAGGGTATCGTGAGACTCCAACATTACCTCGGCGGCCTGGAAAATCTTGGACCAGTCAATTTTTTTGATAAAAAGGTGTTCATGGCGGAGTGGGAAAAACGCATCTTTGGCATTCATACAGTGATGATGGCCGAAAGCACCCATTTGGATAAGTCCCTGCCGAAATATCCCCTCTCCCAAGTGCCGACAACCTTCAAGGAGACCTGGACGTGGGCCTCGCTACGGACGGGCGCAGAAGGCATGCAGCCGTTCGAATACTTCAAATATCGCTATTACGAAAAATGGCTGATGGGGATCAGTCAATTTTTTGTCGATCGCGGCTATGTGGCCGCCGAAGAGTTGGCCACATTGACCGAGCACTACCGGGCGAATCCCGACGCGCCCCTACCGGAGCGGCCCAACCCGCCACTCAAGGAACAGGTGGTTCGATACCTCCATCATGGCGACTCTGGTCTGCGGACACCCGTTACTCCGGCTCACTTTACCGTCGGCGAGACAGTCTACGTCGCCGATCCAGAAGCCGCCGATCACACCCGACTGCCAGGCTTTTTACGCAATAAGAAGGGCACCATCACCGAAGTGTATCCAGGCGCGTTCGAATACTTTGTGTCGACGGGACCGGACGGTCTGGCCGGGCCGCAGCATGTCTATTGTGTGTCGTTTCACGCATCGGACATTTGGGGAGCAGACAAGAGCGAACCGAATACCATCATTTATGCCGACCTGTTCGAAGCCTATTTGAAGCCTGATCACTAACTTCACGTGAGGGACCGCTCATGGCCGCACTTTTTGATTACGAGGAGAGCCGCGAGGCCGCCAGTGCAGCCAAAGTGCGCGCATTGGAGGCCCTGCTCATTAAAAAGGGCGTGCTGGGCAGCGATTCCGTCGATGCAGTGCTACAGCATTTCGAAACCGTTGCCGGTCCGTTTAACGGCGCCAGGATCGTGGCGCGAGCGTGGGTTGACCCAGCATACAAACGTCGCTTGCTGGAGGATACGCCGAAGGCCATCGCTGAACTTCAATTCCCGGGCATGACTGGCGCAGAAGGCGAGCATATGAAGGCCGTGGCCAACAGCGAGTCTGTGCACAACTTGATCATCTGTACTCTCTGCTCGTGCTATCCGTGGCCGGTGTTGGGCCTCCCCCCCTATTGGTACAAAGATCCGGTGTTCCGCTCGCGCGGTGTGCGTGAACCGCACGCCGTGCTGCGTGAGTTCGGGGTGCCGATTCCGGCAGAGAAGGAAGTGAGGGTCTGGGATAGCAGCGCGCAGATCCGCTGGTTTGTCATTCCTGAACGGCCGGCGAACTCTGAACATCTGAGTGAAGCACAACTTGCGGCGTTAGTCACACCGGAAGCCATGATGGGCGTCGCACTGGTGCCTGCTCCTCCAGCCAAAGAAGGCATTTGATGTATACACGATTCGAAGAGTATGCCGCGACGCAGATGCTCGGGCAACCGGACTCGCCACCGCGCAGTGAGGGAAAGTTGTTCTTTCGCGAAGAATGGCAACGTACGGTGTTCGGTATGGCACTGGCGTTGTCCAAACAGGGCCATTTCGAGTGGGAAGACTTCAGACACAACCTGATTAATAACATCGCGGCGTGGGAACAAGCTGCCTGTGATGGGAAAGCCAGGTGGGACTACTACGAGCGCTATACCATGGCATTGCTTGCCATACTCGAACAATGCGGAATTCTGAAGCCAGGTGAGCTGGAACTGCAGATGACTCCAGGCGAAGCGAACAAGTAGATCGACCTGTGTCTTGTCATCGCAAACATTCGATGACGGCGAACGACTTCCTGGCAGTCCTCAGTGACGACCAGCTTCATTATTTTCATCTAATCAGGCCGATGTGACTCTACGCGATGCCATCGGGCAGGTCGTACCAGCAATCTCCGAGTTCAGAAGGAGGCTGTATGTCAGAGCAATCGGTAAGTCAATCCGACACATCGTCGCTCGATCGTCTCACCCTTGCACTAGTCGTCAGTAGTCTGGGTATCTGTACGGACGAGACGGTTGCGGATCTTCGGCGTGATGTCGAGTCCAACGCGATCGCGCACACCTCGATGGAATTTGATGCCTCGTTGGAGCGTGCAAAACGGCACTTTGCGCAAGGGGACGCCCACTTCTTTCTCTGTGACGGGGAGCCGTGTCAGCAACGGAGAAGGTTCGAGGCCACCGCCCACGCATTGCAGTATGAGGCTGAACGTATCGGCTGTCGGATTTCACCCACGGCTTGCCAAGGGCCCTGCAAGCAAGCGCCGGTGGCATTGCTGCGTGTGGGTCACGGCTGTGAACTGTTTGCCCAGTTTGTCCACCGTCGGGAATGGAAAGCGGTGTTGAATTTTGCTCAACGAGCGACTGATGCGAAGACCTTGCTCGTCGATGCCGGGACGGCGCAGCCGTTCCGGTTCGATCCAATCCATCAACCGGAAAAGCCCAGTGCCGCGCTCGAATCCGTCCGGTTCCTGTTGGGACATTTCGAAGGCACGGTGGAGTTGCCTCTGGAGCAACGGTCCATCCAAAAGGAGGTCGTCGGATGTTGGGAGGCTGGCGGACGCTTCTTGAGTCTTCGGATGGCCGCAACGTATCGACGGACGAATGGCTCGCGGGATCGGCATCAGGCCTTTATTATCCTCGGTCCGGACGAGGAGACTGGTGCACTGGTGAGCCGCGCATACACGGATGGCGGAATGATCCACGAATTTCACATCGTCATTGAGGAGAGGCGGCTCATGTTTGCGGATCGCGTGCCACACCACCTGTCCGCTGTGGCCGCTCGAAAAGTGCTGACTCCCACCGCCCGCGGCTATGAGGAGACCCTGGAGCTTGACCGAGGCCTTGGAGTCTTTGAACCCTATTACAGTATCCCCATCCAGCGAAAGGAAAGTGCGGTTGCCTGACGCCGACTACGGGCGCTGATAATTATTGATCGTGTTCGTGCCTACCGCCGGCACCGAGCATGCTGTCCCATAACCATCTGATTTAAGGACAGCGGAATACTGGATCTGGCGGACTGAATCTTCAGGGGTTTAAGGACCAGAATTCCTACAGGATTTGTGGACAGAAATGACTGCTATGGCGTAACCAGTTCAACATCATGCATGTCAGTAGCCGAGTGGTAGCACAACCCTCTAGCCTCTTGCGTCCTCAAGCGGTTTTCAAGACCAGCAAACTAATAAACCGCAGGCCAAGAAGCCTGTGGGGCCTTCAAGTCTTTCAGCCGCCGGTTTTCTCCGCCCTTGTTCCCATCGCTCAACCGTACCGAATATTACGACTGTAGATAGCAAGTTAACTTGTCCGGTTTATGTAGC
>JAQBES010000199.1:0-6226 GCA_032123755.1 Nitrospirota bacterium
ATGATGCCATGTCCTGCTGCCCCTTCTGCCAGTAGGCATCCCCTATCCCTTCACCGGCCATCCCATGATGATGGTGAGACGAACAACCAGCCAAAGCGAGCACGGCAACGAGCCCGAGAATATATCGCTGTATACGTTTCATAATACCCTCCCCTGAAATATGGATAAAATGCACAGACAACTCTAGCAGGCTGCGGAAAAAGTTCGCCAGCCTTGGTTGTTCATTTGGTCTGCTTGGTCTGTCTGATCTGTCTCGTCTATTTGATTGAACCAGACTAACCAGATAGACCAGATCAACCAGATGAACCAAAGAGACCAGATGGACCAGATAACCAGACAGACCGGGATTGTTCTAGTCGGACGGACCCTTGAATTTTCACCGTGCCACGATAGTTTATCCGCATCCTGTTAGTCTGTTGTCACAACCACGGTGTATCCCGTATCATCCATCCTGTCCACCATGTCTAACCCGACGGACCCTGCAACCGATCATACCCTGGCGCTTCGAGAGGAGTTCCGTCATCACCTCGAAACGTTCTACGCCCAGCTCAAGCTGGCGCCGCCCTATGAGAGCGTCGAGAAGGCTCTTCGTTTCCTCACGACCTCGGTCCACGCGTTGCCGCCGTTAGCGCGCGCGCGTCTGGCCACCGACGCTACCGCGCGGTGGCAGCACTTTCGTCAGGCCTTTGAATCATCCGGGCTCAGCAAGAAACATCGCGGCATCATTGCGGGTCTCGCCCGCAACCGCTCCAGCTTAAATCTCCCCGCCGAATACGATCAGTTCCTGAGTCTGTATCTCTCCTAATCTTGTTCTTTTGGTCTATCTGGTCTGTCTTGCCTGTTCGGTCTGTCTGGTTTGTTTGGTTGCATGAGACTAACCAGATGGACCAGGCTTGTCTCAGGACGGCAATCTAGCTCCTTCGAGAACCTCCCGAAGTTCTTGATAGACCGTCGTAAGCCGGGCGTTCTCAAGCCGATACGCAAACACAACCGTAATGGCTCCGGACACTAAAAAAACAAGTCCCAACCCTACAATCCCGAACGCCAACACCACTCCACCGAGTGCCGCCATTTCTCCCTCGACAAACAAGGCGATTATGGCCCCCACCATACCCACGACCACCACGGCAAACCAGATGCCGGTGAGAAGAGCCGAGGACCAGGGAGTGAGCTTTCGGCAGAGCACCGCGAGTGCATCGCCTTCCTGAGACAGGGAGATCAACCCTTTTAACGGCCACAATGTTCGGAAACCTATGGCGGACAACCGGTATTTCTGGCGAATCGCAATCTGGTTCAGATCCTGGTAAAACCGGGCGGTTCCATGCGGCAAAGTCAAGATACCGCCGGCATCAAATCGGCTGGCCAGCTGCTTCATGGTCGTATGCGTAAATCGATCGTGCGTGCGGGCAATTCCGCATCCGTATCGACTCGCATCCGGCGTAAGGCGCACGAAGTAGAGCCAGTCTCCGAGAATGAGGCCAAGACACAATGCACCGGCGAAGAAGCCAGCAAAGATCATGTTTGTACCTATCCCATAGGGGCCGCGCGTGAATCAAGTGATGGGATCGAGATAATCTGTTGACTCATCGATGCGAGTTGGCTAGAGTAGCCCCGAGTGTTATTCAGGCGGGTCCCTCGCTCCACTCAGGTGCTCCGCCGCACAAATTTTTCCCACTTTGTAGTTGCGGCAATCGGCTTATCCCTTGCAGGTCGAGGAGCGCAAGTCGCCTTTAATTAATGTGGAGTCGGAGGTGCTATGGATTTAGCGAAGATCGAGCGTGTTTATACGTCTTACGCCAAGATCTACGATCGGGTTTTCGGAAAAGTGTTTCACGAAGGGCGACAGTCGGTAATCCGAAATTTGAACGTCCAGCCTAATGAGAAAATCCTCGAAGTGGGAATCGGGACCGGGTTGGCCCTGCCGATGTACCCTCGCCATTGCCAGATCGTCGGTATCGATTTTTCAGAAGGTATGCTGAACAAAGCGAAGGAGCGAGCGGCGGAACACCGGATGGACCACGTGCAATTGCACCGCATGGATGCCGGCGCGATGGAGTTCGCAGACGATAGCTTTGACACAGTCGTCGCGGCCTATGTCGTCACCGCTGTCCCCGACTACCGCCTGGTGGTCAACGAAATGATTCGCGTCTGCCGACCCGGTGGACGGATCATCATGCTGAATCACTTCAGCAACGACAATAAGCTCGTCGCCGCCATGGAAAAAGTGATTTCCCCTTTCACAAAGCATTTAGGGTGGAGGACAGACCTGGCACTCCAGACTGTGCTGGAAGGGACGCCGCTACACGTCGCCAGGAGGCAGAATGTGAATCCGTTGCGGCTCTGGGCCTTGGTGGAATGTGTAAACGAGAAGAACGTGAACGGCAAGACACACATCAATGGCGTGAAAAACGGAAACGGCGCCGCGGCCTACGCACATATCAACGGCACACATTTAACGGAACACGCTCCCGGCCAGGCGCTGGTCTAGCAGGCTGCTCGAAAAGGCCATCCACTTCATGTGTGGCTTATTTGATTTCTCTCATTAGTCTAGTCCAACCAAATACACGAAACATACCAAACAAATCAGCGCACCTAGCCTGTTCTCATGTTTCACGGGTGTCGAGCACACCGCATGGGAAAAGGCAAAGGCGCGTCCTTGGGCGAAAAAGCCGTCCTGGCAGCCCCAGGGTGGGCAAGTAAAGTAGTCACAAGGATTGGGCCGGCATCCGGCTCGTCCTCCTGCTTCCGCCACGCCCCCTTGCACTACCCGTCAGCCCCGCGGGGCTGCCCGAATGACTTCCAATTCTGCCATTCCCCGCCGGGAATGATCGTATTGCCCACCAGGCACTGACCGGAGAACCGTTGCACGATCAGATCCGCCAGGAGCGAAAGCACCTGACCGGTTCGGCGATCCTGCAGCCCACGGACCCGCAACACCACTCCAAATCCAGGCCCATCGAGCGGCCCGTACAGCATACAGTGAACCCCTGTGGCATCCCCTGCTCCCTGCATCGACGCCGGGAGGAGATCTCCTTCCCACTGAATGGCAGAGTGACTCCCAGGAGACAAAGCAGTGGCTCGCCAGGTACAGGGAACACCAGCTACATCCAGTTCCGCCAAGAGCCATGTTACCGATGGCCAGTCCGGCATCCCACTTTGAAACGTCCATTGAGCCACCTGCTCCAGCGACAAGGGTTCGAGGCTCGGCGCTGCCACTTCCTCCAACTGCGCTTCCTCGCACACCACATAGAGTTCGCCCTGCGGATCGAACCAGAAACGGAGTTTCCCGTCGGTCAACTCCGCTTGGATAACTCCCAGCGTCGAGCAATCAGCCCCTTCCTGTTCAAACATCGAGAAGTCCGTCACGCCGGTCATCGTGAGTTTCGCCACACGAGCCATCTGGCGAATACGATAGCGGATCACGACCGTGACCGTGGTCCCCGCCAGCACCTCTCGGCCCGACGCTTCATCCAACAGCCGACGCTTCGACACCTGCACATCGGTCACATAGCCACTGCGAAACCCGCCGGTATGGCCCAGCAGCCAGCGCACATCTTCGATGTTCACAACCTGATATTTCATAGCACGAATGCTCGCGGGCTCAGAACGATCCTAGGAAGCTGTGGATAAACCATTTCAACTCAGTGCAACTTCGATGGCCTGTACGTCTTGAACAAGAGAAGGACTCCACCTCCCCGCAGGATGTTCAAAAAGGCCGTCCAGCAAGGCCGCAGGTGAATCGAAACCGGAGGCGTACCCTCTGGGTACGTTGAGGATTTCGATGAGCCGAGAACGAAGCTGGCGAACTTTTTCAACATCCTGCTAAAACAACGGCTGTTGCTGCTTCAGCCCTTCCACCTGACGCACCAACTCCTCCACGCGATCCTGGAGACGGGCGTTGTCGAGCCGAAGCAGATCCAAGCGATCCAAGAGCTGCTCTCGCTGAATCTCCGTCCACTCCAGCGTTCGTTTCAACCCTTCCAGCTCAAGCTGGATCTGTTGTTGGTCAGTCGGGAATGACATTTGTCCTCCGTCTAACGGGCCATTGGGTCTCCAGCGGACCGACATCGCTTCTTCACAGCTTACCACTATAAGTCCAGACGGGCGCAGGCGTCCATCACGACCTTCGACATTTTTTAAGGAGGCAGAACAGATCGAAGCCTGAACCGTATTCTCTTCCTGATTCCTGGCACACTTCTAACGGGACAAACATCAAGGCTCGTTTTCATTCCGGCACCTTCACCTCAACCACTTGCCCATTGGGCGTCGAGACCTCATTGCCGTCACCTGATACCCTTTGCCTCGCATGAGCTTGGCGAACGCGGATGGACCGCACATCGCACCCAGGTCGGGAACTTTTTGTTTCAGACTTTACCCCCCCACACATTTCCCAGGTCGAGACATGAGGAGTTACTCCGAGACCGTCAGTGCGACGATCGCTTAGCAACAGCGGAAGCGCGACACTACACAGAATCATGGAGAACATGATGAATGCCATTGCTCTTGGTCAGGACCACTCCTGGAGCCATTTTCATTCCCGCTCGTCTTGTCATCACCCAACTTCTAATCGTTGTTGGGAACGGCTCTTTGAGATTTTTCTACAGACAGTTCTTGCTGTCAATACTGTGACCGTGTATGTTTCGGCCTAGAAGGACTACCTGGGGCGAATAGGTATTATTCATTGTTATCACGCAAGTTCTTTGTATGCGCGCAGTCTGTCTGAAACATGTTCCCTTTGAAGGGCCCGGAGCCTTCGCGACTGCGCTGACTGAGCGCGGCGTGAGCCTGGGACGGTATCTCGTGCCGCAAGACGGGCTCCCCAAAGACGCGGACGATCTCCTGATCGTCATGGGCGGGCCGATGTCGGTGAACGATACTGATTCCTGGATTGCCGAAGAGACGGAATTCATTCGATCCGCGATCCTGGCCGACAAGCCTGTTATTGGTGTGTGTCTCGGCAGCCAGTTCATGGCGAAGGCCTTGGGTGCCACTGTACGTTCTGGTAAGGCCTTGGAAATCGGCATGACGCCGGTCAGGCTGACGGCTGAGGCGAAACAGGACCCTGTTTTCAGCATGCTGCCGGAGTCATTCGAAGTCTTCGAATGGCACGGCGAAGTGTTCGACCTCCCCAAAGACTCTGTGCCCTTGGCCGGCTCCGACATCGCTCCCCTGCAAGCATTCCGTTATGGCGCTCGCGCGTACGGGCTTCTGTTTCATTTGGAAATGGAAGAGAATGGCATCGAATCGTTATGCCGAGAATGTGCGCCGGATCTCACGAAAGCACGCTTGAGCGCGCAACAGGTAAAAACAACAGCCCTCCCTCATCTGCCGCAACTCCATCGGATCGCGGATCGTCTCATTGACCATCTGCTCGTTTCTCATCGTTGATTACCGCCTCGCTCCTGAAGTAGTCTTAACCCCCTTGCAATACGTTCGAATGTCGAAAAGGCGACCGTCTGCCGGAACTCTCATGACTTGATAGCCTGCCGGCGTGATGACTATTTGATTGAACAAAGGAGAACATCGGATATGTCTGGTTTCCCCATCGAACTTGCCACACGAATCAAGACCCTGCCTCCGTACCTGTTCGCTGCCATCGACACGATGAAGCAGGCCGCAATTGCCAAGGGCGTCGACATCATCAATCTTGGTATCGGCGACCCCGACTTGCCGACACCAGCGCCGATCATTGAGAGCCTCGGCCAGGCGGCCAAAGATCCGAAGCACCACCAGTATCCTTCGTATGAGGGCATGCTGTCGTTCCGGAAATCCGTCGCCGGCTGGTACAAGCGGCGATTCAATGTGACGCTCGACCCTTCGAGTGAAGTCCTGACGTTGATCGGCTCAAAGGAAGGCATCGGTCATATCCCGCTCGCATTCGTCAATCCGGGCGATACCGTGCTCGTCCCGAGCCCCGGCTATCCAGTCTACCCCGTCGGGACCAGCTTCGCCGGAGGCGTCTCACACCTCATGCCACTCACGAAGCAGAACGGGTTTCTGCCTGATCTGAATGCCATCCCAAAAGACGTGGCGAAAAAAGCGAAGCTGATGTTCCTGAATTCGCCAAACAACCCAACATCGGTCATCATGAGCAAAGACTATTTTAAGCGAGTGGTGGACTTTGCCCAAGAGAACCAGGTCATCGTCTGCCACGACGCAGCCTATTCTGAGATTTTCTACGACGGCAACCCCCCTGCGAGCTTTATGGAGGTCGATGGCGCGAAGG
>JAQBES010000200.1:0-10815 GCA_032123755.1 Nitrospirota bacterium
CTGTTGGAGGTGGCTCTCGAAGGATAGACGCGGTAGATGAGGGAGTTGATATCCCTCTGCTACCAACCGCGAACGAGTGGATCAAAGAGGATACAGTTTAGAATTGAGCCGGCTTACGATCGGCCCACCGAGCTGGCCGCATCACGGTACTCAATGCGGCCACAGCACAAATGAATGCCAGCATGGCCAAGCCCACCATCAGGAAAAAACCAGCCCGAACGTCATGGAGGACTACATGATTCATGATAAGCCCCTCCTCTTGGTGACTGTACTCTTATCCACTCAGTCATCCGCAAGAACAGACCCAGGGTGCCGTGGGGTCCTGCTTCGTCAAACAACGTCCACAACTGGGACAATGCCTCATCCAGGCCTGCCATGCCCCTGATCTACAAACCTCCCGATAGAAAGTCTCACACGATCTTGCCTATAGCATAGCACCATTCAGACACCCCATGGATCCTGCTTCTTGTTGTAAGGGTACTGCTCGAGATACGAGAAATCTATGCAGCTTTGGTGGGGGGATGACCCGCTCGAAAGGGCCAGGTAGATCAGTTGCAAGCTACTGATACTTCAATGATTCCATCCTGAGGCCTCTCATGATGGAGTGGTGCGCCCGGAGGGACTTGAACCCCCAACCCTCGGATCCGAAGTCCGATGCTCTATCCAATTGAGCTACGGGCGCGCTCGGCTAGTTCAAGCACTTCGAAGGAGACCTTGTCAAGGGCGAGCAGACGGCACAGCCTCGTCCTGACATGACAGAGACAATGATCAAACGCCCTCACGCCAGCGTGAGTAGCGTCTCAACCAACTGATTAATCGATCGATCGTCGGTCCTGATGATGTGATCGGCGGCTGCTTGATATTTCGGCGTCCGCTCCTGCAATACGTCTTGAATCTCATCGACGAATGACTTGGTCCCCGTCAACGAGGGGCGCTGCTTGTCACCGCCGATTCGTTTCGCAATCGTCTCAACGGAGGCCGTCAGCCAAAACACGGTGCCGGTCTTCTTCAACGCCTCGACATTCTGCGCGCGAAGTATAACCCCACCTCCGGTATCGATCACGAGTTGGTCACGGCTAGCAAGTTCCCTGCAGATACCGGACTCCAGATTGCGAAAGTATTCCCATCCCTCCTGGGCAACGATCTCCGGAATCGCACGTTTCGTACGCTTGACGATCTCCGCATCCGTTGACACGAGTTCTCGTCCCAATCGCGCGGCAAGCAACCTGCCCACCGTGCTCTTGCCCGTCCCCCGATAGCCGATCAGCACGATGTTCATGAAAAGCGGGATTCCAGGGCGGCACGCATAACATCGAAAGGTGCCGCCTGATTAGTCCAGAGCTCGAACTGAGCCGCGGCTTGATGAAGAAACATCTCGAGCCCCGAAATCGTGCGACAGCCCGCCGCCTTCGCATCCTTCAGCAATCGGGTCTCCCGAGGGTTATAGACGATATCCATCACTGTCAGTTCCGAATGAAGCACCATCGCCGGCACAGCGGTTTCGTGCACGTTGGGCAACATACCCATCGGAGTGCAATGGATCAGCACATGAGTGTCCGGCAGCACCTTTCGCAGCAACCCCTCATCAAGAGGCGTCTCCTGCACTGTCAATTCCGTCTTCAATTGGAGATCCCGGGCCAAGGCGATACGTTCCCGCTCGTCAATTCCTAATATGGTCAAGCGAGCAATCTCAGCCTCAGCCCCGAGCGCGAAGGCAATGGCGCGAGCAGCGCCTCCGGACCCGAGCATGACCACCTGCCGCCCTTTCATGACGACACCGGCTTCACGAAGCGCACATAATGCGCCAGTCGCATCGGTGTTATACCCTGTGAGGATCCCGCCCGCAGCCACAATGGTATTAATCGCGCCAATGAGACGTGCGGTCGGCTCGACAGAATCAAGAAACGGAACGGCTGCCACCTTGTAGGGAATGGTCACGCTAGCGCCGCGAAAGTTCCCCAGAGCGCGAAGACCCTTGATCGCATCGCCGATCGCTTCCACGTGGAAAGCCAGATACACGAAGTTCAGCCCGAGTTTCTGAAACGCGGCATTGTGAATCGCGGGTGAAAGCGAATGCTCGACTGGATTGCCAATTACGCCACAGAACTGAGTATGTGCATTGATTTTCATAGGTCTGAGAAGTCGCGACTGCTGTTTCGTCTTTAGGCCAACTGACGAGCCCCCATCGCCGCGAATGTGATATTCACCATTCGCAGTGGCTGCCTGCTCACGAGACGGTCATCCCTCCATCGATAGGGAAGGTCCCGCCTGTGACCCAGGCTGCTTCGTCGGAGGCCAGATAGAGAACCATGTTGGCCACCTCTTCTGGTTTCCCGGCTCGACGGATAGGATAGTGCGACAGAATGGGGTCCAGTTGTTCGGGATTGCTCATCAGTGGAGCGGCCATTGGCGTATCGATAAGTCCTGGATTCACCACGTTGCAGCGAACGCCTTCTTTGGCGTAGTCGATCGCGAGGGCTCTGGTCAAGGCATCGAGCGCCCCCTTGGAAGCGGCATAGGCCGACAATGTGGGAATTCCAACCAGGCTCGCGATGGAAGAGATATTGACGATCGCTCCCTTCCCCTGCTTCAACATCTGCGGAAGGACGGCTCGCGTCATGCGAAACACCCCGGTCAGGTTTACGTCGAGAACGTGCGCCCAAGTCGCATCATCGATCTCATGCAGGCGCTTCCCGAAGTCCCCTACTCCAGCATTGTTGACGAGGATATCGAGACGCCCGAATTGCTGCAAAGTCCGACGCACTGCCTCCAGGACATGGGGTTCATCTGTGACCGATCCGACAACGGCGAAGGCCTTGCCCTGCTCCTTCACAATATCATTCACGACCCGGTCCAGCTCCCCTTGGCGTCTCCCTGTGATCACGACCGATGCCCCCTCGCGCGCAAAGGCTTTCGCGATCGCTTCTCCAATACCCGCGTTGCCTCCTGTGACGACTGCGACCTTTCCATGTAACCGATTCATCGCGCGCGATCCTCCCGCTCTTCGTGAGCACCAGTGGCCTCCCCCACAGACTCAACAGCTTGAGCTGCGGGCCACAAGCCAGATTCAATTTTCCTGGCCACCGTAATGAAGCCTGAATGGGCGACCATTCGATGATCCGGCCGTACGCTGCGTCCCAGAATGGACCAGGTCCTCAACAGCGTTTCAAATGTTTCGACCATACCAAAGACCGTCGCTCGCTCAAGGGCCTCCACCGTCTGTACCACTTGAGGGACGGTAGGAACAAAGCTCAAATACATGCCGCCAGAACGAAGGACCTGTGCGGCATGCGGTACCACCTGCCAGGGCTCCGGAAGATCAAGGACGAGGCGATCAAATGGTCGCGCATCGTCGAGCAGACTGATCCCCTCATACGCATTCCGACGAAGCGGGATGAGATTCGGCATCGGGCCCAGATAGCGTTCAATGTTCGTCATCGCCGTCCGCGCGAAATCCTCACGGGCTTCGTAGGTCACCACCAATCCACGTGGACCCACTGCACGCAAGAGGGCCATTGTCAACGCCCCGGAACCTGTCCCCGCTTCGAACACGCGCGCGCCAGGATAAACATCCGCCCACATGGGAATGAGCGCAAGATCTTTCGGATACAACACCTGCGCGCCGCGCGGCATCTTTAGCACATAGTCGCCAAACGTGGGCTTCAGTGCCAACATCGTCTTGTTACCGGAGAGCATGACTAGGGAACCATCTGGCTTTCCGATGAGGTCGTCGTGGAGAATTTTGTGACCGCTCAGTTGGTAGAGATCTCCGGCCTTCAGGGTCAGGGCATACTGCCGCCCTTTCTTGTCGACCAGATGGATACGCTCGCCTTGTTGAAAATGTGACATCGGAGCTTCATTCTAGAAGTGCTGCGCTAGGTTTTCAACAAGACAAACGGCCACGATATCGGATTTCTTAACCTCTGCCATGTGTCTTCTTGGGGAGCAGATCGAACTCCATTTTGATACGCGCAGCCACTAACCCCAGCTTGTTCAGGCCGAATGCCCGAACCAATGCACTGTCCAAGCTGCCCTATATCCAGACGCTCATATAAATCGCAGCGGGGAAAAATCCCACCACGATTTTCCTCATTCCCATCGCTACGGTCGCCCCCTTTCGGAAAGGGCTGACCAAGAAGTAGATGTGGCGATTAGGCCCGTTGCTCTATGGCCACCCCTGCACACCTGCAGCAATGTTGCCTCACCCCCTCTCAGGTTTCCTCATTAGATCACTCTAATAGTGCTGTCTTTTCCTCGGGATCTTGATCCGCCTTTCTCATGAACAATCCAGCACAGGATTTGCTGCGTAGAGAGATAACATAACAGCCCAACAGCACAGAGCCAGGAATGAATCCTTTGGCTGATAGCTGTCTCTCATAGAATAGAACAGAAAAACGGAAGTCTGTTGGGGTCACGACCATGCAGAGCAAAACACCAGAAAGTCAGAGGAGGGGCGACGACATGAAAGAGAATCTATTCCCAACCCCTGAGGCGGAAGAGTTTGTCACAATTGCTAAGGACGTTGATGCGGACGATCCCGGGGCGAGCGACCTCTTGGATGTGATCGGCCGAGATACATCCGAAGAGGAACAACCTGAGGAACCGGTGAAGACGGTGACTCGCACCGCCCTCAGCAGTGGCCCGTTCATGTTGGAGTCGCTCTACTTTCACTCCTTCGGCGAACGCGCCCTGTTGACCAGAGAAGAAGAAGTCGAGATGGCGAAGAAGATCGATTACGGAACGAGCACCATTCGGAAGGCCTTACGCCACGCCCTACGACTTTTACCCAGACTCAAGCGTTCGGACTCTGCGCTCGAGGCACAACGCACACTCCAGATGGTCAGAGGTTTGAGCGGACTCTCCGCCACGGCGATCGATAAGGCCGAACAGAGTCTCGCCGAGATGATCAAGGAGGGAGCGGGGCAGCAAAAGCTTCCGGTTACCATCGCCAGGCAGCTAAAGGGAGAGTTGGCTACCCTCCGCTCCGCTCGGATCGTGCTCGAGCGGGCAAAGGACGAGTTGGTGCGCTGCAACCTGCGGCTCGTCGTGGACATTGCAAAACATTACACGGGCCGTGGCCTGACTTTGCTGGACCTCGTGCAAGAAGGAAATATCGGACTGATGAAAGGGGCCGAGCGCTATCAGTACCGCAAAGGGTTCAAGTTCAGCACCTACGCAACCTGGTGGATCCGTCAAGGCATCACGCGTGCGCTGGCGGATCAATCGCGGACCATTCGCATTCCGGTTCACCAAACTGAAGCCTCGCACCGCATCCTCCGCGTGACTAGACGACTCGGTCAACAGTTGGGCCGTCCGGCTCGACTCGAAGAAGTGGCGGAAGTGCTACGAATGAGACCCGAGCGACTCCACGAAACCGTGCAAGCCTTTCAAGAGCCGATCGCCCTGGAGAAGCCGGTGGGTGACGGAAGCACGGAATTCGGGGAACTGATCCCCGACCTGCAAGCCATCCCACCCGATGCCCATGTGCACCGGACTGAAATGTCGCAACAACTTGAACGCATTCTCGGTACGCTCACGCCCCGAGAACAAACCGTCATCCGGCTGCGCTTCGGTATTGGCCACGATCAGGCCTGCACGCTGGAGCAGGTGGGGCAGAGCCTCTCGGTGACGAGGGAGCGGATTCGCCAGATCGAAGCGAAAGCGCTTAAGAAACTGAAGACTCCCGAGATCAAAGAAATGTTTGCTGCCATTCAGTAGACCAACGACTCAGGAAGCAGAAAGGGGCGAGGACGATCCTCGCCCCTTTTCTGTTCTACGACTTTCACCCTGCGAGCACTTGTGCGACAATGGAGCCGACTCAAGTAGATGAGGCCCCATGACGAGTGTGCGCACAACACAGACGAGTTCCCTCCTCTTTCGCTTCTTCACAATTCCATTCCTTCTCCTTCTTGTCATCGCCTTTGCACTTGACGGGCTAATCGCCTACGCGGAACCACCGATTGGGTCGGTCCTTTCCCACGAAAAATCCCTGTCGGTCCCTGCGGTCGTGGCGAAAGTACGTCCCTCGGTCGTCACCATTTCCTCACGCGACGTGCCGGCAACTCCCACGCAAGCCCAATCGGGATCGGGTTCCGGCGTCATTCTCGACGATAGCGGATACATCCTGACGAACAATCACCTGGTAGCGGGCATCAAGAGCCTGGTGGGGGGGCTCTCAACCGGTCGACTCACCCCAGTACGTGTCGTCGCCCGTGACTTCCTACTCGACCTGGCCCTCGTCAAGATCACGGCGACGGACTTGGTTCCCGCCACGCTAAGCCCTTCTCCGAAGCTTGAAATTGGCGAGTCGGTCGTCGCAATCGGCAACCCCCTCGCACTCAAGGGAGGGTCGACCGTCGATCTGTCTGGCCATGTGATTGGCATCAACATAGCCATCGCCCCCTCCGCTCAAGCCATTAACTATGCGATTTCGATGGAAGCCATCTACCCCCATATTCAATCGATGATCGTCCGCGGGTCGGTCCTTCGCCCCGACCTCGTATTCACGCCTGTCACAATCACCTCCAGCATCGTGGCCAGTTTCAGTCTGGAAGGCGACCGTGGTGTCTTGGCTCTTCATGTCGAGCCATCGGAGCTGGCTGCCGTCGCAGGCCTCCAGAATGGCGACATCATCACCGCCGTTGGCCAACATCAGATTTACAATCTCGGAGACTTTTGGCACTCGATTCAACGGTCCGGAGACCAGCCAACCCTGCAATTAACCATTCAGAGAAAGAATGCCCAGTCCGCAATCTCGGTGCAACGCCCCTCGCTACCGAAGGCTGTCCTATGATTCACGCCGAACTGTCACCCCAAGATCACGATTTCCGAGGACAGGGGAGTGAGCCTCTTCCGACGCTAACCCCACGAGCAGGTACGCTCGTCCAGTTTTCACAACCGATCCACTATGCCAAAGCCTGGACACTTCAGAAACAGCTACAGGAGGAACGGATTGCAGAGAGACGAAGGGATGTGTTGTTGCTCCTTGAACACTCGCCAGTCTATACCCTAGGCCGCACCACCTTACCAGCACATTGGGACTGCGGAGAGGAGGTCCTCCGCCGGACAGGCGCCAGTCTCCAGTCTGTCGATCGGGGTGGCTCGATTACCTACCATGGACCGGGACAGGTCGTGGGCTACCCTATCCTCAAGCTGTCAGATCATTGTTCAGGACCGAAACAATATGTACGGAAGTTGGAGGAGGTCTTGATCCATGCCCTCGCGCGATGGGAGATTGAAGGTTACCGCCTCGAGAAAAAACCTGGCGTCTGGGTGCGGTGGAATCATGCTGATGCGAAGATTGCCGCGATCGGAGTCCGGATCGATCATGGGGTCACGATTCACGGATTTGCGCTCAACGTCGATCTGGACCTATCCCCTTTCTCCCTTATCATGCCCTGCGGCCTGGCACAATGCCACATTACATCCATGGCCGAGATCCGGCAGTCCGCCGTGTCGTCTTCAGTCATCGCGCAACAGGTGGCGCAGGAATTCGCGCAAATATTTAACCTGCAATGGATGAGTCCCTCACCCGACATCATGAGGCGGGAGCACCATGATCACCACCTCACATCGACGCCCCCACTGCAACCCTGACCAAAGGAACACCCAATGCACGAACTCAACACACCGACTTTCCGGCTGGCGGTCGCGCAGTTTGATCAAGCAGCCGAGGCCATGGAACTCGATCGCAATTTACGCGAGCGGCTGAAACTTCCACAACGGTCGCTGATTGTCAGTGTGCCTGTTCGAATGGATGACGGCCGGGTCGAGGTCTATACAGGTTATCGTGTGCAGCACGATTCTTCCCGCGGCCCCTCGAAGGGCGGCATTCGCTATCATCCGGGCGTGAATCTTGGAGAAGTCGCGGCCCTTGCCATGTGGATGACCTGGAAATGCGCGTTAGCCGATCTGCCCTATGGCGGAGCCAAGGGTGGCGTGGCGATCGCCCCAAATCAGTTGTCGCGATCAGAATTGCAACGATTGACCAGGCGTTACACATCGGAAATCTTCCCGTTGATCGGGCCCGAGAATGACGTACCAGCCCCAGATGTCGGTACAGACGCCCAGGTGATGGCCTGGATCATGGACACCTACAGTCAGCAAATAGGGTATTCGGTGCCAGGGGTTGTCACAGGAAAGCCCTTATCGCTTGGTGGAAGCCTCGGGCGTGAGGAAGCCACCGGTCGCGGAGTGGTCTACGTCACCATGGAAGCGCTTCATCACCTCAAACTCGACATTCGAAACACAACCGTGGCCATACAGGGGTTTGGCAACGTCGGATCCCATACCGCTCGCATCATGCAGGAATGTGGCGCACGCGTTATCGCAGTGAGCGACGGGAAGGGAGGCATCCACAATTCAAGCGGTTTGGACATTCCGGATCTCCTTACACGCTACAAGACCAGGGGCCAATCCCTCCGTGACACCAAGCTGGGAGACTGGCTCTCCAACGACGAATTGCTGCAACTCGACTGCACCGTGCTGGTCCCAGCCGCGCTCTCCGAGCAGATCACCGAACACAATGCCGCAAAACTACACTGCCGAATTCTCGCCGAAGGGGCGAACGGTCCGACGACCCTGGAGGCCGATCACATTCTCCAGGACCAGGGGGTCTTTATCATTCCAGATATCCTGGCCAACTCCGGTGGTGTGATCGTGTCTTACTTCGAGTGGGTGCAGAATGTGCAGCGCTTTTCCTGGAAGGCTACTGACATCCAAGAGCGCCTGCAAGATATTCTGACCTCCGCCTTCCATCGAACATTACAGCTTTCCGTCTCCAAAAAGACTTCCATGCGCATGGCCGCCCTGATGAGCGGGATCGATAAAGTCGCCCAAGCTCATTTCCATCGCGGACTCTACCCGTGAACTCCACACTTCATGAGTGCGGGGGTTGCGTACTATCGGGGTCTCTTGTTTGAAGGGCTATGCTTTGGCAACACTCGCCGGGATTGGGCTGGCCGACGGCATAGCCATCCTGTTCGCTCCCCGCTACAGCATCACGCAGGCCCCCGAGTTGCTGCTGCAGTCCCCTGCGATATTGCGGTGGGTGCTTGCTGCGATCATCGGAGGCGTCTTTTTGTTCTTTGCCTTGCTGGAGCTGCCCTATCAATGGCTTGGATGGTGATGACGGGGGGCATACACGCCTACAGAGCCTTCCTGTCGATCGGAACGCACTCGTGGCGTAGGCCGGTCACCGACTGGTGTGTCGGTCTGGAAAACATCGACTACCGATTCTGGAAACTTGGTCTCTGTATGCTTGCGGTCCCGTTACTCTATGCGCTAGGGTGATCGGGTAAAGCTGAGCTACGCGGAATCGTAGAGGACGTTAGGATGGATCGAGATGCCCTGTTGTCCCTCTGGGAAACCCATAAGGAGGAGCGATGGCCTCAAGTGGGAAGTCAGCATGAAGGGCCGCTGATGACGCTGGATACGGTGATCAGCGGATGCGTGGTGTATTTCCTCGATAGTCCTGAGGGGCTTGATGCCCAGCGGCTCGGGATCGTCGAAGATTGTGTCGCTGACCTGGATACTCTGACCGATGATCTTGACGAAGACTGTCGGCCCTACTTTCAACGGCTCCGGCACCTCGGAGCCCTCCTCATCGCCACCCATCACACCATCTAGCCTCTCCCGTATAGAAGCGAATGGGGACAGATCGGTTCGCCCTCATCGCTTCATAGTCTCTACGAAGCTTCGACAATACCCTTCTTCATTGGCCCAAGAAGACTTAGGAGCTCTCCCTTTTCCTGCGCCGCACTTTGAACATATCCAGCGCTTTCACCAGGTCCTCCACAAATGCCACAAAATCCCCATTGGGAATCTTCATCCCGGCATGGGTCGTCTTCATGTCCCGCCCGCTGTAGGTGCAGGACCCTCCTGTCGCCATACAGACTTGATCGACGAGGTGGCCCTTGAGCTTCCGAATATCGGTGATTACAAACCCGCCATTAATCCTGGTATCGGCGGCCACATTGGCTACAGACTGATCAACAACCGATGAAATCGAGGACTTTCCGCCAAGCCGGTCGTACAGAGACTTCCCTGACGACATCCGCCCCGTTCCCGCACAGCCAACCAAGACCACCATGACACTAATTCCTACCACCCATCCCCACAACACGGATTGCTTTGTCATAGGGCCCTTCCCTCCTTAGCGAACGAGCCAGTCGCTGATACAAATATTCGCTTCCCCACCCTCGCTTGCGAATGCAGGATCTCGGTGGGCTTCCGTTCGTACTCATCCCGGTCGATTATTGCCGTCGGAAGATGGTGGAGGCGAAATGCACAGAGGCGCAGATCAAGGCCCAACTTATGCGCGCGACGACCTCCCTCGAAGGCATACTCCAGCCAGTTGCGGAAGGGGTGGAACGCACGATTCTACCTGAACGGTGCGTCCGATTAAGACTTGCTGGATCGGAGTTGCGGATTCTTGACTTGTACGATCCTGCTCCGCGCCATTCGGCGGAGTTGGCCTACTGGGGCAATCGATACGAAAATATTGCCGCAAGAGAACTCGGCACCCTCTGTCGAACGACCATGACCAGCCTCTTCACCCGTCCAAAACACAGTCACCGCGGTACGGTGACGACTGGATAAGAGCGAGGGAATTAACTCCGATCGCGCATTCAGCCGTTCCTTGCAAGTTCTCAGGCCGTTCGATAAAATGATCGCGTACTGCATTGGTCCCACCAATTTTGCTAATAGATTTCACGCACCATACATCTTTCGAAACCTATGGGTTAAGGAAAAATCGATGAAGGATATACTGCGAGTCGTCACGCTAGCCTGCATGGTGATGGCCGGAATCTGCGC
>JAQBES010000201.1:0-3150 GCA_032123755.1 Nitrospirota bacterium
AGGCTAAGGCCCCAGTCCCTGGGCCACAGCCAAGGTCAAGTACGGTCATTGGATGGCCAGGCGTTTCAGTACCGCTGTTCTCTGAAAGTTCATCCAGCAGAGCTTGAACTTTGGAGAGGTTCACGGGCAGAAAGTAGGCCCGATAGGCGGCAGCGTGGGCGGGATCATCCAGGTAATGCAGTGGCAATGTTGCACGTGCTGTAGTGAAAAGACGCGAAAGGTTCACGACCGCTTGTGCCAAGCCACCACCCTGATGTTCCCGTTCAGGCGACACCTTTGCCAGCACCTTTATGATTTGCGATGACAGGCTTGACGGCCTCTTCTCGTTGAAGGGTTGCATGGGCATAGTGTATGCTGATGTTGATTGGGAGGACAACCATGACAGACGCAATTTTATTGGCCTACAAAGATGTGGAACGCTCGATGGAACGATTTACCGAACTCCTTCACAGCCACGTGGAGACGATGGGCGCGGCCCCATCCCACGACGCCGACCAAGTCTTCCGCTTGTCACAAGGCTCTAAGGCGATGAGGGATAGCGCGATGATCTACCTCTCCTATGCCAAATACGTGGCCTATGGCATGCCGGAGAGTGAGGACATGGTACAAGACGAACTGCAGGGGTGAATACCGTTAAACGGTAACCGTTATTCGTTGAACGCAAGACGAACTTCAAAACGATTAACGTTTAACCATTCACGCATAACGCACCCCGAGCTGAAAATAAGAAGGCCCGATCCCACGAAGGATCGGGCCTTTGCTATTCAGTGCATGGGCGTCAGATACTGCGCATGAAATGCGCCACTTCATCCTGATTGACGGCTCCACCCATGATTGAGGACATCGCCACGTTGGTCGACTTCTTCCCGGTCAGACCGGACTCGACTTCGTCCACGATCAACTCCACCGGCATCGACTGACCGCCATATACCCTCGGGCCGCCGATGATCTTGGCGTTAGAATACCCGTAGATCGCCGTGGCTACTTCTTTGGCCAGCCATCCGACGAAATTGAACTCCGGAACAACGATGAGCTTCGCCTTGCCACAGAGCTGCCGTAACTCCTGCGTCGGAAATGGACGAATTGACCGGACCTTGATCAAGCCGATCTTGATGCCCTTTTCTGCACAGATGCGAACGGCTTCCCGTGACTGGGCCGCGGCACTGCCAGAGGCAATAATGACCGCCTCGGCATCATCCACGTTTTCAGCTGTAAGCAAACCACCTATATACTGATTGATGTACTTGCGAGACCGTTCGACTGCAGCCCACACTTCCTGCTGCCAGACCGCATGGATATTGTAGGCCATGAAGTTTGATTTCTGAACCGGAGCGTCGCGGGACAAACGGGCGGGAGGATTCTCCGCATCGAGGACCGGCACTGCCCCGCGCCACGCGTCACGCGGGGGAAGCTTCATGCTGCGGTCCTGCATCCGGACGTACCCACGGGCATGGGTCACGAAAAATCCGTCGCAACAGACACCGACCGGGAGCGTCACATCGTTCTTCTCGCTGATTATGAATCCAGCCATGAGGAAATCATACATATCCTGCTGGTTTTCAGCATGGAGGACGATCATGCCGGAGTTCAATAAATAGGCAACTTCGATGTTGTCCGGCTGAATGGCCAACGGGGCGTTGACGACACGGCAGGTGAACATGGCAACAATGGGCAGCCGATGCCCGGGCCATGACGAGATGCCTTCAAGACCCCTTAGCGTACCGGGGCCAGCGGTCGCCGTAAAACAGCGAACACCGGCTCGCGATCCACCGGCCATCGCTGCCATGACACCGACTTCTTCTTCACCACGGTAATACTCTTTCACGTACCCTTCGCCGTAGAGCACGCCGATGAGCTGCATCGTTTCGCTCTGCGGGGTGATCGGATAGGCAATGGCCAGGTCCACGTTAGAGCGCCGAACGGCCTCTTTCGCCGCTTCGCTGCCCGTAATGAATTCTTTCGTCCGCGGGGCTTCGAGGAACAAGTATTCCGGCGTGACTATCTTCTGCCGTTTCGCTTCGGCATGGGGGTCTTTTCTTGCGCCTGTCGTCTCGGCCGGTGTAGGCGCAACGACACTCGTGATGGGATCGCCCTGCGGGTTTGTCTTCTGTTCTGCTTCGAGTGCTTCGCTCATCATGACACCTCTTGGCTATATCGCCCGTGTTTTGACCTTACTTAACCTTCACGCTTCATCTGCTCGGCCGAATGGCCAAAGGCAGCCGCGCCGGCAAGGCCCGCCGCAACCGGCGCGAAGGTGAGGGGATTGGTGTGAGTTTTCCCGCCGTGAACTCTCGATTGCGTACCGGTAAACCGTACGTTCTCGCCATTCTCCGGTAACTTAATGCCCATTTCTTCACGCACCCGCTTGAAGACCTGCGCGGTCTTTTTCAGCTTGATGATGTCCGAATCCCGAATCGTCAGCATCGCATCTTCATGCCCCTGCTCCGCACAGATCGCCATCGTCAGGCAGTTCGTCCCGGCACGAATCATTTTCAAGGTCAAGTTGGCGTAATGGCAATGCACACCGATGAAGACGCAGGCTTCGATCTTATTACCCCAAATCGTGAGGTTCGGATGGTTTGGATTGATGACCTCTTCCGGGTCGATCTTCGGATACTTCGGACGATAGTCCGGCATGGGGATGATCATGACTTCAGGAATCTGGGCGGCGATCTCCAGCACGGCTTTGGCCTTTTCAACGGCATGCTCGTTCCAGGCCCAGAGTACCAACGGTCCTGGGAAGATCGTGGCGTTGGGGCAGGTCAGCATCTTGCGGGCCATCTCTTCGATGACCTTGTCCTCATTCTCCTCCAGCAACCCATAGTAGAGCCCCTGCCCTGGATCAGGCAGCGCAACCCCCAACTGAGCCGCCGATGGCGGATGAAATCCTGCCGGACCAGGAACAATGATGCGTTCTCTTGTATCTGACGTCGTTGCCACTCCCGTACCTCCCTAATTACCCACCACAATCATTGGATCGGACAGGACTGCAACGGTGGTTTTCTCTTCATAGCGAATGTTATCAGTAACGGCAGCCAGCGGTAATTGATCGATCATGACCATCTTAATGGCATTATTTTTTGCCATCGTGTCGCACACCCACACACATAGCGCACAACCCTTGCACCGATCCACCGCTATGTAGGCAGT
>JAQBES010000202.1:0-2769 GCA_032123755.1 Nitrospirota bacterium
GCATCACGGGCGATACTGCGGTACGTCTGGCGACGTTTTTCAACACCACCGCTGAATTCTGGATGAATCTGCAGAAGAGTTATGAGCTGCGCCTAGCCGAAAGAGCTCTGCCCGGGAAAGTCCTCAAGCACATCGAACAACACAGGGATGCGCTTGTATCGGCCTGATGATGGTGCGGTACACACATGTTGAGTAAAAACTCAGACAAGGTTCCTTGTTAGGCACCACTCCCTCTGTAAGCCCTGCACGTTACGGTCCACGCTAGACTGTCCGTAATTCTTCTCAAACGCCGTTGCAATTAGCGATCGATTAAGAAGGGAAGCCCCTGGAAGACCGGAGGCTCCCCTTGGAACAGGATCAGCGCTTCAAGGCGTGAGCGGAAATCCGCTCCTTGGCTTCACGCGCAACGTTGAGCAGGGCCTCAGGTCGCTGAGACCGAACGAAATCCCATTGCGCCACGCCCCGGACTGATCTGGGAAGGTGTGGATTGGTAATGGTGAGCCGGCTGGGACTCGAACCCAGGACCCTCGCCTTAAAAGGGCGATGCTCTACCAACTGAGCTACCGGCTCACCGAGCGAAGAACGCGGATTCTACCACCGACGCTCGGCCCGTGCCTAGCCCACAGCATAAGAAGACCGTTATTGGGTTTGTCTCGTTTGTTTGGTTCATCTGGTTGATCTGGTTAGTTTCGTTCAACCAATAAACCAGACAGACAGACCGAACGGATAGAATGAACAAGACTGGCGCCTGAGAGGAAATTCATCGCTTGCCGCGCCCGCGGGAGATCTTGAGTGGGTTGCGAAGGATAATGGTTTCACTGCGCTTTGAACCGGTTGAGATCATATCGATGGGACACTCTGAGAGATCCTCAAGATACTGGAGATAGCGCTTGGCTTCCGCTGGAAGTTGTTTGTACGTGGTCGCGCTGGTGGTCGAACCGGTCCATCCCTTGAACGTTTTGTACACCGGCTCGCAATCGGTCAGTGCCTGGAGATCGGCGGGCATGTCTCGATGAAGCTTTCCCTGATACCGATAGCCGGTGCAGACTTTGAGTTCCTTGCAGCCGTCGAGCACATCCAGTTTCGTGACGGCCAGTGACGTGAGTCCGTTTACTTTGGTGGCGTATCGCACAACGACGCCGTCGAACCATCCACAGCGGCGCGCACGTCCCGTCGTCGATCCGAATTCTTTCCCTCGTGCTTGGAGCCCGTCGCCCACCGCATCGGTCAATTCCGTGGGGAACGGCCCGCTGCCGACACGCGTAGTGTAGGCTTTGGCGACGCCGAGCACCGCGTCGATCTTCGTCGGTCCCACGCCCGTTCCCGTTGAGGCGCCGCCAGCCGTTGAACTGGAGGAAGTGACGTAGGGATAGGTGCCGAAGTCCACATCCAAGTGTGTCCCTTGCGCTCCTTCGAACAACACGGTCTTCCCTCCCTCGATCATCTTATTGACGAGCATGGCGGTATCGACGATATGGCTCTTCAGCCGATCGGCATGGCCCATATATTGCCGGAACACTTTGTCGACGTCGAAACGTTCCAGCTTGTACAGTTGCTCGAGAAACCAATTGATCTCGACCACGTTCTCTTCGAGTTTGGTTCGAAACGCCTTGGGATTGAGCAGATCCCCCATTCGAATACCGATCCGTGACATCTTGTCGGCATAGGACGGGCCAATCCCCCGCCCCGTCGTTCCAATTCGGCGAGAGCCCTTAGACTGCTCAGACGCTTTATCGATGGCCTTGTGATACGGCAGGATGAGATGAGCACGCTGGCTCACGACAAAATTCTTTCCGATCTTCACGCCTTGAGTCTGGAGATGGTCCAACTCCTCGATCAATGAGGCTGGATCCACGACGACCCCATTCCCGATCACACAAAGCGTCCCGCGATAGAGGATGCCTGAGGGAATGAGGTGAAACACAAAGGTGCCCCGTTCATTAATCACGGTGTGCCCCGCGTTGGACCCTCCCTGGTAGCGAACCACCGCATCGACGTCGCGGGCCAAGATATCCACGATTTTGCCCTTGCCTTCGTCGCCCCACTGCGCTCCGATCACCACGAGATTTCCCATCGCCTGCAATGCTCCCAAAAAAAGAGCTCTGGCAAGACCGAAAGCCAGAGCCGAGGGACCATGGTAGGAGCGACTCTGTAGTTTGTCAAGAACCGTGATGGTCAAATTGTTCTTTGTCCCTCTTTTTCCTTCTCTCATCGTCAAGGACTAAGCCACCCCGTCTTGTATGCGCGCTTCGGATGAGGGGAGTCTTCGTCCGTGCATTCTGCATGCACATGAGACAGGGGGGCGCACCTATCCCCATTTTCTTGACTGTCCCGGAAGGACCGTGTTAGCATGACCGCGGTTTCACAAGGATTTTCGCGTATTTCCAAATCAACCGACGTGGGGCTGTAGCGCAGTTGGGAGCGCGCGTGAATGGCATTCACGAGGTCGCCGGTTCAATCCCGGCCAGCTCCACCAAAATAGTCAGGTAGGTTCTGCGAACCTCGACACTCACATCTAATCACCGGATGGCCATCGGCTCCTTCCAGTAAGAACGATCCGCCTGGTTCACAAAATCTCTCATGCTCCAAATCGAGTCGGTCAGTAAACAATATTCCACGAGGATTCTGCTTGAGAATGCGACGGCGCATCTCCGCCCCGGTTCACGGGTCGGCCTGGTGGGACCCAACGGCGCCGGCAAGACCACCCTCTTCCGGATGATCCTCGGGGAGGAATCGCCGGACAAGGGCACCATCCGCAAGCGCCCTCGT
>JAQBES010000203.1:0-2851 GCA_032123755.1 Nitrospirota bacterium
TGACGCCGTCGCTTAAGACCTTGCTGCGACAGGCGCGCCTGCGACAAGACTCCCGGCAACTCTTTCCGATCCATCTCGCCATCCAGGTTCGAAAGCAGCCGTGATGATCCCCGGATCGTTGGGTCCGCGAAGGGCTGGTGCTCTGTCTTTGATCGTCGTCATCGGGCTGAGTACAACCATGGATGCAGCCTTGGCCCAATCGGAGACCTGTGTGCTGCCATCTCAGCATGCGGGGGTGACTTTCCCACTTGAACAGGTTGAGGCAGGCTGGGCTTGCCGAATGCAGCCGATAATCAGCCAGTATACAACGGTGAGCAAGCTTGGGCCGCTGCGAACGCCCTTACCTGAATCGGTCTATACCTATCTCTTAGATCGTCCTCGCATGGCTGCCATCTTGGTCAATCGTCTCGGCATCGCGACCTATCAATCGGAGATGCGAGGCCTTGGGCACTATTGGGGGAACGATGGGGAAGGGACAGAGGGAATGATCGAACTTGTCTATCAGGATCGCACCAGCAGGGTCTATTATCTGGAAGGGGCTCACGGCAGCCGGTTCCTTCCGCTCATCACGGGGAAGGCCGTGGTGCTGCTCAGGATGAATCAAGTCATAGACCCGAGCGGAGTCGAGGCAGTAGACAGCACGGTGGTCTCCTACGCAAGATTGGACAATCGCTTGTTGGCGGGAATCGCCTCGTTGCTTCGCCCGCTAGTTGGAAGCGCCGTGACGCGGAGGTTGGCGAAGGGGGTCGATACCGTCAACCGCTTGAGTCAGGTAATGCGGCAACAGCCTGATCGGGTGATGTCCGAGGCTACAAAATCACCTGCGTTGTCCTCCGACGAGGTGGCCTTCTTGAAACAGACGCTGGAGAATCTGGCGCATTCCAGCGGCGCGCCACGCTCCGGGACGATTTCACCATGACGACGTCACGCAGTTTCACGTTGCTCTGTACCGTCGGCGTATTTTGTTTTATCAGCTACAACATGGTCCGGATGCCGGTGTTGGCGCTGTTCGCTGAATCACTGGGGGCCGGTCCCGAGCGCATCGGGTTCATCGTGTCGGTCTCCACGCTTACCGGGGTATTCCTCAAGCTACCGTCCGGCGCGCTGTCCGACATCTACGGTCGGCGGTTTCTCTTACGGATCGGCGTGGTGGCTTTCGGGCTCCCGCCGTTCTTGTACCCCTGGGTGACAGACCTCGATGCACTGACCGCCTTACGCTTCTTCCACGGACTGGCCACCGCCATTTTTGCGCCGAGTGCGCTGGCCACCGTGGCTGATCTCTATCGAGAACGGCGAGGCGCCGCGCTCGGCACCTACACAGCCGCGACACAATTCGGTGCGTTGCTCGGACCGTTCATCGGTGGCTATCTGATCTATGCGTCTGGATTTTCCGCTGCCTTCGTGACGGCCGGCATATTCGGCTGCATCGCCATTGCCATTTTCTATAGCCTGCACCTCACCCCGCCTCCCCCGCGTATTCAGGAGAAGGGGATGGCTCCGCTGATGGCGGAGATGTGGAAGGGCTTTCGGGTGGTCGCCAAGAATCGCAAGGTCCTCATTACCAGCTCGACCGACGCAGCCAAGATGATTGCAAACGGGGCTTTGATGGCCTTTCTCCCCCTCTATGGCGTCTCGGCGGGATTGAATCCGGGAGAAGTCGGGCTGCTGTTTACGGTCCAGGCCTTCACGTCGCTTGTCTCCAAGCCGGTTATGGGCCGGGTGTCTGATCGCCTAGGGCGTCACCCCCTCATCGTCATCGGTCTCGTGATCTGTGCGGCGACCTTCGTCAGTATCCCTCAGGTGTCGATGTTCTGGCTGCTATTGCTGTTTTCGGCGGGCTTCGGATTTGGCGAAGCCGTCGTTTCCTCGTCGTCGTCGGCGCTGGTCGCGGATAGTTCCGAGCTTAAGACACTCGGGGCTGGAATGGGTATGCAAGGGACGATCGGAGACATTGGTCATGCCAGCGGGCCTCTCCTGGCAGGGATTCTGATCGCGCACCTGAACTATGCCAACGCGTTCGCCATCATCGCCGGCCTGCAACTCGTCGCGGCGGCAGTGTTCTGGATGACGATGAGACGGACGTAGCGTCGATGCTATATAATGGGGCGGTGATAAAAGTGATTGCGACAGAGAATATCGTCATTGGCACGCTGGCCGGCATCGGCGTGCTCGTGCTGATGGTGATGTTTGTTTATCTCGTGAGACAGATCATGAGAAAAGAACAGTAATGTTTACAGGCATCGTCGAAGAATTGGGCGCCATCATCTCGATCGACAAGACCCTCGCCGGAACGAGGATGGCGATTCTGGCCTCAGCCGTGATGGGCGACCTCAAAATCGGAGACAGCATCAGCGTCAACGGTACCTGTCTGACGGTGGTGAATAAGTCTGCGCACAACTTTTCCGTGGAGGTCTCACCAGAAACCCTATCCGTGACGACCCTCGGGCAGCTCACCGCCGGCGCCCCGCTGAATTTGGAACGGGCGATGAAGCTCAACGAACGGCTCGGGGGGCATCTCGTGGCTGGTCATGTGGACGGTATCGGCACGGTCCGTAGCCGCCAGCAGGATGGGAACGCCATCCTGTTCACGATCGAAGCCCCTTCGGAGATTCTGCGCCACTGCATCGTGAAAGGGTCCGTCACCGTTGACGGCATCAGCCTGACGATCAACCAGGTGACAGATCGTGGTTTCTCTGTCTCGATTATTCCGCACACTGCGAAGGTCACCACGCTGGGCCTCAAGCAAGTCGGCGATCAGGTCAATCTCGAATCAGACCTGATCGGCAAATACGTCGAGCGCCTGCTGCAGGAACGGGGACAGCTTCCTGCCAAACCCACCCCCGTCATTGAC
>JAQBES010000204.1:0-23520 GCA_032123755.1 Nitrospirota bacterium
ATGAAGATTGTTGAAGTCGCTGCCGGTCTTGTATATCGTGAGGGTCGCTACTTGATCGCTCGAAGGAAACCGGGTGTGCACTTGGCTGGTTTCTGGGAGTTTCCGGGCGGGAAGCGCGAGCCGGGTGAAACATTGGAAGAATGTCTGCAGCGGGAGTTGTTCGAGGAGTTGAGTATTCGTGTCGACGTGCCGATACCTTTTCAGATCATTCGGCATGAGTATGCGGAGAAAACTGTTGAACTGCATTTTTTCCGTTGCAGGATCGAAACCGGGCACGCCACAGCAATCGACTGCGCGGAAATTCGATGGGTCTGGCCACACGAGTTAAGCGACTTTGAGTTTCCCCCGGCGGACCGTCCGATCATCGAGGCCTTACGGCGACAGAGCATCGGGCAGACTTTATGAAGGTCGTTCTGGACATTGAGACCATTCAGGCGCCTCGGGAAGAATGGGCGCGGTTGGTGGGGAAGCTACCGCCAAACGGCGAATCTGAGCCGGCAGCTGAGGGCTACGATTTGTTTACGGCGGGGGCTGCCGAAGTTCAACGACGCGCCGAGGATGAACAATATGCGAAGTCGGCCTTTGACGGCACGTTCAGCCAGATCGTCTGCATCGGTCTGTTGGAATTTTCTGACCAGCTTGAGCCGCGTGGGTCGGTGGCCTGGTATGGCGGGGATGAGCGGGAGCTACTGCGACAATTCTGGATCCGTTTGGCTCAGAACCGCCCGTCGCTCTTCATCACCCATAACGGACTGGGCTTCGACCTCCCGTTCATTAAGAAGCGATCGATCATCCACCAAGTCAAGCCGAGCCAGGACGTCAGCCTCGCCAAGTTCCGCACGGAACCTGTCTACGACACGATGGCGATCTGGAGCAATTGGGATACGCGTGGGTGGGTAAAACTAGACGTGCTGGCGCGTGCGCTGAACGTCGAAACTAAATCGGGTAGCGGCGCGCAGGTGGCTGAGATGTGGGGGAAAGGACAGGGGCTTGAGCTGGCTCGGTACTGCCTGCAAGATACGTATGTGACGTATGCCTGTTATTGCCGGATGAATTTCCGACAGCCCCTGTCCAGTGAAGTGGTCTTGCTCCAGCCGGAATTACTGAATGTCGGCTGAGGCAGGCTAGCGATTCTGTGTCGCCTGCGCCGGTTTCCTCTTCGGTGCCGATTTAGCGGATACCTTCATCGCCCTGAGCGCTTTTATTTCTTCGTCGCGGTCCCGCAGTTTGCGCTTCATCCATTCCGACTCCTTGCGAAGCATAGTGATCTCGGAATCCTTCTTGGCGAGCGCCTCTTTTGCTATCCTCAAGTCAGTGAGTTTCTGAGCCATAAAATCGCCCGCTCCCGCCTCCTGGCCAACCCTGTCTGAGGCCATCGGAGCTTTCGCCGGAGCGTCCGCCAGCATGGGCGCAATCGGAGTGATCGGCGTGGTTTTTGCGATCGGCATGGCAGCAGGCATCGGCGCCATGGCCAGTGCATGATAGTCGATGATCATTACCATGGCACCGAGTGCACCACCGGAGGCATAGGCCGGAGCCGGTTCGGTGCGTGCAGCCGACTCAGGCATGAAACCAGTCGGCTTGGTACCCTTCCCAATGGTCAAGTAGATCGATCCCTTCTGCACGTAAATACTGCCCGTGGTGGGTTCAGAGCCTGACCCTGCCGATGAGGATACGCGGAACCCAACCAGCTGTTCGGGTTTCGCCTTTGATAAACCTTGTGCGAGCAGGGGAGAGAGAAACTCGGCATCCTCATCGCTGAAAATTCTCATCGGCTTGCTGCCACCAGCGGACATTCCCGAAGATCCGCTTATGCCGTCATTGCTATATAACCCTTTTACAATCTTTGTGATGGTCAGTTGATCGATCACAGCGGGGTGGCTGGCGTCAAACGACCAATCAGTCACTTCTTCTAAGTAGACACTGCCCTTTGCATTGTGAGCAAGCTTTGTCCCACCAGCGCAACCGCTGATGACGAGGGTAAGAGCGGCGATCCCAACGAGGCCCTGCATGATCGGACGCCGCACATTCGTCAGCGTGAGATAGCTCTTCATCGGGACTCTCCTTCTTTCAGAACGTTTTGTGTGTGATTGTCCGTGGCGAGGTGCAATGTTGGTGCGCCTGGGGCGCTTACCAGATTCCCAGGCCCATCAGTGCCATGCTTAGTGCAATCCATCCGAAGAGTCCCACAGCAATGAGAGTTTCCAGGCTTATGGAGCTATCTGTTTTTTCTTTCACGCTGTGATCTTGTTTCTCGATCATGCTTCGTCTCCAGGGAGTGAGGGTGTAGGGTGACGTATAGGCAATCCATTGCAAAGCAAAGATTGTGCCTCTAGTAGGGTGTGAAGCAGACTCAGCGATGTACTAGGGCAATATCAGGAGATGATAAGAATTGATACGGAATGGACTGGCTAAATACGGACAAGAATTAGCACGGGAGGCAATGAGTCTAAGTACATGATAATATGCTTAAAAGCAGGAATGATCTGCCAAGTGACTCCATGATTCCTGGAAAGGAAATCTCCCGCTCCATTCCGAATCATCGTGCGAATGGCGACCCACGTTAGCTGTTGAGAACCGTGAAGGATGGTGGGATTCACAAACAGATCTTGTTCGGAAGTGTTCGTTTTTGGAGCGTATTCTACAGAAATGATTCCTGGGAAAATAGAGTGGGCAACAACGATTCAACTTACCGACGGACGTTTCGCATATAACGTTGTGGACGACGCATCGTAGATGGCAAGGGAGACCAGGTCTCCCGGTTGAGAGGGTACTGCACTCTTGTCCCAGATGACAGTGATGTTGCCATCCGATTTTCCCATGCCCTGCGCGGCGGATCGTTTGGCATCCCCTTCAACTAAGACGGGAACTGTCGTTTTAAGATATTCCCGGTTGCGCTCGTAGGAAATGTTTCGTTGGAGATCGAAAAGTCGCGTCACTCGCTCGGTCTTTACCGGTTCGGAAATATTGTCTGAAAACTTGCGTGCGGCAATGGTGTTCTTTCGCTCAGAATATTTGAAGATAAACGCTGAGTGAAACCGCGTCTCTTCAACAAGCCGGTACGTCTCGGCAAACTCCGCATCGCTTTCCCCACAGAAACCGCAAATGATATCGGTGCTGAGGACGATGTCCGACCGCAGGGCGCGGATACGGTCGACCAAGGCACGATACTCTTTATTGGTATAGGTGCGATTCATCAAGCCGAGCATGCGGTCGCTGCCGGATTGCAGGGGCAAATGAATTTGCTTGCAGATGTTGGGATGGGACACGACGGCTTCCAATAATGAAAGCGGAAAGTCTTTGGGGTGCGGGGAGGTGAATCGAACGCGTTTGATACCAGGCACATCCGCGACGGCCGTGATCAATCGCGCAAAATCCCAGTCGCCGAATCGGTATGAATTGACGTTTTGTCCCAGAAGCGTGATCTGCTTGAATCCTTGCTCGGCAATTCGTCGAGCTTCCTGGACGATCCCTTCTGGATTGCGAGAACGTTCACGCCCTCGAGTGTATGGGACCACACAGAAGCTGCAGAAGTTGTCACAGCCTCGCATGACGGCGATCCAGGCGTTCACCCCGTCGTTTCGGTCCGGTATGACATCGTGATAGGTTTCATATTCTGAAAGGTCGACCGCGAGTCCCTTCTGATCCAGCCCCTCTTCTTGCGAGAGCAGCGCGTTACGGATCAACATCGGTAACTGGCGATAGGCATCAGGGCCGGCGAGCACATCGACTAGCGGTTGAATGTCCGTCAGCTCTTCTTTCAGGTTTTGCGCCATACAACCCAAGACTCCTACGACCAACGGACGTTGCCGCTTGAGTTTCTTGAGCTCAGATAAGTGTTTATAGACCTTATTGTGGGCATTCTCGCGAATCGCGCAGGTGTTCATCAGAATCACGTCCGCGCGCTCGCGCTCGTCGGTAAAAACAAATCCGTCTTGTTTCATCAGCGAGCGAACGAGTTCTGAGTCGTACTCGTTCATCTGACAGCCGAAGGTTTCAAGATGCACCTGAGTCGGTGTGGATTTGGTCTTCATAGAAGAACCGGTTCCCTTCGCATGGGCTGAGGCTCCGCTATTAGCTGACCCACCGCCCAACGGTCCGACGTTCCGATAATCCGCACCTCTTTTAGGTGATTGGTGAGGTCGATGGTTGAGGGAACACTTACTCTCAAGAAGTTTGCTGTCATTCCCAATCTGAAGCCGTCCATTTCTCCTGACTCGAAGAGGACGGACACGGTGGATCCGATGTACTTCTCTGCAAAGGCCAGGCGTTTAAGGCGGGACAGCTCGGCGAGAATTTTTGCACGTTCTCGAGCGACTGTGATCGGCACCTGGTCCGGCAATTTCGTGGCAGCAGTGCCGGGCCGTTGCGAATAGGTGAAGATATGGAAGTACGAGAAGGGAAGCTCGCGTGCGATACCCAGAGTATGCTCGAATGCTTTCTCAGTTTCTCCGGGGAACCCGACCATGACATCCGTTCCCAGCCCGAGTTGAGGAATCGCCGCTACGGCTCGGTGGATCAGCTGGATAAACTCTTTCGCATTGTACGGACGATTCATGGCCGACAAGATGGTGTCATCTCCGCTTTGCAGGGGGATATGGAGATAGGGACAGAGTTTCGACGAGGAAGCCATCCGATCTATGAGGGCGTTCGTGATCGTCGTCGGCTCAATGGACGAAATCCTGATTCGCTCGAGTCCTTCAATCGCTTCCAATTGTGCGATCAATCCGACCAGATCGGACTCGCCCTGGCGGTACTGCCCGATGTTGACGCCGGTCAGCACAATTTCCCGGTAGCCTCCCGCCACAAGGATTTCGGCTTCTCGGATCACGTCATCTCGGAGGCGGCTCCGCTCATGCCCGCGCGCGAACGGGATGAGACAGAAACTGCACATGACGTTGCAACCGTCCTGGATTTTGAGCAGCGCTCTGGTGGAGTCTGGTTCGCCATACTCCGGCAGGGTAAAATCCGCCCGGTCGATGGTGCGAGTATGGAGCACTTCCGGGTCCGGCTGTTTCTTGAGAGCTTGGGGGGCTGGAAGAAATGAGGGTAAATCCCATTTGAATTGATTGCCGACGATGAGATCGATTCCGGAAATAGTACGCAGCTCTTGAACGCCGGTCTGGGCGTAACAGCCGGTAACCGCCACAAAGGCATCAGGGGAATGTCTCAACGTCTTGCGGATGACGTATCGGCAGGTCCGCTCAGCATCCTCTGTCACGGAACAGGTGTTCACGATGAGCAAGTCTGTCGGTTCACCGAACTCGACGACGCGATAGCCATCGCGCCGCAAGCGAGCTTCGAGGACGGCTGTCTCTGCTTGGTTCAAACGGCAGCCGAGTGTATGGAGAGAGGCACGTTTCATGATAATCGCGCCATTATAGGGAGATCCTTGCGACGGGAGCAAGGATCTCCCTCGAGTTCTTCACGTTGCACGCTGTCCCTGGTTGAAGGCCCTGGAAGGCCATGGTAGAATTCGGCGAGCTGCCCGCCCCATTATCGTGAGTCTGTTGTGACACCTTCGCAGTTGGTGGCTTTCGTCTTCACGGTATCTCTTCTTCTCCTTCTTCCTGGGTCTGGAGGGTGGACGAAGGAGGTCCTTCCTATCGAACCTGACCTCGCGACAAGAATTGACGAACACTACGATCACGAGGCTCGGCTCTTCTTGATGTTGTATTCACTCAATGGCAATGGTCACGTCGATTACGTGACGGGCCGGTTGGTCCAGGAATATGCCCGCAGCAACTATGGGAATCCGGTGTATCAGACGGAGGTCTATCCCTTGTTCTACTGGTGGAACCACACCATGTATAACGATCCGGAGCAGGATGGCGTAAACGGGAACGAACGGGTCTACCAAGAAAACGTGGATTTTGATATTTCACGCTACAAGCCCTGCACCTTCAATGGACAACCCTGCTGAGGTTCGATGCGCTGCTGCGCTGGGTGGCTCCCAGGCGGTTCTTTGACCCGCGCCTCCTTCCTATCGAACGATTGATTTTGAGAATGTCCTGAGCCGCCCCTCCGTTCCGATGCTATGCTACTTCCTCATGCGTACTGAAACGGCTCGATGAAAACAGCATCGTTCATTCAGATCCTTGCGAACCGGCGCATTGGCATCATGCTGCCCTTGGGTTTTGCCTCGGGGTTGCCGTTGGCCCTCACGGCTGGGACGCTTCAGGCCTGGCTGACGGTTGTCGGACTCGACCTGAAGACCATCGGCGTCTTTACGCTCGTCGGTCTCCCGTACACACTGAAATTCTTGTGGGCCCCGTTGATGGATCGCCTGGTCCCTCCCTGGCTGGGACGCCGACGCGGATGGATGCTGGTGATGCAGCTCAGTGTCGCTCTCGGCTTGGTGGCCATGGCAGTGACTGGTCCAGGCCAGCGTCTGGAAATACTCGGGATCCTGGCCCTCGTGGTGGCCTTCCTCGCTGCCTCACTCGACATCGTCTTCGACGCTTATCGGACCGATCTGCTCTTACGGCAGGAACGGGGGTTCGGCGCAGCTGTCTGGGTGAATGGCTATCGATTTGCGCTGTTGTTTGCGAGCGCAGGCGCCCTCTTGTTGGCCGATCATATTGGATGGCAAAATACCTACTTGCTGCTTGCCGCGTTAATGGCGGCTGGAGTCGTCACGATTCTCGTCAGTCCGGAACCATCGGAGCCAAGTGCCATACCGACCAGTCTGGCCGAAGCGGTTGGCGGACCGCTGAAGGAACTCTTCGCCCGCCCTGGCGTGGCCGGGCTCCTCGCCCTCATCGTCCTCTACAAAATTGGAGACGCCGTCGCGGCTTCGCTTCAAACGGCGTTTCTCATTGGAGAGATCGGCTTCTCTGTCAGCGATGTCGGGTATGCGAAGGGGCTTGGGCTCGGGGCCACGCTCATCGGCGCATTGGTCGGGGGCGTCGCCATGGCCAAGATAGGGATGGTCCGGTCGTTATTGCTCTTTGGTGCTTTGCAAGCAATCTCAAACTTGGGATTTATGTGGTTGGCCTGGATGGGTCAGAGTTACACGGCGCTCACGATATCGATTCTCGTCGAGAATGTGACCGGTGGCATGGGCACCGCAGCGTTTGTCGCACTGATTATGTCGCTGTGCGATCATCGCTATACGGCAACCCAGTTTGCGTTGCTCTCTTCCCTGGAAGCGCTTGGGCGAGTGTTCTCCGGCCGTCCGTCGGCCGAGTTGGTCGAAATGGTCGGCTGGGCACAATTTTTCTTTTGGTCATTTCTGGTCGCTCTACCCGGTATCTGGCTGGTGTGGGCTCTCCGAGGGCAGTTGCATCAAGAAGCCGCGCGCGATGCAACTGCCAAAGCCGGCAGTGCCGATCTATGACGACTGTATGCGGCGCTGGAGGAACAAGACGAACAGCATTAACGTGGGAAGAGGTGCTAGGACGAAGGGGATAAGCCAAACCCAGACCTGTTTCCCGCGCATGCGGGCTTGATCGATCATCCAGACAAAGACCCAGACAATCAAGCCGAGATAGTTGAGGGCCATCCAGCCTGTTGTATGAATCTTGAGGCCGCTCGTGCTGTCCGGATCTGTATTGAGGAGAAAGACTCCCAGCATGACCACAAATAATCCCAACAAGGCTGCGACAAGGCGTTTGCTCCAGACAAACATGATGATCCTCCTGCTACAAGCAATGTGAGCAGCATGATTGCCGCAACAGACTTGTCGGGCGTAGGCTAATCATGCGCCTTTCGTTTGTCAAAGGGCGAGTGCGCGCCTCCTTTTTTCATTGAATCTGTTACGACATCGGTTCAGTAGCAATCAATCTAACTAAGGGCCTGTATGAGCATCCTGCGTTTGAGCCTGGTTGCGACGGTATTGGCTGTGTGTGTCGCACTGGCACTGATGAATCCTACCACGGATCAATATCTGGGCTTCGTGCAAGCCGAATTATCCAAGGCCATGGATCGAATGGATCAGTCCACACCAGAACGGGAAGGAACGGTGGTCAGAAATATCTTTCGCAGGCATAGTCAGGAGTTGCTCAATAGCATGGTGCGTCCTCACACCATGCGTCAAAATTGGGGAGTCCTCAGCCGGTTTGAAACAACGATGCTGGGTACTCGGGTCGTGGTCATTGGCATCGGCAACCAGTTCATTCCCGTCGAGGGAGTGGATGAAGCCATTTTGATCCTCGGCCGCCGTGTATTTTAGTTTTTTTGTCCGTGGGTATCCATTGGACCTCAAAAGGAGGTCTATTTTCGATCACAGCACTGTGGATAAGTCGGTCTAATTTCCCGAGAGCCGGCGGTTCCCAATCATTTACAGTTATCCACAGGCTTTCCTCCGTTTCCCCAGCCCAACCACTACAGTTGGTATTGACAATCCATCCTGATAGCTATATGTAGATGCTCCGTAGTGGATCAATCGACGGGACACAAAATTTAGGGCGCTCTTAAAAGTACTTCGCCCTATTGATATTGAAGCCTGATTTTTCCTGTTTTTGATCGAGAGCAGTCCTACACCATCTACGCAGGCTGGAGGAGGGAATACCGTGAGAATAGAACGCCGATTTACACGTCGCGGACAAAGTCCTTATGAAGGTCTGCCGTTCGTGAAACGTTCGTCGGAAATTCGCAATCCCGACGGATCGACCGTGTTTAAGTTGGAAGACATCGATATTCCCGAGCCCTGGTCCCAGCTCGCGATCGATATTCTCGCCCAGAAATATTTCCGGAAAGCCGGAGTGCCGCAGCGAGATGAGCAGGGGAATCCGATCGTCGGACCAGACGGCAAGCCGCAGTTGGGAGGAGAGCGTGACTCCCGACAAGTGTTTGAACGGCTCGCCGGTTGCTGGACCTCCTGGGGGAAGGACTTCGGCTATTTCAAGACTCCGGAAGATACGGCTACCTTCCACGATGAGCTCTGTTACATGCTTGCGCATCAGATGGCCGCACCCAATTCTCCCCAGTGGTTTAACACGGGGCTTCATTACGCCTATGGGCTCTCAGGACCTGCACAAGGGCATTATTACGTCGATCCCAAGACCCGTGAAGTGGTCAAAGCCACCAACGCATTTGAGCATCCGCAACCGCACGCTTGCTTCATTCAATCCATTGAAGACGACTTGGTGAGTGAGGGCGGCATCATGGATCTCTGGGTGCGGGAGGCGCGCCTCTTCAAGTACGGGTCAGGGACCGGAACCAACTTTTCCAAGCTTCGTGGCGATGCCGAACCGTTGTCAGGCGGTGGCCGTTCGTCCGGATTAATGTCCTTCCTGCGCATCGGCGATCGAGCGGCAGGCGCCATTAAGTCCGGCGGGACGACCAGGCGGGCTGCCAAAATGGTCTGCCTCGATTTGGATCACCCCGACATCGAAGAATTTATCAACTGGAAGGTGGTGGAAGAGCAAAAAGTCGCCGCCATGGTAACCGGCTCGAAAATCTGCGCACAGCGCCTTAACGCTGTCCTCAAGGCCTGTCACGTCGTCGATGGCGCCGGTCAGATGAAAATCGAGATCGATGCTAAGCAGAATCTGATCCTCAAGGAGTCCCTGGCCGCCGCTCGGCGGGATGCGGTTCCAGAGTCCTACATCCAGCGGATGTTTTCCTATGCGCAGCAAGGGTTTACGCATTTTGTATTTCATGAGTACGACACGAATTGGGATGGCAAGGCCTACCAAACGGTGTCCGGCCAGAACTCAAATAATAGCGTGCGCATTCCCAATAATTTCTTTGCGATGTTGGAGGCGGACGGCGATTGGCAACTCAAGCGACGGATCGATGGCAAAGTTTCCAAGACCATCAAGGCGCGGGACCTTTGGGATCAGATTGCTTGGGCCGCCTGGATTTGCGCGGACCCCGGTACGCAATACGACACCACCATCAACGAATGGCATACGTGTCCGGAGGATGGTCGTATCAATGCCTCCAATCCTTGCTCCGAATACATGTTCCTCGACGATACGGCATGCAATTTGGCTTCGCTCAACCTCGCTCAATTCTTCTCTGCCGACGCCCAATTCGAGCTGGAGAACTTCCGCCACGCCGTGCGCCTCTGGACGATCGTACTGGAGATCAGCGTACTCATGGCTTCGTTTCCCAGCCGCTCTATTGCCGAGAGGAGTTTTGAGTTCCGAACGCTGGGGCTCGGCTATGCCAACTTAGGTACTGTACTGATGCGGCAAGGCATTCCTTACGATTCTCCCAAAGCACTGGCCATCAGCGGCGCGCTGACCGCCATTATGACCGGCGAGGCTTATGGCACATCGGCCGAAATGGCCGCAGAGCTGTGGCCCTTCCCGGGCTATGCTAAAAATCGCGAGGCCATGTTGCGTGTCATCCGTAATCACCGACGAGCCGCGTACAATGCCGCTCCAGAAGAATATGAAGATTTGACGATTACACCGATGGGGATCCAGCCGGAGCATTGCTCGCCCGAACTGCTCGTGGCCGCACGTCGGGCCTGGGACCGTGCCCTCGAATTGGGAACGGCCTACGGGTATCGCAATGCGCAGGTCACGGTTATTGCTCCTACGGGCACGATCGGACTTGTGATGGACTGTGATACGACGGGCATCGAACCGGATTTCGCGCTGGTGAAATTCAAGAAATTGGCCGGCGGAGGCTATTTCAAGATCATCAATCAAAGTATACCCGCTGCCCTCAGATCCTTAGAGTATACCGAGGCTCAGATTCAGGACATCGTGAACTATTGTGTTGGCCGGCAAACCCTGCAGACTGCCCCATTCATTAACCATGAGACCCTGCGACAGAAGGGGTTCGACGACGCCGCACTCGCGCGAATGGAAGGCGGTTTGGCCCAAGCTTTTGAGATTCAATTTACGTTTAATAAGTATGCGTTGGGTGAGGACTTCTGCCGGGAGAAGTTGGGATTGACCGACGCGCAATTGAATGAGTCCAACTTCAACATGCTGAAAGTGCTGGGGTTTACACAGGAAGAAATCGCCGCTGCTAATGATTATTGCTGCGGTACCATGACGGTGGAAGGGGCCCCACATCTCAAAGTCGAGCACCTTCCGATCTTCGATTGTGCCAACCGCTGTGGCCGGATCGGTCAGCGGTATATCGCTGTCGATGCGCACATCCGTATGATGGCGGCGGCACAGCCATTCATCAGTGGCGCTATCAGCAAAACGATCAACATGCCGGCCGATGCGACGCTGGAAGAAGTGAAATCGGCCTATTTATTTGCCTGGAAGAGCATGGTCAAAGCCGTAGCTCTGTATCGCGATGGTTCGAAATTGAGCCAGCCGTTATCGGCCTCAACGGACAGCGGCAAGACCGTCGAAGCCTCGTCCGAAATATTGTCGATTGCGGAAAAGATCACAGAGCGAGTGTTGGTACGGTACCTAGCAAAACGCCGACCTCTCCCGGCTAGACGCAATGGGTACACGCAGAAAGCCGTCGTCGGGGGGCACAAGCTCTATCTACGCACGGGTGAGTATGAGGACGGCACTTGTGGAGAAATCTTCCTCGATATGCACAAAGAAGGGGCCGCATTCCGCAGCCTCATGAACTGTTTCGCCATTGCGATTTCACTGGGCCTCCAGCATGGCGTCCCGCTGGAGGAGTTCGTCGAAGCATTCGTGTTTACCCGCTTCGAGCCGAACGGGCCGGTCAAATTGAACGACCGTATCAAAATGTCCACGTCGATCATCGATTACATCTTCCGAGAGCTTGCGGTGACCTATCTCGACCGCTATGACTTGGCACAAGTTCAGGAAGAAGATCTTCGAATGGACTCGGTCAAGATGGACCAGCAAGATCCTGAATGTGTCGCGGAGGAAGCCACTCCCGAAACGCTGGCTTCGGCCTCAATCAGTACAGAGATGTTTCCAGCACGACGCGGAGCGATACCGCGTCATAAGGGCAATGGCCACGGAAATGGAAATGTTAGCGTAGCCCACACCGTCGAACTGAAGCGCGAAACACTGACCTTGACCGCCATCCAAATGGCGCGCCAAAAAGGCTATGAGGGAGACCCCTGTTCCGAGTGTAAACAGTTCACCATGGTACGAAATGGGACCTGCCTCAAGTGTGAAACCTGCGGCACCACGAGCGGCTGTTCGTAAGAGCGAGGACTCAATGAGTACGGTGCTTCGCGAGCAAGGGATTGTCACAGTCCATGATCAGGTCGTCAGTTTGGTCGCGCAGCGCTGGGCGAAGGCTTTTCATTGTAAGGTCACGATCCATACCAGTCTTGAGCAAAATCCCTGGGCTGATCCTCAGCAACAGTGCGATATCGTCGGGTGGCAGGTGAGTTCCGCCGGTAATACGATGGAATGGATGGCTGAGGTGGAAACCGATGAATCGATCAGGGATGCCGAAACCGTTTCTGGATGGAAGAAGGCGGTCGTGCAAGGAATTCCATTCTATCTATTTGTTCCGCGCGGCCTCAAAGAATCGGCACAGCAGCTGGCAGGGGACGCCTGTGTGTCATTTAGTGGTATTTACGAATATACATTTGTGAACGATCTATGTCAGGTACTCTAACAGGATGCCGAAAAAGTCCGCTAGCGGCGTTCTCGCGTCGCTCAAACCCTCAACGTACTCAGCGGTACGCCTCGGGCTTTCGCTTGCTGCGGCCTTGCTGGGCGGGCTTTTTGAGCATCCTGCAGGGGTTGTTCCCCTCTGGTTCCAGGCGTGCAGGCCATCGAAGCTCTGCTGTGCCGAAATGGTTTTTTCACAGCCTGCTAGCCGGTAGCTTGTTCATGGATTCGGAATGCTTCTTTGTCCGATGTTCTCAGCGATGGTTATGAGATGAGTTTTCTGAGACTTCTTCCCCAAATTAGCGTTCCCTCGATCGAGCCCAGGGGCCTTGACGAGTCGTTCCCGGCCGAACAGTTTGTCGATCTGCTCAAAGCACGCCTCATAGAGATGCAGCGTGCCCTGGCAGAGCATGAACAACTGGACGTGGTTGCGTTTCTCCCTTCCGGTCAAGCCATTTCCGTGGAAGTCGTGGGCTATGCGAATCCAGCACTCGTTACACTTGGCGGCAGAGAACAGGGGGCCGGGAGGGCTTGCACGCTGCTGGCTCATCAATCATCGATACAGGTCTTGGTCTCGGTAGAATCGATTCCCTCCGGCTCACAAAGGAGGGTGGTATCCTTTGAAGCCAGGTAAGGAGATCGTCATCGTCATGTGCTCCCGCGCAACGGAGTAACTTCCATGCCTACAACGACGCAATTGGTCATTAGCGGATTGAGCAGGCCCGGCGTCCTGGCTCAAGTAGCCCAGGTCCTCGGTGAGGCGAAGGTCAACATCAAGGCATTTTCTGCTCCAGAAGTCACCGGACCGGGAAAGTTGAGGCTGTTAGTCGCGGACCTGGAAGGGGCCCGTGCAGCGCTGAAAGCAGCGAAGATCAAGTTTACGGAGGAAACCGCCTTACTGTTGAGCCTTGAAAACAAGCCAGGCGCCTTGAAAGAAGTGGCGGATCTGCTGACCAAGGCGCGCATCAATATTAAATGCGGCTATTGCACCCCATCCCGCGAGGGGAAACGCGCGATTGTGGTCCTGACAGTCTCAAACATAGCTAAAGCGCTCACTATCCTGCGTGATCAATCGCTCGACGAGTTCTAGGCATGTCTCGCGGATCTCAATCCTGCTGTTCCCGCTGGCTGGTCTTTCTTCTCGTAACCTTCCTGGCCGGTGGGCTGGCCGCTTGCGGCGGCGCCCCTAAACCTATCTATTTTCCTGGCTATCCTGTTGGCTTCGTCGAGCGAGGTGTCGCCTCATGGTATGGCCCAGGATTTCATGGGAACAAGACGGCAAATGGCGAGCGGTATGACATGCATCAGCTGACGGCTGCACATCGGACCTTGCCACTTGGTTCGATTGCTGTGGTTCGATCAATGAATACTGGTCGACAGGTGACCGTCCGCATTAATGATCGTGGCCCCTTCGCCAGGGGGCGGGTGCTAGATCTCTCGCTCGCAGGTGCACAGGCGTTGGGGATGACCGGGGCTGGAACCGACCAAATAGAATTACGAGTGGTTGGGTATCAAGGGCGGACTGCTGATATGGGGGTCTTACGAGTGCAAGTCGGGTCCTTTTCCGATCAGCAGAATGCCCTTAATCTTTTGGAGCGAACGAAACATCTCTACTCAGGCGGCAGAGTCCAGGTTGTTGATCTGTCAGAAGGAAAGCGATATCGAGTTCAGATTGGTCAGTTTTCCAGGGAAGCCCAGGCAGAAGCCGCCGTCTCCCACCTCGAATCCTCCCTGGGACTCCAGGCCTTTGTATTTCGAGATGACTCATAATATAACAGTGCCAGCTTCATCCATCCAGCCTTTCAAATTCTTCAGTTTTCCTGCGGACATAAAATGCAACTATTTGATATTGTGGCATGTTTTCAGCATATGCTTGCTCGTTACCCCGTCCTTATGGTACATGTACAGTCCAATGGATACAGGTCCGATAGGCCCCTATCAAGTCACGTTGTTCTGCCAAATCTCACCTTGCCGGTCCAAGGCGGTAGGGGACAGCCCATGGACTCTCTGGCATTCCAAGCCGATCGGCATGGTCGGTCACCTCTAAGCCATGGATGTTCTAATCCTCTTGGGTCTTATCGTTCTTTCAGCCGTGATATCCACGGCTGAAATCGGTTTCTTTTCGGTCAACTCAACGAAGCTGCTGGCGCTCGCCCAAACTGGGAATACTCGAGCAAAGTTGGCCCTCCATCTCCGTAGTGACCCCCAAAGGCTCCTGTCGACTATTTTGGTCGGCGACCGCCTAGTCGGTGTGGCGACGCCGATGTATGCCACCTTTCTGACCCTGAATATCTATGGAGGCCAGACATCTTTTGACGAGGCGATTGCCGTCATGGTCGGCCTGCTGACCTTTGTGCTCTTGGTGGCCGTCGATGTGATCCCTAAAACATTAGCCGCCAAGTTTGCGGTTCCGGTCACTCTGAACATGGCCTACCCCGTCTACGTGGTTCAGTTACTTCTCAAACCATTCTTGTTTGTGATGGTGCCGTTAATCTACAAATTGACCGGTGGGAAAGGTCTGACGCTTCCCCTCGTGACCGAGGAAGAGCTGAAGATCATGCTGGATGAGGGGGGGAAGACTGGGACCATTGAGGTCGAGAAGGTGAAGATGATCAAAAACGTTTTCCAGCTCAAAGACATCACGGCTGAAGACGCGATGACTCCTCGGCTCTATGTCTTTTCATTGAATGGTAACCTGCGCTTGAAAGAGGCTCAGGAACTTCTCTATAACTCGAAATACTCGCGGATCCCCGTGTATGACGAGACGCTCGATAACATCACGGGCATTCTTTACAAGACGAGGGCATTGACCGAACTCGCCAAGGGGCAGAATGAGGCGAAACTCAAAGACATTGCCTATCCCCCACTGTTCGTTCCCTCGGGCAAGACGGCGGACGACCTCATGAAGCAGTTTCAGCAGGAGAAACGGCATATGGCCGTCGTGGTCAACGAGTTCGGCGGCGTGATGGGGATTGTCACACTTGAAGATCTTCTCGAAGAAGTGGTCGGGGAGATCATGGACGAAACCGATATCACGGAAGAACTGATTAAACGGTTAGGGAAGAACCATATCCTTGTTCACAGTAGAACTGAAGTGCGCAAGGTCAATGATTTCCTGAAAGTCGACCACGGCGATGAAGCCGTGACGATCGGTGGCCTTATTCAACAGGAGCTTGGCCGAATTCCCAAGGTTGGAGAAGAAGTGCGGATCGCCAACTGCCGGATCCTCATCCATGAAGCCGAGCCTCGATCCATCCGCAGTGTCCAAATATTTCGTGAAGAGAAATCACCGGTTCACGTTGAAGCCCCGAACCTCGACCTCGTCAGTTAAGTCCTATTCTCATCCTTCCCAATCAGGGCGGCAAACTCCTGTTCCGTCAGTATCGGTATCCCCAGCGCACGGGCTTGGTCAAGTTTCGAGCCAGCATCTCGCCCCACCACCAGATAGGACGTTTTTTTACTCACGCTTGAGGACATACGCGCTCCTGCCGTTTCGACGGCCTGTTGTGCGCCGTCTCGCGTGAAATGATCCAGCCCACCGGTAAACACGAACGTCTTCCCTGCGAGCGGGTATTTCCTCCGGTCGCCCGTCGCCATGCCCGCTGCAACCTGTACGCCAGATTCAAGAATCTGCGCGATGACCTCCCGGTTGCGCGGTTCAGACCAATAGGCCACCAAGCTCTCTGAAATTTCAGGACCAATCTCACGAATCTCTTGAAATCGTTTCTGATCCGCCGACATGATTTCCGCGAGAGACCCAAACTCACGGGCCAGAACTTTGGCGATATGTTGTCCGACTTGCCGGATCCCGAGTCCCATCAGAAAGCGATCCAGGGATACTGTCTTACTGCCTGCAATCGATTCCACGAGGAGCGTGGCGGATCGATCGGCAAATCCTTCAAGTCGGACGAGATCGGCGTTGGTCAGGCGATAGAGGTCGGCGAGTGATCGTACCAATCCCTTGTCGGCCAGCTGTGCCACGGTCTTCTTCCCTAAACCTTCGATGTTGAGCGCATGTTTTGAAGCAAAATGTTCGATAGCCCCCTTTAATTGAGCGTCACAGACCAATTGACCGGTACAGTAGAAATAGGCGCCTTCCCGACCGACACTCGATCCACAAACCGGACAGTGATCAGGCATGCGGAAGGGGGTGCTACGGTGCTCACCAGGGACCGGAACACGCTCGGCAATCGCGGGAATCACATCGCCGGCCCGTTCTACCTTGACGGTATCGCCAATCCGAATGTCTTTCCGCGCCACTTCATCGGCATTGTGCAACGTGGCTCGGCTGATGGTGACGCCACCGACCTCCACCGGTTTCAATAACGCGACAGGCGTGAGGGTCCCGGTTCTTCCGACAGAGACAACGATATCCTGCACGATGGTGACTTCCTTGCGCGGTGTAAATTTGTAAGCGATGGCCCAGCGGGGACTGCGAGACTTCATGCCGAGGCGGTCCTGCCAGTCTCGACGATTCACCTTCACTACCACGCCATCGATTTCATAGGGCAGCTGATCCCGCACCGATTCCATTTCGCGATGAAACGCCATCACCTCATCGATCGAAGCACAGAGCTGCCGACGCACAGGAGTCGGGAGACCCCACCGGGCCAATGTCTCCAGTTCATCCCAATGTGTTGGTGGGACGGGCACGGACAGGGCCATGATTTCGTAACAGGTCCCGACCAACGGACGGGTCGCGGTAATCGTGGAATCCAGTTGTCGGATCGAACCAGAGGCCGCATTGCGTGGATTGGCAAAGGCGTCGTCGCCCCGTTCCGTCATGCGCCGATTCAAAGCTTGGAAATCATCGAGGCGCATATACACTTCGCCCCGCACGACAAGATGATCAGGGAAGCCTGATTGCGCGTGCAACCGCAGCGGCAGGGAACGAATCGTGCGAAGATTAATAGTCACATCCTCTCCGATTGTTCCGTCGCCTCTGGTCGCTCCACGGGTAAAGATTCCATGGTCGTATGTCAGTTCGACTGATAACCCATCGAATTTTGGTTCCGCGCTGTACTCAACGGACAGGGTATCCAGTTCGCGTTTCATCCGTTGGTCGAATGCCTGTACCTCGTTCTGGTCTGCAATTGAGTCTAGACTGAGCATCGGCTGTTCGTGGGGAACTTTGACCAATGCCTCGAGCGGCGGTGCGCCGACACGTTGTGACGGAGAATCTGGCGTTACCAACTCAGGGTGAGCCAGCTCCAGTTCGACCAGCTCTCGAAAGAGGCGATCGTACCTAGAATCAGAAATCTCCGGGTGATCCTTGACGTAGTACAGATAGTCGTGGCGCCTGATTTCGTCCCTGAGGGCAATCAGTCTGGCAAGGATGTCGGCGTGGGCCATAGGACTGGATGGTGATGACAGAGGAAGTGACGGTTTTGACCGTACCATAAGGCTAGGGAGTGGGTCAAACGGCGAAGGCGCCATATTCGCTTTGACATTCGCAACGATAGCCATTATTGTAAGAAACCTAAATGAGTCGATTTCCCATTGATCGGCAGCCGGTGGTCACCCCTTGCTGCGAGAGGGAAACTCCCTCACGACAGTCAGAGGAGGTATCTATGAAAGGGGACAATTGCGTGAATAAGTTGATGTTCAGATCCAGCTATCGAATCGTCACCATCATCTGTGGAGTGCTGTTGTTGAGCGGATGTGTCATGGCAGAGAAATACGATGCGGAAAAGGCGCGCAGCCTGAACTTCCAACGCCTTTTGGCCCAAGAAGAGAAGCGAACCGGCGAGCTCGATAGTGAAGCGAAGCGGAGCAAAAGTGAATTGATGGAGTACGAAGCCAGGAATCGGGAACTCACGGCGCAGGTGCAAGACATGCGGGAACAAATGGCGCAGGTGCAGGAAGAAGCCGAAGCCATGAAGGAATCGTCACTCCTGGAACGCAAAGCCAGAGCTGATATGAAGCGTGCGCTCACACCGATGCGCAAGGCACCGCCGGTTGAACCGATGCCCGGCCTTGAACGCAGTGCGTCGGCCTTCGGAATCGATCCGGATGTTTCGACTTCTCCAGAGCCAACAGATTCGTTGATGGGAAGTATGCGATCGCCCGTCGTTCATGTTGTGAAGCCGGGCGAAACGCTCTATCGGATCAGTCGGCGGTATGGCGTCACGGTCAACGAGGTCAAAAAGTGGAACAAGCTGCCGGACGACATTATCGAGGTAGGTCAGAGGCTCATCGTGGGCCAAGAGTAATAGGGCGACCACGTGGCCCCGCCACAATACTCACTCAGTCTCGACCAACTTCGGCAATATGCCGGAGAGGGCAATCTCGTTCCGCTCTATCGAGAGATTCTCGCGGACTATGAGACCCCCGTTTCTGCCTTTGCAAAAATTGATCATGGCCCCTCAGCCTATCTCCTTGAAAGCATTGAGGGAGGTGAGAAGTGGGCACGCTATTCCTTTCTCGGCAGTGGTTCGCCCGTTGTCGTATACGAGGATGGAGGCGACCTTCTTGTCGTGCAAGGCACACGCAAGAAGCGCATCCCTAGCCGTGGGAACCCTCTCGAACGTCTGCGGGAGATGATGGAAGGCTATCGTCCGGTGACCGTGCCGGACCTTCCCCCGTTTGTCGGCGGCGCCGTCGGATACCTGAGCTACGACATGGTGCGCACATTCGAGGACTTGGCTGCCCGGCAGAAGGACTCACTCAATCTTCCTGACTTTGCCTTTCTACTCACCGATACGATGCTGATCTTCGACAATGTCGCTCACAAGATCAAAGTCGTGGCTACCGCCCATGTCACGGCAAAGGGGGAACGTGGCATCAAAGCCGCTTACCGATCGGCAACGGAACGAATCGAACGCACGATCACAAGGCTCAAACGTCCGCTCCGCCGAGCGCGTCCGCATCGCCGCCGCCGCCCGGTCACCTTTACGGTGAACATGAGCAAGGCAGACTTTGAAAAGATGGTCGTGCGGACGAAGGAATACATTCGGGCCGGCGATGTCGTGCAAACGGTGTTATCTCAGCGATGGGAGACCAACGTGCAGGCGGCGCCATTCCAGCTCTATCGCGCGTTGCGCGTGGTGAATCCATCTCCCTATATGTATTACCTGCGTATCGCGGGGGTCGAATTGGTTGGTTCCTCTCCGGAGACGCTCGTCCGTTGCGAAAACGGTGTTATTTCCGTCCGTCCCATTGCCGGAACGCGCCGCCGCGGCGTCACGCCTGAAGAGGATCAACTGATGGAACGGCGGCTATTGGCGGATAAAAAGGAACGGGCCGAGCATGTGATGCTCGTGGATCTTGGGCGGAATGATGTCGGCCGCGTGGCCAAACCAGGCTCGGTCACAGTGGATTCGCTCATGCACGTCGAGCGGTATTCGCATGTGATGCACATTGTGTCTAATGTGACGGGACAATTGGATGAGTCGAAGACCTCGTACGACGTATTGCGAGCCTGCTTCCCTGCCGGCACGGTCTCCGGTGCGCCGAAGATTCGTGCGATGCAGATCATCGACGAACTCGAGCCCACGAGGCGCGGTCCCTATGCCGGCGCAGTGGGCTACTTTAGCTTTTCCGGCAACATGGATATGTGCATTAATATCCGGACGGTCATCGTGAAAAAGCACCAGGCTTTCATTCAAGCCGGGGCCGGCATCGTCGCGGATTCAAATCCTGAACATGAATATGAAGAAACCTGTAACAAGGCTCAGGCCATGATGAAGGCGATCGAACTGGCAGAGCAGGGACTGGAGTAGGAAGAGTCGAACGTTGAAAGGTCTTTACGTCCATCAAGTCTCCGGAGACTGTTTATATACCTTGTGACCTGACGACTTTCGAGCTTCAGGCTGCACGACTATTATGCTACTGATGATCGACAACTATGATTCCTTTACCTATAACCTCGTGCAATACTTCGGGGAACTGGGTGAAGACGTGCAGGTGTATCGCAACAATAAGATTTCGATCGACCAGATCGAGTCGCTGCAACCCAGCCGCATCGTCATTTCTCCGGGACCCTGCACACCGATGGAGGCGGGTATATCGGTCGAGTCGATCCGGCATTTTGGCGGCCGCCTCCCGCTTTTGGGCGTCTGCCTCGGCCATCAGTCTTTGGCCGTGGCGTTTGGCGGCGAAGTCGTTCGAGCCGAACGGTTAATGCATGGCAAAACATCGAAGATCCGGCACGATGGGAAAACGATCTTTCATCAGCTGCCCAATCCCTTTGACGCCACACGCTACCATTCTCTCATCGTGAAGCGAGAGACGCTGCCTTCTTGTTTTGAGATCTCCGCCGAAACTGCCGAGGGGGAAATTATGGGATTGCGCCATCGATCGTTAGGCATCGAAGGAGTGCAGTTTCATCCTGAATCGATCCTCACCATGGCGGGGAAGGACCTCCTCCGCAACTTTCTTAAACTGTAGGCTGGCCCGCCTGGTCTCCGATCCATGATCAAAGACGCGATTGCCAAACTCGCCGACCGCTCCTCCCTCACCGAACAAGAGGCAGAATCGGTGATGCTTGAGATCATGGATGGCGCAGCGACTCCTGCCCAAATGGCCGCCTACTTGATGGGACTCCGTCTGAAGGGAGAAACCGTCGAGGAAATTGCCGGCTCCGTGCGAGCGATGCGTGCCAAAGCCGTCCGCATTGCTGTCGGAGATCCCCTGGTTGTAGATACTTGCGGCACGGGTGGGGACGGGGCCCACACGTTTAATATTTCGACCACAACCGCGCTCGTCGTTGCAGGTGCAGGTCTGACGGTGGCAAAGCACGGTAACCGGTCTGTGTCATCCAAGTCCGGGAGTGCAGACGTCCTCTCGGCACTCGGGGTCAAGATCGATCTGCGGACCGAACGTGTGACCGATTGTATCAATGAGGTCGGGATCGGCTTCCTCTTCGCTCCGCTCTATCATGGAGCCATGAAACATTGTGCCGGTCCAAGACAGGAGATGGGCGTCCGGACCATGCTGAATCTCTTGGGCCCGCTGACCAATCCGGCAGGAGCCACCATCCAAGTGCTCGGCGTCTATGAGGGGCGATTGACCTCCCTGCTAGGGAATGTGCTCATGCATCTGGGATCGCAACATTGCTTTGTCGTACATGGGATGGATGGACTCGATGAGATCACTCTGACCGCAACAACGCAGGTTTCAGAAGCCAAAGGGGGCATACTTTCAAACTATGTCCTGGACCCGGCGGAGTTTGGCCTGGCGCTGGTTTCAGCCAAACAACTGGCTGGAGGGACGCCGCAAGAGAATGCCGCGATCACTCGAGACATTCTCCAAGGGCGTAAAGGACCCAGACGGGACATCGTCTGTTTGAATGCCGCTCCAGCCTTGGTCGCCGGGCGTAAGGCGACAAGCCTTCAAGATGGATTTCTCCTGGCAGGCCAGGCCATTGACTCCGGTGCCGCGGCCGAGAAACTGGTTCGCCTCATTGCTTTCACGAATAAGGGATGATGCCATCGTGATTCTCTCTCGCATTCTTGAGCATAAGAAAGCGGAACTGCGGCACAAGCAAAGCCGGCGCTACCTCACTGAGTTGAAGGCGAAGATTCAAGACGCGCCAGGTCCACTTGGCTTTGCCGTGACCCTCGAAGCCACCAACACAAGCGGCAGTCCATCGCTGATCGCCGAAGTTAAAAAGGCCTCACCCAGTCTTGGCCTTCTCCGTCCCGAGTTTTCTGATCGCTTTGACTACCTCGAGATTGCCAAGACCTATCATGCCCATGGCGCTTCGGCTCTGTCCGTCTTAACCGACAAGGATTTCTTCCAGGGGAGTCTCGACTACCTCCGAGAGATCAAACAATCAGTGCCCATGCCTGTCTTGAACAAAGAGTTCATGGTCGACGAGATCCAGTTTTACGAAGCACGGGCCTACGGCGCCGATGCCGTACTCTTGATCGTCGCGGCGATCGAACGACAGCAAATGATCGACTTCTATGCCCTCGCCAGGGGTTTAAGTTTGGATGTTCTTCTCGAGACCCATCATGAGCGCGAACTCGACACGGTATTGGAGCGCCTCCCGGAGGCGCGGCTGATCGGCATCAACAATCGAGATCTCAAGACCTTCACGACCGATCTGGCCGTTACGCTGCGCTTGGCAAAACGGATTCCGGCTGGCAAGCTGATCGTCAGCGAAAGCGGCATCCACCAGCGCGCCGATGTGGTCCGATTGGTCGAAGCTGGCATCCATGCCATGCTCGTCGGAGAAGCGCTCATTCGGGCCGATGACATCGGGGACAAGATCCGTGAGTTACGAGGAGCTCCGGCTCCGTCGCACAACTAAAATGCGCTCTACACCAAAAGTCAAAATTTGCGGTATCACCAATGCCGAAGATGCCGCAATAGCAGTCGACGCTGGGGCCGATGCCTTAGGATTCGTGTTCTATCGGAAAAGTCCCCGGTATATTGAGCCGACGTTGGCCCGGCAAATCATTATGAGCCTGCCTCCCTTGGTGATACCGGTGGGTGTGTTCGTCAACGAAGACCAACAAGTGGTTCGGAATCTGATGGACGACTGTGGACTCACGCTTGCACAGTTACACGGAAACGAATCGGCGATCTATTGCAAAGAGTTAGGTCGTACGGTCCTTAAAGCACTTCGCGTGAAAGATCGGAGTACGTTTCTCGCCTTGGCGGAGTTTCGTGGGCGGGCCGGCGTTCGAGGGTTCGTACTTGACGCCTTTTCAGATCAAGCCTATGGAGGCACTGGACAGGTGATTGATTGGCAACTCGCCGCTGAAGTAGCCAAGGCAGCGAACATTCTCCTGTCCGGGGGCCTCACCCCGGACAATGTTGATAAGGCGATCCAGGCGGTGCAACCGTATGGCGTGGATGTGAGCAGTGGCGTCGAGCGGGCACCAGGCAAGAAAGATCATGAGAAAGTTCGTGCATTCATTCGAGCCGTCAGGGTTGTCTCTCTGACATGAGCCCGTCTATACTGCGTCCGTTCTAGCAGGATGCTGATAACTCTGTAGGCACGTAAGAGCTTTACTGGGCCGCAGGTCTTGTACAAGCGGAAGATACCTCGCAGGATGCTCAAAAATGCTGTCCAGCAAGGCCGCAGCGAGCGAAGAGGCGA
>JAQBES010000205.1:0-4807 GCA_032123755.1 Nitrospirota bacterium
CAGGTTCGCACATCACCGCATCGCCAAGCCAGTTGGGTCCACGCACAAGAATACTTTTGATGGCTTCTTTATGCACCACCCTCTGCCCTTCAGTCTTCAGCCTTCCGACTCCGCCTTCAGCCTATTTCCCACCCCAAGCACCAACCGCCGCAATCGATCTTCTCCTGCTGTCATGTCCGTAGTCAGTCGGACTGCCCACCAGCTATCGGTGAGTTGGAGGAGCGCAGCCAACTTGCAGGCATCTTTCTCCGTCGTCACGACCAGTTCAGCCTGGAGTTCAGCTGCTCTGGCGCTCAGTCGCTCGACATCCTGACTCGTATAGGGATGGTGATCGGCGTAGACCGCTTCATCCAGGATCCTGATCCCTATTCGCTCGACGAGCGAGCGAAATGATTCGGCATGACCCACGCCGCTACAGAGCAACGCGGTTTTTCCCTTGGACCAAGAAAGCGGCTGCTCCGTTCCGGTCATCACCGACACGAGCCTATCCGGACGAAAGACCGCCTGGATCGGATCCGGCATCGTACCGAGCGTGGCCTGCAGCTTGCGGCAGACCTCTGTCACCTGAGCCGGCACGTCCGCTCTCGTGACCACAATCGCAGTCGCGCGCGCCGCCGCCTGTAGTGGTTCCCGGAGTCGGCCGGCCGGTACCAGGGCCGCGAGTCCCCCCGCATCCGTGGCATCGACCAGCAAAAGATTGATGTCGCGATAGAGCCCCAGATGCTGAAATCCATCGTCGAGTACCAGACAATCGATCGGAAATTGATTCAAGACCCAGTGCCCGAGCTCATAGCGATCGGCGCCAACGGCAACGATCGCCTTGGGACAACGCTGCGCCATCAAGAATGGCTCATCGCCTGCCTCATTCGGGCCGACCTGCAGGCGCTCGCCATTCGACACTAACAGATACGGAACCGTACTTGTCCGGCGATAGCCCCGGCTGAGAATCGCCACCCTCTTCCCCTGTGCCAGGAGCCAATCGACAAGCGCAATAACTACCGGCGTTTTCCCCGTCCCACCCAGCGTGAGATTCCCGATACTCAGCACGGGAACCGGTAATCTCCGCTGAGCGAACCAGCCCCAGTCGTACAGCAGCGTGCGCAGCTGCGCAACCACCCCATAGGGAATTGCAGCCCACATCAGCCACCATCTGACCTTTGTCCCTGGGTTTAACACGTTTGGTAACTACCCGTGTAGATAGGCTGATGGCTTTTAGACTGAAGGTTTTGAAGCGAGATAATGTATTCTCCTTCGCCGAACACCCTGTAGCTTCCGGCCTTCAGCCTTCATGCCTGAATACCTGAGCAGTTGCCACTTTTCTATATTATCGTCCAGCCATGAGGGGGAGCGACCGGTTGGCGAGAGGAGACCCGCTGGTACCTTGCTGCGGCGTCAAGAGCCTGTCGATAGCCTCCAGCGTCCGTTGCAAGGCTCCCTGATTCTGTTCGACCACCTGACGAGCCGACTGGCCCATCCGCTCCCGCTCCTCGTCATCAGAAAAGAGGGACAATACCTGTCGTGTGAGGTCCTCCGCCTGCAGAACCCGCCGGCCCCCTCCTGCCTGGATCAAGAGGTCTGCAATCTCCGCGCAGTGGTCGGTGTAGCGGCCGAACAACACCGGCTTCGCCCACTGAGCCGGTTCCAGCAAATTGTGTCCGCCAATCGGAACGAGCGTGCCTCCGACGAATGCCACCACCGCTTCCCGGTAAATCGCAGCTAATTCGCCCCGCGAATCGAGCACCACCACACGGGGACCGGTAGACCGCAGCGCGCCGGCCTGCCCCATGGTACTGCGTCGCTGCACGGTGAGCCCGCGCCCCCGAATCATCGCCTCCACCGATTCCGCTCGTTCAATGTGTCGAGGAGCCAGCAGCAAGACCGCTGAGGGACAGCGTGCCACGAGCGCCTGATAACATTCCACGAGAGTCTCTTCTTCACCGGGATGGGTACTGCCGGCCACAAACAGCTGTTCCGTATCCAGAAGCCCAAGATGAGCCCTGGTCATCCCACCCTCCACGACGACCGGTATCGGCTGATCGAACTTGATATTCCCCGTTCGCCTGACCCGCGCGGCCTCTGCTCCCAACGCAATGATACGGTCGACATCCCGGTCCGACTGCATCAGGCAGAGGCTGAGCGTCTGCAACATCGTCCGATAGAACGATCGCACGGGCGCCCACTGCTGCCGCGCATAAGACCTGGACGAGAGCCGACCGTTCACAAGGACGGTCGGCACTCCGCGCCGACGCAGGTGCCACAAGAGATTCGGCCAGAGTTCGGTCTCGACGAACAGATAGAGGGAAGGTTGCAGTCGTTCGATGAAGCGGGAGACGACACAGGGGAAATCGAGCGGCGCATAACAATGCTCTGCCACACCGGCCAACCGTTGCTCCACGGCTTCCCGTCCGGTCTCAGTCACCGTCGAGACTACCAGGCGATGCTCAGGATAACGGCGATGCAGTTCATTGACGAGCGGTGTCACCGCCACTACTTCACCGAGAGAGACGGCGTGGACCCAGATCACTGGTCTGTCTGGTTGGTCTGGTCTATCCGGTCTATTTGGTCTATCTGATTGGTCTGGTCGACGAGATGGACCAGACAGACCGGATAGACCAGATAGACTACTTCCTAGTCCCAGTCGTTGAAGCAATCCTGGACGGCACCGTCGCTTAGCCAACAGGACCGCCACGATGACCGGCGAAACGATCAGCAACACAATGTTGTAAGTAAGACGCCACATGGCTTTGCGCGTTAGACGTAAAACGTAAAACGTAAAACGACGCGCCTGGACCCCTTACCTCCAACGCCTGACGCCTCACGTTTCACGCTGTACGACCTCGTCCGCCTGATCCGTCAGTCGATTCAGGACCGTCTCAAGCTCTAGGCATACCGCCGTAAGCGCCTGCTCATCAGAATCTCGAGGCACCCAGATGGGAGCGCCCCACAGATAGAGACCTCGGGACCATGGATACGGGACCATGAACCGGTCCCAGCTCGCGAAGAGTTTTTTTTTGAACAACTAAAGGCCAGCGGCACAATCGGAAGCCCGGTTGCTCTCGCCAGTTGAACCACCCCGAGTTTCGCAACCTGGCGCGGCCCCTTGGGTCCATCGGGAGTCACCACAAGATCGGCACCGGATCGCCCAAGGCGGATCAACTCCCGCAAGGCAAGCGCCCCACCCCTGGTGCTTGATCCACGAACTGCCCAATGGCCGAATCGAGAGATGATGCGCGCAATGATCTCACCATCCTGATGCTGGCTGATCAACACGTTGGCCCCTGTTCCACGATAGCCTGTAGGGATCATGAGTTGCTGCGCGTGCCAAAAGGCGAGGATGATATGCTGGCCCTGACGATACAAGTCATCTACCTGCTCGTGGCCCTGCGAATCCATTCGCATCGACCGCCCCAGCCCTCGAATTACCGCAGCCCCGATCGGAGGGAGCACAGAGAGCTTCAGCCACTTCTCGACTCGCTTCACGGCGGGATTACGCATCGGGCACATCCTGGAACTGCATCGCATGGAGCCGCTGGTACTGTCCCCCGCGGCGAAGCAGCTCGTCGTGTGTCCCCACTTCGACGATCGAGCCGCGAGCCAGAACCATGATCCGATCGGCCCGTTGAATCGTGGACAACCGATGGGCAATGACGATGGTCGTTCGGTTTTTCATCAAATTGGCAAGCGCCAGCTGGACAACCCGTTCAGACTCGGTGTCCAATGCCGACGTCGCCTCATCGAGAATGAGCAAGGGAGGGTCGCGTAAAATCGCACGGGCAATGGCCAAGCGCTGTCGCTCCCCGCCGGAGAGCTTCACCCCTTTCTCTCCCACGACCGTCTGGTACCCCTGCGGAAGACGCTCGACAAAATCATGGGCATAGGCCAATCGCGCTGCCTGAATGATATCTTCGTCGGTCGCGTTCTCCTGCCCAAACGCAATGTTGTTGCGAATACTATCGTCAAACAAGACCACATCTTGCGACACCATGCCGATCTGTGATCGGAGCGAGCGGAGGGTGTACGACTGAATATCGATCCCGTCGACAAGAATGCGACCGGCCGTCGGCTCATAAAAACGCGGAATCAGATTGACCAATGTCGTCTTTCCGCTACCGCTGCTGCCCACGAGGGCCACCATTTCTCCAGCGCGAACCGTCAGGTTGATGTCGTTAACCGCCGGCACCGATTGGCTTTCATAATGAAACGTCACATCGTCAAACGTCACCGACTGGGCAATCCGCGGCAATTCCAACCGGCCCTTCTCCGCATCCTGCTCGGTCTTGAGGTCCAAAACGCCGAAGACCCGTTCCGCAGCGGCCAATGCCTGTTGAATCTGATTGTTGGAACCGGACAGTTTACGAATCGGCGTATAGGCCATGAACATCGCAGCCAGAAATGAGAAAAACGCCCCCGGCGTCATGGAGCCGTTGATCACGAGAAAGCCGCCATACCAAATAATCGCCGCGACCCCCACGACACCGATCACTTCCATATGCGACGACCCGAGAGAGAAGACCTGAATCGCCTTCATGGTCGTACGGAGGAACGCGCGGTTGCTCTGTTGAAATCGCGCCTCCTCCGACTCTTCACGTCCATAGGCCTTCACCATGCGAATGCACGATAACGTTTCCTGAAGCGTGGAGGCCATATCCCCCATCCGCTCCTGGCCGCTTGCCGCCAGCGCCCGTAACCGTTTCCCCATCCGCACCACCGTGATCACGGCCAAGGGAATAACGATTACCGACAGGCTGGCCAGCCGCCATTCCTGATAGAAAATCACGCCCATCATGGCGAAAAACGTAAGCCCCTG
>JAQBES010000206.1:0-5396 GCA_032123755.1 Nitrospirota bacterium
AGCGATATTAGCCTCCATTCTAGGATTTGGTCAATGGAGTCAAACTGTACCTGTTCCTGCCAGCCTCGGCATTTGTCTCTGATCGGCAACTTGGGTAGACTGGGCTCGTTTCAATGGTGGGGCGACCAATTGCAAGGAGGATTATTGTGAAACAGACAAGGGGACGACTGGGCGTCGGTATCGTGATTGCGGCAAGTCTGCTGGTGGGAGCTGGCTGCGCGGGGACCGGGAAGACGGTGTATCTGAATCTTCAACAGAAACAAGCGGCGGCGCAATACCTAGAGCCGGAACCGGTTAGGATTGTCATCGAAACCTTCGAGGATCGGCGACTGGAGAAAAATCGGCTCGGTCTGCGGACCCATTTGTGGGGCGGGGTGACCTACTTCAATGTGGCAGGGGAGCAGCCAGGAGACGTGATTGCCCAGGCCCTCGTGGATCGTCTGACAGCGCGCGGATGGAAGGATCGGGCCTGGACGGTGCGAGTGGCTTCCAGCGGGGCCGTGACGAATCTGAGCGATGCCGACATCGTCATCAGCGGGCAGTTGCTCGATTTTTCAGCCAACGCCAAGAGCCGACTCTTCTCGACGGTGGTGAACACGAGCAGCAAGATGGTGATCACCGCAAGGAATCTCGGCGATCAGAGTACAACGACCAGAGGTGTCGAGGGAGCACAGCGCGATACCGTGGTCTGGTTTAGCGAAGACGATGTGCAACAGCTACTGGCGGCGACCTTGAAGGACAGCATCGATCGGTACCTTTACGATACGACGATCGAGCAGAAGGCCCTGCGACAGGTACGTTGATGGGCCGGGGAAAGCGATGACCCACCGTGCGTGAACGTCGTTGGGAAACGACGACTCCGCTGACCTTCGGTCAGGTACTGGTCGTGGGTGAACGGCTGGCTGCGTTGGGGTTGAAGCCAGCGGTGCCTGCGAGAGATGTCATCTGTTATGTCGAAGAATGGACGGTCGAGTCTCCCGAGGATTTCGACCAGTTGGACGCGTGGTCCACGGAAGATGTAACTCTGATCCACGTCCGAGAGGGTTGGCGGGGCGATTTTTTTCTTCTGGCCGGGGCCTACCACACCGTCTATCAGCGCTATCAGGATGTAGGTACCTATTGTTCGATCAGCCACCCCTGGCGCATTCGCGATCCGTTACAGTTGCACGATCCCCGCAGCATGCTCTGGCTGGGATTTCGCCACGCCCATTCGTTTATCCGTGTACGGCTCCAAACGAAGGAGGTCATCACCCCTGGCGAGACGCGCGGCGATGCTGACCGGGCGCAGTGGCTGGAGGAACGGCGCACGGCGTTTCTCGAAGCAATCTCGCTGTTGGAGCTTCCCATCGAGACATTGGTTGAGAAGCAGCAGCTGGCGTTGCGTCCGGTCGATCCCTCCATACCCTTCTTCTGTTCCTGGCCCGATGCCTTTGGGCCATGTCAGTTTGAATACAACACGGCAGACGCCTACGAGTTCCTCGTGCCGGCCAGTAAATTGGCCGCGACCTCTGCCCCTGAACCAGCCAGTGTCCGTGCCTATCTGACGGGCTTCTCAGAGGACGCGCTTGTCGATTTTCAAGCGATTGAACCTACCGCACGCTCTGTCTATCGCTGCTCGGTGCATTGTCCGCTCGACGACTTGCCGGAGATTCGATCTGCGATCGATCCCGACGGTCGCCTCTACAGCACCCTCTGTGAGTTTCAAACACAGGAACTACTTCCAGATGGGGAGGATGCCTCCGCCATTATCGGGATCGTCGGCAACGAGACGGGATTCCACATTGAGGCCCGTCTGAACCGAGCCCCGCTGAACGAAGATCTGATGGCTCCCTGGTTGGAACGGGTGATTGGTCACGCGGTGGTGTATGCGCCGCTCCCTCCCTTCGTCTAATAGGATGCTGAAAAAGCCCGCCAACTGCGTTCTTCCCTCGAAAGCATCCTCAACGTAGCCCACTCGGAGAACAAGCTGTTTTGGCAGCTTGGGGTGGGCGGGTGAGAAGAGCTACGTCTCTGGTTATTTCTCTCCTACGGCCTTGTTGGATGATCGTTTTGAGCCGTTGGCGTTCTTCGCTTTGTTTGACAATTGCAAGATTATCTTGAAGTTTAGGTCTCATGCTCTCTTCCTCCACAATCAGGACTGTGTTGGCCAAGCCCTTCATGGCGGCAGTGTTCTTTTTTTCCGGTGTGGCCTATGACACGCTGACGCTCACACGCATCGATCGCTTACTAGACAACCTGCTGCTCCTGATCTATCTGTTGCTGTTAGGTGTGCTGATCGTGCTGACCGGGCGGTTGGGCATCGAGCCGGTGCCGGACAGCAAGGTGCTGACTAGTCTGTCGCCGTTTGCCCGATGGATGCTGCGGGCTAGGCCCTACTATCCTATGGCAAGCCAGTTTCTGTTAGGCGGGCTCTTCAGTGCCTATGCGATTTTCTACTCCCGCAGCGCCACCCTCACGAGCACCGCCATTTTCTTCGCGCTCTTAGTGGCGCTACTCGTCGGGAACGAGTTCCTGCGCGATCGCCTCTCGAACTTGCGCCTCCTCGTGAGTCTCTATGCGCTGGTGTGTTTCGCCTTTTTCACGTTCTTTCTCCCCGTCATGACCGGGCTCATGAATGCGGCGATCTTTCTGGTCGGAGCCGGCCTGAGTGCGGTCGTGACCTTTCGGGTGGTCCAGTTGATCTATCGCAACAATCCGGATCGCTCGAGGCGCGAGGCGGTCGGGGTCACGGTGCCTGCCTTCGCGCTCATCGGTCTGCTTGTCGGGTTTTATTTCCTGAACTGGATTCCACCTGTACCGCTCTCGCTCAAGTTCGGCGGGATCTATCAGGAGGTGAAGAAGACCGGCGACCAGTTCGAACTGTCGTTCGAGAAACAGTGGTATCAAGCCTGGAAACGGTCTGATGACACCTTCCCGGCCAACGAACCGATCTACTGCTTCACGGCGGTCTTCGCGCCTGTTGATCTGAACACCACCGTCTACCACCATTGGTACTTCCGTCCGAACGACGGCAAACCCTTCACCCACGCCGACAGGATTTCCATCAAGATTTCTGGCGGCCGCGAAGGAGGCTATCGGGCCTATACCTTCAAGCAACGACTCGATCCAGGCGATTGGCGCGTGGACGTCGAAACCGAAGATGGCCGCATCATTGGACGAGTCTCGGTTCGCGTGGAAGAGCAAGGCGACGTTCAGCCGTCGCTCAGAACTGTCTTATACTGATGCAGCGGATTGGCGGGCTTAAACTCCTTAATGATCGAGAAGGAGAGGGACGCCCGGCTCAGAAGGGCGTCCGAGTCACCTACAACGTAAAGATTTTTCTGAACCAGGGTGGAAGTGCCGCTCAACGATATCCAGGCAAAGCAGCTTCCCAAAGGCATGGTGCGAATCGAGGGAGGAGCCATGTTTATCGATCATACCATTGTGCTTGGCCGTCGCCAGGCGATAGCCGGCGTCGAGCACGCGCTGATGGGCATGAGAGCCGGCGGCTATCGGAAAGTCCGAGTGAGCCCGCACCTGGCCTATCGCGACAAAGGCATCCCTGATCTTATTCCTCCCAACGCGGTCTTGATTTGTGAGATCTGGTTACGCAACATTGTGCGCTTGTCCACGGTTGAATCATTACCAGGAGTCACATGAGCCCTCGCACCTTAGCTCCTTGCCCCTCCAGCCCCAATTGTGTCTCTACACAGGCTCAGGATGCGGGCCATGCCATCGCACCGTTTCGGTACCGAAAGTCTCGGGCTGAGGCGAAGGAGGCACTCAAAGAAGTCATCCGTTCCTTGCCACGCATGAAGCTCGTTGAGGAAGACGAGACCTATCTCCACTACGAATCTACCAGCCTGCTGCTGCGCTTTGTCGACGATGTCGAGTTTCTTTTTGACGACGAGACCAAGACCATCCACTTCCGTTCCACTTCACGTACCGGCTACGGCGATCTGGGCGTCAATCGCACGCGCATGGAGCAGGTCCGTACCCTTGTAAATGAAAAGCTGTAATTTTATTTGGCAATTTCCTTTGGAGTTGCGTGGCTGCTTGCTATGATTGCGAAAACAGGGGGCCAAGCCGATGGGGTTCAAGCGGAAAGGATCACGTGTGGAGCTAAGCCGGGGCGGCCGTCTGCAACGGGGAGCCCTCTCGGCGCCGTGCAAAGTTCTGGATGTCAGCGAGACAGGTGTCCGGATTGAGAGCCGCTTGTTCGTAAAGAGCGGCGATGCGCTTCATCTCGTGATCGAGCTCGAGCAGGGGAGAACGTTGACTTGTGGCTTGCAAGTCGTCCACGTGCGTTCCCCTAAGTTCGGAGCGAAGATCACCTCGATCAGTCCTGAGGACAGGGAGCGACTGGCCCATATCTTCGACGATCACGTACAGACCAGTTTTTCACGCCGGTAGCTGTTCTTGTTCATTTGGTCTGTTTAGTTTAATTGGTTCTTCTGGTTTGTCTCGTTTGTTTGGTTAAACAAGACCAACTAGATGAACAAAACGAACCAGATCAACCAGACAGACTGGGCTAGTGCGCGGGGCTGGGTGGTTTTGGGCCTAGCCGGGTCGTGTGCTGGAAGACGCACTTCGGGCAGGTGTAGTGGACGAACTGCTTGCCACCAACGAGGCGCTTCTTCATCGGCACCTGGCACCAGGTGCAGAGGCGATCAGGGAGTTCTGCCGGGGAGGGAGTCAGATTTGGTTTTGATGGTGTGAGATTGGCCATGCGCGGCATTCTCTCCGACGGCTGAGAACCTTGTCAACCGAGCGAGTGGCCCCTGAACGCTTCGGTGTTGAAAGAAAGTTTCTCCATCCTGCCTGATGTGAAAAGTTTCGTGGTATAGTTCGACATAACGGTCCACAGTGTCACAGCTTTTTCACCCTCCTAACAGAAAGGTGTACAATTCCTATGAGTAACTCGAGCAGCCCTGCTGATTCCGAGTCCGCGATCTTTCCATCCGAGTCCCCAGTAGCTGCTTCCATTGCCCCCCAGGAGATGGTGGGCAATGGGAAAGCGTGGGGACTTTGTACCGCAGTTGACCTCCAAGATTGTCATCCCGACCTGATCCGCAATGCCGACCATATCCGTCGCTATGTTGTCGAGCTGTGCAAGCTCATCGACATGAAGCGTTTTGGCGAGTGCCAAGTCGTCGATTTCGGCTCAGGCCGCGTCGCCGGCTACTCCATGGTGCAGCTGATCTCGACGTCCTTGATCAGCGGCCATTTCGCGAACGATACGAACAACGCCTACCTCGACATTTTCAGCTGCAAGGGCTATGACCCTGCCGCAGTCGAGGCGTTCTCCAAAGAATTTTTCGTTGCGCGTCGCAGTACCACGACGGTAACGCTCCGCTACTAGCAAAAGGCCGGGAGCCGCGGTACCGCGGCTCCCGGTATCGATCCGAGAGGCCCTC
>JAQBES010000207.1:0-15045 GCA_032123755.1 Nitrospirota bacterium
TCCCTGCACGTTCGTTAACATCTTCGGAGATCACTGGTCACAGCGATGGCTCCACAAGTCATGCAACTCTCTGTGAAGCAAATTACCCGCCTATCATTGATAGTTCAGTTGCTTCCAAAGAGCAAGCAGGACGCGTTAAAATTGATGGGGTCGAAAGGCCCTACTAGAAAACTTTCGACCAGCATTTGCAGTCATTGTGCCTGGCCCGTTTCTGTTCCACTCCTCACAAGGTAGTTGTTGCAAGAACGAGGTAGACGTTGGTGATAGGGAAATGTTGCGCCATTTGTGCTCATGCTGTACTCGACGCTACCTCATTCCAGCTCACTTCTGGTCAAAGACGGCTGGTGCTCGTGGTATCGGAAGTATTCGCCGGTGAATATGGTGCTGGAAGGGGGGGGGAATGTTATGGGCTGCTCTGCTGCCGGTGCTGGGCGTCTTTTGGCTCATACTGTCGTAGGTCCACATTTTTTGGCAGTTGCACCTGCTGAATGACCACGAAGGCGATCAATACGGCCAGGGCGACCATCGCGACCTTGAGTTCAAATGCTAACTTGTTCCCCGCCAGCCATGTCCTGAGCGCGTAGAGCATCCGGCGCACCTGACACCGCTTGACCATCGTACTGATCACCGGAGAACGCTCGTCTGTGGAATGGATCGTGCGGATACGTGCTTGGAATACTCCCTCACGGGTCATCAGAGCGACAAGTTGCCCCGCCGCATCCACCACCGGCAGTTGCCGGACCCTATAGCGATCCATCAACTCCAATGCCTGTTCCTGCGTTTGTTCTTGTGAAATCGTGAAGAGCGGCGATGTCATCGCGAGGTTGAGGGACGCTGTTTTGGGGTCTAATCCCTGCGCGATCACCCTGACGGCCAGGTCCCGATCCGTGACAATCCCGATCGGTCTCAACCCGTTAACCACGATTACCGCACTGATCTTGCGCAAGGCCATAAGCCGAGCCACGTGGTACACCGAAATGTTAGCGGGAGCCGTATGGAGGACGGGGTTAAGGCCAGGACGACTTTCGAGGGCGGATGTGTTCATGGGTTACCTTGTCTGCCAGAGCGACGGCCAGTTCCGGATCAGCCACACGTACTACTGGCTCAACACTTTCAAGAATAGCTGACCATGCCTAGTCCGCCATAACTCAAACGAGGTACTGCAAAAGAGGCATCTGCTATGAGGGGGGAGTGAAAAGTAGGTCATGGGCAAGCTAAGGAGGTCAGCGGGTCCTCGCCTCCGACAGAGCCCCTTTTTCTACGGGGTGCATTCCTTTATAGAGTCCCTGCCCATCAAGGGGAGGGGCATCTCTCCACGAGCCACCCCGCCACCCCAACGGCTGCGAGCCGCGATTGTAGCAGAAGCTTCATACATTACGCGGGCTAAGCCCGAATGAGAAGATGGTCGATTAGCGCAGGTTCTTCGATGTGCATAGCTGCGGGGGCATCGATAAATCGTTTCAGTCTTATCCGGTCATTTTGGCTCACCTGGATCACTTCCACCGCGACCCAATGCTCGTGTACCCTTCTGACTTCCGCCAACCGGATGTCTATAAAGGATTCCTCGCCTTCCAACCATAATTGGACTTTCACAAAGTCGCCGGCTGTTAGGTGATCAGGGGTACTGAGCTTACACCCAGCCTCTACGGATTCGAGGACGCATCCGTCCGCTTCAAGTTGCCTGCTTCCGTTCACGAGAACGCAGTCAATCGTAAACTTCGGACTATCCCACCAGGTCGGTTGTTTTCCCTGAGCCATCATGTTGTGTGCAGGATAGTCTAGGAACTGGATGGGTGCCTATTCCTCAAGAGGTGGGGGAACTTACCCGAAATGGTGGTGTACGAGTAACAGTCCGTATTTCCTTCACCTACTCCCGGCCTTTTAAAGCACTGGTTCCTTAGATCTACTCATCAGGGATGTACATTGAATTTTCGGCTGTTCACGATGTTCCGCCGAAGATCTCCAGCCATCCACCGATGCTCGATCCCACCGAAGACCCGCTTCTTCAATTAAACAGCGGGAGCGTTCGAGAGGCATATCGAGACTCAGCTCTCTCTGCTAGAATCCAAATTCGATATGACCGGTTGGTTTCTTTTGTTTGTTTGAACGAGACCAACCAGAGAAACACGGAAGATCACGAACGAGGAGGATATTACTATGATAGGTCGGTCACCCTCTCAGCGATTCTTGGTAATTGGGAGCATTCTGGCAGGATCCGGCGTTGCTGCCGGCGCCTTTGGTGCCCATGCGCTCAAGGAAATTCTGGAGGCTCCCATGCTCCAAGTATTCGAGACCGCAACAAGGTATGTGATGTACCATGCCTTTGGACTTTGTATAGTTTCTTGGGCAATTGATCGTTACCCGGAACAACGTCTTGAAAAATCAGGATGGCTCTTTATCCTTGGGATTCTTCTCTTTTCAGGCAGTCTGTACGTGGTGTCTCTTGCGGGCATCCGATGGATGGGGGCTGTGACCCCGGTCGGTGGGTTGGCATTCATGGCGGGCTGGCTACTCTTAGGTTGGGGAGTCTGGCGGGCGGCGCTCCCTAGCCGTGGCGCGTGACACGCGATAACGGATGGTTTGTCTTGCTTATTTGGCCTGAATTGTTGGTTTGGTTAAACGAGACTAACCAGATAAACCAATCAAACTAGATAAACCCTCGCTCGTCTCACTCGTCCCGCCAGTCCCGCCCTTCGCACGGCGGTCCTGCTAGGGCGTACAGCCGGCCGTTCTCTTTCCACTGATTGATCCCCAACCTCCCTGGGAATTCACAAAGGTCCCTTCGAGACGCTGGCCTTCTTTGCTAAATTGCAGACTATCTTCTTGAACCCGACCATCAATTTCCCACCGTAAGTAGACGTTCTCGCCCAGCACGATCGTTTCCACGAGTCCCGGCAAAGTGGTCCGTGTATTTCCTGCTGGTGGAAAGAGTAGCGAAAGCTTCTGCTCTTGATGGTGCTGCTGATGGTTATGAACGATCCACTGCCAGGTCCCGCACAGCCTGATCTGTCCGCGGAGCCCGCGCACACGATCTTTCCAATTCCGTATACGATCCCACTCCTGATAACTGGCCTGCAGGGCTTCGACTTCCAAACGAGAGGCTTGCTCCACGACCGTTACCATCAGGGTCGATGCAGATTCTCCATGATTCTTCTGGGCCCATTCTGGGGAGGCAACCACGTCAGTGAGTTGCTTCAGTGAGTCATGCCAGGAGACTTTCCCTTGTTGATCCAGCCATGCCAGGGTTTGCGAGGCTCCGGATAGTCGCTCGGTCACCGTCTCGAGTTGCTGATCTTTTACAGCCTGCCTGACAGTGGAGGCAAGGTGCCACGCGGCCAGACTGCCCATCAACCGATGAACCGCCTCCGTCAGATCCGGCACCAGGAGTTCTTTCGCGAGCTTGGCCGGCAAGGGGTTGCCCCCCAATGTCCGAACCACATCGCCCAGCTGAAGCGCGGGACCGATTGCCGACACAAACAGGTTACTCGCTCCCTTGTCGGACTCCATCTTGGCCAGTTGATCAGAATGGGCACGAATGACTGATGGGAAATCTGGGGTGGAACTTGGAAGGGATTCGTCTGCCTTGGCATTGAGCCAGGTCCCGAACACGGAGACGACCACCATCACAAGAGCGAGACCGATACGTGAATGGGCTGGTCGAATAAATAGGAGGTGCTTGCGCATCACGTTACTCTACTGTGCTTTGGTTGGGACTCTCAAGCAACAGAATTGGATGAAAAACTCGTTAGAGGCCTTGGAAGCAGGTCTTGAGAAACGCGGCAGTTGCCCCCCAAGCCTCTGCCGTCGAATCGGCACGATAGCTCTCCACTCGTTGTTCATTACAAAACGCATGGGGGGTATTGGGGTAGGTCAGGATCTCAACACGTTTTTTATGCTCAGCTGCGGCAGCACGCAACCGGTCCACATCCTGACTGGGCACCCACTGGTCCTGACCTGCCTGGTGATAGAGCACCGGACAGAACAGATCTTTAATTGCGGTTTCCGGCTGCATCACTCGGCCGTAATAGACGACCGCTGCTCGAAGCCGTTTCCGTTGACAGGCGAACCGGAGTGCATACGTTCCGCCCATGCCGTAGCCGACCACACCATGGATATTTTGTTTAATGTGGTCGCGCGTATTCAAGAACTCACAGCAGGAATTGATGTCTTGCAGGACGAGCGATTCGTTCAGCTTGCCCATGAGTGCATCCGCAACCTCTGCGTTGGCCGTTACCATGCCCCCCAGCCGCCCGTACAAGTTCGGAATAATGACGCCGTAACCTTCGCACGCTAGCCTGGCGCCGAGATCCTTGATTTGCGCGGTCAACCCCCACGCTTCATGCAATAAGACGAGCCCTGGGTAGAACCCTTTTTCCTGAGGCCAAAACTGAATACAGTCAACCTGCACATGTTTCGACACGCGTGTCTGGATATAGGGATCGACGGCGGCATCCGTCATGGTGGGAATGGCGACGCCACTCGGAAAGCGAGCTGTGCCGGTGCCGATTTGATCCAAGCTAAAGGGAGGAATGGTCGATGTCATTGCGATAATCTCTTTGCCTCAACGCGTTGTGGTCACGCGGGAATCTTATTGTTCAACATGTTTGGAATAACAGGGCAGCACCACGCAGGACGCTCAAAAAATCCATTCAGCAAGGCCGCAGCGAGCAACGAGGCGCGGCGTACACTTCGGCACGTTGAGCCTCTGAGCGATGCGAGAACGCCGCTGGCGGACTTCTTCAGCATCCTGTTAGACAGGGCTGACACTACGCGCCGGTACTATAAGGAGCAGGCCGTCGGGCTGTCAATCTGGCCGATAGCCTGCATTATTCATGAGCGCTTCAGCTGCAAGAGCGGATTCGCTGCTCGTACGCGTGAAGCATCGTTCGTGAAGCGTGAAGCGCAGGAACAACGTATCAGTTGGTCTGATGATGTGATGATCTGTTGAGTCGTGCGGCTCGGCCCATTCATCAGATCGACAGATCAATAGATTCCGAAACTTCCTTACGAGATACAAACGACGAACTACGCTTCACGAGAAACGTGTGTTCGCGCGATTTCACGACGCACCGTCATGAATCATACGGGCGGGGTCGAGTTTTAGTTGACCTCGCGTTCGATGTTGACTACAGTTTTCTTACTCTCACGGCAGTACGACGACTATGCCAATAAGAATCGGTCTCATCGGTGCTGGCCGGCATGGCAGCCGATATATCCACCATCTCCTGCATGATCTGCCAGGGGTCAGCCTAGCCGCTCTCTGTCGGAAACGGGTTGGGGAAGGACTCCCTTCGCTCCCGACCACAGAGATCCCTGTCTACGGTGACTATCGCGCCTTAATCGCCGACCCGGCAGTCGAAGCCGTCGTAGTGGTAACCCCTCCTTCGCTCTGCCTTGAGATCTGTCTTGAGGCAGTGAAGGCGAAGAAGCCTATGCTCATTGAAAAGCCGTTAGCGCCGACAGGCCACGAAGCACGAGCGATGGTGACGGCAGCAGAAGAGGCAGGCCTGTTGCTGATGACCGCACAGACCTTGCGCTTCGACTCGACGATTCTTCTTTTGAAAGATCGCTTGCCGGAGATCGGCCGGCTTCGGTACGCCACCTTCACCAGCCGGATTGAAACGAAAGCCAGCGACCAGGTTCGCTCGCCGATACTCGGTCAGCGCGGGGCGCTCTTGGAATTTGGGATTCACCTCTTGGACGTGGTGCCATTTCTCATCGGTGAGGAGCTGGTCACTGTCCGCTGCGAGCTGGATCAGCTTCCGACCGTGGCACCGGACACGATGGCGATCGTGCAGGCCCAGACCGCAAGCGGCATACGATGCATCCTGGACATTGCACGAGTCGTAGCGGGGCGGGTTGCGAGAACAGAGTGGGTGGGAACCCAGGGGCAGATCGCCGCCGATTGGTATCACCAGCGAGTGACCAGTGTCATCGGGGACCGCGCTCCTCTGGAATGGGTCGTCCAACCGCAGCAGACGATCCTCGCCACGGTCCGCGCCTTCGTCCATGCCATTGAGACGAACACCCCACCACCTATCAGCGGGCGTGATGGATGTCGCGCCGTCGAGGTAGCCGACGCCTGCTACCGTTCGGCAGAACTTGGCGGAGCCACCGTCACCGTTTCTTCGTTACGCGAGCAGGCCGCAGGACCTGAGAGCGGCTGAGGTCGAGGCTGAGGTTGAGTGAAGATTAGACCTTTGCTCGACCTGAGCCTGAACCTGAGCCTTCCGGAAGGGCTAGGCATCGGCGACGATGTGTGTATCTGTTTCCTCCACCCCTTCGACTTGGTGAATTTTTGTAATCACCACATCCGAAAGGGCTCGCTCGTCCGTGACCGCGATGAACAGAATAATATCCGGTCGCCCGAAGCAGGAGTGAGCTTGTTCGACGCCGGGGAGGCGCTTGAGTGTCTGCAGCACATCTTTCGTCCGCCCGGCTTTGACCTTGATTAGGATGTAGGCTTTCGTTGCCATCGCGTCCTCCCTGTTACAGTTATTGTGTGCCGCCAGGCATCTCCCGCCGTCGCTGGGCAAACACCTGGTGCATGTTCTCTCCCCGTTGCTCCAAGGCGGTACGCGCCTCCCCAATGAGTTCCATCAACGAATCGAAATTCGCCAGACTGACGTTGAATTGACGAAAGCCCGGTGCCAAACGCTCTCGCTGATCGATCGCTGTGGCGACCCACTGATCACTGAGTGCCTCAAGCACATCCGACGTCCAGCCTGCTGAACGGAAGCGAGACGCGGCTTCGTTCGCACCGCCGTCCCTCTGTGCCGCGAGTGCATGACTCAGAAATGCTTGCACGGCCGGATCACCGCTTTTTTGAAATACCGATTGAAATTGGATCACCGTCTTGATGACACGATTCGCATCGGGAGTGCCTTCGGGCGGAAGTACATCAGCATCTTGCAACATCGCGAGAACGGCCATCGACGCTCCGACTGGTCCAGATGGGGTGGGTGCACGATCAGGCGCTTGGGCCAAGATCGGACTGGCAGACCCCATGATCAGGCCACCGAGGAGAAAACACAATGGCATATGGCCCGGCAGCATGATGTGTAACGCACGTTCTAACAAACTCGATCGGAGGCAGTGGAACGGCACAGGCATGGGAGGGATTATACAGAAGGGGAGGCGAGGGAGCTAGCGTTCGAACTGGTGTCATGACATGAGGGATAATGGAACCATATTCCTGCCATCCCCTGTTGTTTCATTTGCAACGATTCGACACGGTTTCTATAATCCACCAGCCCCGCGCCTTGCACCGGAGGCATCTATGCTCGCAAAAGTTCTGAGTGCTGCACTCGTCGGCATCGATGCGCATCTGATCGACGTGGAAGTCGATATTACCGGAGGGCTTCCCCAATTCTCGGTCGTCGGTCTTCCCGATGCCACGGTGCGGGAGAGCCGCGATCGCGTCCGCTCCGCGCTCAAAAATACGGGCTTCCATTTTCCGGCAAAGAAAATCACCGTGAACCTCGCTCCCGCGGGAGTCAAGAAGGAAGGGTCCGGCCTCGACCTGGCTATTGCCATTGGGATTCTCGTCGCGGAAGAAGTCATTCCGTCCCAGAATGTACAAGGCCGCGTGTGTGTCGGTGAACTTTCACTGGACGGACGCATCAAGTCGATTACCGGCGCCTTATCCATTAGCATGGCCTGTCGGCCCGACTATAGTCTGCTCTTGCCGGCTGAGAACAGCCAAGAAGCGGCCATGGTACAAGGCGTGACGGCCTATCCACTCCACACGCTTCCCGAGGCTGTAGCATTTCTCAATGGCACGGTTTCGCTGGACCAGGCTCGCACAGACCTGAACCGGTTCTTTACCACGCGCCCGGTGGAAGATGACGACTATGGCGATGTGAAGGGACAAGATCAGGCGAAGCGCGCCCTGGAGATCGCTGCGGCTGGAGGCCACAATCTCTTGATGGTGGGACCACCCGGATCAGGTAAGACCATGTTGGCCAAACGTCTCCCGACGATTCTGCCCCTCATGGAGCCTGAAGAAGCGATCGAAACGACCCGCGTCCATAGCATCGCCGGACAATTATCGGCCAATCATCCACTGCTAACGGTCCGTCCCTTTCGCGCTCCACATCACAGTATTTCCGATGCAGGACTCATCGGAGGAGGAACAGTTCCCCGGCCTGGAGAAGTGTCCTTGGCGCACAATGGCGTGTTGTTCCTGGACGAATCTCCGGAGTTTCGCCGTCCCGTCTTGGACGGATTGCGGCAACCGCTGGAAGATGGGCATGTGACCCTGACCAGGGCCAGCGGCTCGCTTCGCTACCCTGCGCGATTCATGTTGATCGCCGCAATGAATCCCTGCCCCTGCGGATACTATGGGGACCGCACGCGTGAATGCGTCTGTACCCCGCACCAAATCCGCCGCTATCGAGCGAAATTGTCGGGGCCGCTTCAGGATAGGCTCGACATTCACATCGAGGTCCCGCCGGTCTCCGTGCGAGACTTGCACGATCACGGTCCTATGCCGGAAAGTTCAGCCACGATTCGATCACGCGTGCTGGCAGCGCGTGATCGGCAGCTCCATCGGTATCGTCAAGACGGGATTCACACGAATGCTCAGTTGAAGCCGCGGCTTCTGAAGCGGTATTGTGGCCTGGAGACTCCGGCTCAGAAGCTCCTCGAGCAGGCACTGACCAAACTCGGATTGTCTGCTCGGGCCCATGGGCGCATTGTGCGTGTGGCAAGAACCATTGCCGATCTTGCGGGCTCTGATAAGATTGAGCCGCTGCATGTGGCGGAAGCGATTCAATATCGTAGTCTCGATCGTCGGATGGAGTATTGACGATTCCCTATGAGGTTCACCTTGAAAGTCTTTCTCTGGTGGTTCATTGTCGGCGCCACCATGGCGCTGGCCGTGATCATGCTGCAAGGCGGCATTCGAGAAGCTATGCAAACGCAGGGGTCCGTATGGGGGCTCAAATTGATCGAGCTGTTGACGACCATCCTTGGAGGGGGACTGCTCGGCGGCTGTATCGCATTGATTCTAGATCGTATCAAAAAGTCATAATGAACGGTTCGCATATCGTAGTGAAATGAGGCCCTATATGGACGTGGAAGTGGGTTCGAATCTGTACCGCAACACAGACGGCATGATTGAAATTGAGGGCATTCCGCAGATTCAAGTGGCACTGAAACCAACGACGGGCGACTTACTCGTGACCTTTGCGTTGTTCGACGCAGAAGGAAAAGTGACGGCAAAACTCGTCGATAGCACCCTTATGATCAACGAACGTCGCGCCTACGAAGTTACTAGGACCCCGCAGAGCCTGCTGCTCACACATCCAGCCTCGGGAACCATCATCTTACAGATGAACATGAAGGCGCCCGACGTGGTGGCCTTCACGAAAGGGGAGTTCCATACGATCAAAGGCCACGTGATCCAGGTATCTCCCGTTGAATGGAAAATCGACAAACTCCGTTTCAGCGAGACGACGCACGATCTGAAAGGCGGGTCCGTCGTCCTTGGTTAACAGAGGGCGCCGCGTCCTATCCCGAGACCGTCGGCACGATGACGATATGCTGGTCTTTCAGTTCCACGGTCGCCGTATCTCCATCGCGCAATTCGCCCTTGACCAATTGACGCGCCATCGGCGTTTCAATTTCCTGTTGGATCAATCGCTTCAACGGTCTCGCTCCATAGACCGGATCGTAGCCTCGCTCGCCCAGATACCGTAAGGCCGCCGGCGTCACGGACAGAGAAATTCGTCGTTCTGTCAAACGTGCCCGCAACCGTTCGAGTTGAATCTCCACGATCTTCGTGAGCTGCTCCGTCTCCAGAGCATGGAATACCACTGTCTCGTCGACGCGGTTCAAGAACTCCGGACGGAAGTATTCGCGTAATTCCGCCATCACGAGGGAACAGACCTCGGCATAGGAGGCGCGCCGTTGCTGCGCCTCAAGAATCTGCGGGCTCCCGATGTTCGATGTCATGATCAAGACGGTGTTCTTGAAATCAACGGTCCGTCCCTGAGAATCCGTCAATCGTCCGTCGTCCAAGACTTGGAGCAAGACATTGAAGACGTCGTGATGGGCTTTTTCGATCTCGTCGAACAGAATGACTGAAAACGGACGCCGCCGGACAGCTTCGGTCAGTTGTCCGCCTTCTTCATAGCCGATATAGCCTGGCGGAGCCCCGATCAGACGGGCAACCGTATGTTTTTCCATGTATTCGGACATATCGATTCGAATCAGATTGGCGTCGTCATCGAAGAGGGTCGCGGCAAGGGTCCGCGCCAGCTCTGTCTTTCCGACACCGGTCGGACCAAGAAAAAGAAACGAACCGATGGGCCGATTCGGGTCTTTGATGCCAGAGCGCGCGCGGAGGACTGCATCTGCGACAGCCTGCACCGCTTCATCCTGTCCAACCACGCGCTGATGAAGCAGTTCACCCAGCTTTAAGAGTTTCTCCGTTTCGCCTTCGACCAGTCGAGAGACAGGAATTCCCGTCCAGCGACTCACGATAGCCGCAATATCGTCTTCATCGACCTCTTCTTTGAGCAACCGGCTTTCGCTCTGTCTCTTGCCGAGCTGGTCCTGCTCCGACGCGAGTTCCCGCTCAAGGCGTGGCAACTCTCCGTACCGGAGTTCTGCCACGCGATTCAGATCGTAGGCACGTTCCGCACGCTCCATCGCCTGCTTGACCTCTTCCATCGCTTCTCGAGTCTTGCGCAGCCGTGACACCGAGGCTTTTTCAGCGTCCCATCGCGTCTTGAGCGCCTGCAGATCTCCCTGTTTCTCACCCAGCTCTTGCTCAAGCGTCGCCAGCCGTGCCTGGCTGGCCTGATCCTGTTCTTTCCGCAAGGCTTCCCGCTCGATCTCCAACTGCATCACCTTGCGCGAGACCTCATCCAACTCCGCCGGCAAGCTATCGATTTCAGTACGCAGACAGGCTGCCGATTCATCAACCAGATCGATGGCTTTGTCCGGGAGAAACCGATCGGCGATATACCGATTCGAAAGTTTTGCTGCAGCAACCAGTGCGGCGTCTTTGATGCTCACGCCATGGTGCACTTCGTAGCGTTCCTTGAGTCCGCGCAGAATCGAGATGGTGTCCTCCACCGTCGGCTGCTTGACCAGCACCGTCTGGAACCGCCGTTCCAATGCAGCATCCTTTTCAATATGTTTCCGATATTCATCCAGCGTCGTCGCGCCGATCAAATGCAATTCGCCGCGGGCCAGCATCGGTTTAAGCAGATTGGCGGCATCCATGGCCCCTTCCGCCGCTCCCGCTCCCACGACCGTATGCAGTTCATCGATGAAGAGCAAGACTCGCCCTTCTGACGCCTGCACCTCTTTGAGGACGGCCTTCAATCGTTCTTCGAATTCGCCGCGAAACTTAGCGCCGGCCACCAACGAGCCCATGTCGAGGGTGATGACGCGCTTGTTCTTCAGGCCCTCGGGCACGTCTCCTTTGATAATGCGAATGGCAAGCCCTTCGACGATCGCGGTTTTCCCGACCCCTGGTTCGCCGATGAGCACCGGATTATTCTTGGTTCGTCGAGAAAGAATCTGGACGACGCGACGAATTTCCTCATCGCGCCCAATGACGGGATCCAATTTCCCTTGCCCTGCCAACCGGGTGAGGTCACGGCCATACTTCTCCAAAGACTGGTAGGTGCCTTCGGGGTCCTGGCTCGTGACACGCTGAGACCCTCGTACCTGTTGCAGCGCGCCCAAAAGCCGTTCTTTCGTCAGGCCGAGTTTTTTGAAGACGCCCCCTTCCTGGACCATGGCGAGGACGACATGTTCGACGCTGAGATAGTCGTCTTTCAAGGTACGCTGTTCATCTTCGGCTTTGGCCAAAACTTGGCTGAGCCGCGAGGCGAGGTGGAGTTGTCCGGGACTTGCCCCAGCGCCCTGTACTTGAGGCAGCTTCGCGAGTACCTGCTCCAGCGCCTGGCGAACGGAGGGCACCGACAACCCTGCCTGTTCGAGGAGAGAGGAGGCGAGACCCCCATCCTGTTCGACAAACGCAAGCAGGAGGTGCTCCACATCTATACCCTGATGGCTCCGCCTCGTGGCATGGGACGACGCGGTCTGGAGCGCCTCTTGAAGTTTGATCGTCATGCGATTCATGTCCATTGGACCACTCCTCTCCACTCGGATGTGTTGCCCATATCAACTTTCCATATTACATAAGCATAGGATGCGGTAAGTCAACCTCCCGCAAGGGTCCATTGGCTTGACCCGACAAGTTCTCGCAGACTATTGTCTTCCATGTCACGAATTCTGACCGAAACACTCGCACTCTATCGAAACGCCTTCCGCAAAACCGGGGAATCCCTTGCCCGGGGCTGGATGACCATAGTGGCTGTGGTAGGATTTGGGCTTCTGTTGGTGCTCGCCGCCCAGATTGCATCGTCGCTCGGCTTCGCAGGAGGTTTTCTGCTGGGCGCAGTGAATGCGCTCCTGGTTGGCGCCACCCTGAGCCTGATCCAGCAATCGATTACCCATGCGCGGGCACTGACCTTCCACGACATTCTTGGCAGCGTCGGCCACTACTTTTGGGATGTTATCGGCATAGGATTCATTCTGTGGCTACCGCTCATGGCTCTCGACATGAGCATGCAGACGAATCCGTACGGTCAACTTCTCTCGTACGCGGTTCTCCTGCTCCTCTTTCTCTTGCTGAACCCAGCACCGGAGATTATCTATCAAGTTCGGCATGGTTCTCCGCTCGAAGTGTTCAAGACCTCGTATGAGTTCGTCCTCGAGAATTGGATTGAATGGTTTCTTCCGCTTACGATAATCCTGATCCCCATCGTCCTCTCGCCCATGGGACTGCAATCGCTTTTTTCCCTCTCCAGTCAAGTGGGCAGGGGGGCGGGGTTGGATTTTTTCCAGCTCCTCGTGCTACCCTTCACGATCCTAGGAAGTTGGCTGGACTACATCGGTATCCCCCCCTCAATCAGCTGGTATCTCGAGCTGCTCTTCACCCCACCACTTGCCGTGGCCATGTTATTGTTTCGAGGCCATCTCTTTGCATCGCTGCATGGGGTGTCACGACGCCAACGCCGATTTCTCTCACCATTTAACTAGGGACAAGTATTGTGGTGGACAGGGAGAGTTTCCGACTCTCCTGACTGGAAGCCGCTCAAGCCTTCCTGGCCCCTTCACCCTACGCAGGGGTAGGTATTTTACGAGAGCGTTTGTTTACCTGATCACTTGAGCGGACCAGAAAAATAGTGTATGGAATTACCTACAGCTTCTACAGTTACCCTTACGCCCCAAGGCTGAGAAAGAGTTTCGCTCGTGCGCATATCTATCTTCTGGCGAATAGTTCTGACCTCCCTCATCATCATCGTGGTGATGGCAGGGGTAAATCTGTATGCTTTGTTTCAACTACGCCAGCTGACTGCGTTAAGTGCCAACATGGCCACTCGCCATTACCCGGCAATCGAATCGGCCAAACATCTGCTCACCGTGCTCTACGCCCAACTCAATAGCGAAAAGAAGTATCTGGCCGTCCGCGATGCCACGTTCTTACAACATTTCGATGAAGAGGTAGACGAATTCCATCGCGGACTCCAGAGCCTCGAATCCCAGGAACTCACTCCCCAAGGTATTCAGCTACTCGAAGACACCAAGCACCTGCAGCAAGAACGACTCATGATTCTCCACGCAGAGTTGGAGAGCCGCGTGTCGACTTCAGCACCGCCGTCTGTGGACTATGAAGGTCGGCGAGACGCCTTGATGGACCGCATAAGCGCCACACTCCAACAGTTTATCAATCTTCACGAGACGGGCATCAGTGTCGGCGTCAGCCGGTCACGGGAAAACTCGGCGCAAGCCGAAGCAGTGACTGAGCAACTGGTTCTGCTCGCGCTCGTATTTGGCATTGCGCTCGCAGGCTTTGCCAGCTACACGGTCCTGCGCCCGCTGCGCCAGTTGCAGAGCCATATCAAACAGATCGGGCAGGGCAATTTCCGTACATCGCTGAATATTCAAGCCCCCAGCGAGTTGCGAGACCTCGTCGAGTCTGTAAATTGGATGGGCTCAAAACTACAAGAGCTGGACGATATGAAAGGAGAGTTTCTCGCCCACGTCTCCCATGAATTACGCACACCCATGGCCTCGATCCAAGAGGGCACGCATTTGCTGTTGGATGAAATTCCAGGCCCCTTGTCGCAAGAACAACGCACGACCTTGCGCATCATGGCAGACAGCAGCCGCCGACTCATCACCCTCATCTCCACCATTCTGGATCTCTCCAAGATGGACGCCGGGATGATGGAGTATCGAATTGTCCCAACAGACCTCAAGCGCGTCGCAGATATGTCGGTTAACAAAGTCCAGCTCCTCGCCGATGCCAAGCATGTGCAGCTGGTGCTGGAAACTCCGGCACAACGTGTGTGGGTCAAGGCGGATGCGCTTCGAATTGAACAAGTGCTCGATAATTTGATCTCAAACGCCTTGAAATTCAGTTCAGAAGGAGGCATTGTAAAGGTACTCATGAAGCCGGACCAGAACGCGGGGGTCCTTGAGGTGAGCGTGACCGATGGCGGACCCGGCATTCAGGCCGAAGACCTACCCTATATTTTCGAACGCTTCTATCAAGGACGCACGAAGGCCAAACAAGCGACGCCAGGGAGCGGCCTCGGCTTGGCACTGGCAAAAAAAGTGGTCGAAGCGCACGGGGGACGGATTTGGATCGAAAGCGAAGCCAAGAAGGGAACGACAGTACGCTTTATCCTACGCCTCACAAAACCAGGAGAAACGGCATGAAGACTGTCCACCGGGGCTTCACCTCGGGAGTCTTGTCCTGTCTATTCCTCCTTGCGGGATGCGCGGCATGGTCGTCAGCCCCGCAATTTTCGCAGCCCTACTTCGTGGTGAGTACGGGAGAGGCAAAATCCCTCCAGTCGTTGGCGAAGAAACAAGAGGCGCTCGCCCAGAAATGTGCCGAGCGCAACTCCTGCGACCATGTCTACTTTGCGCGGGCTCTGCTGGGACTCTATGAGAGTCGAGATACCGCCTCAAAGTACTTCGGGAAAGTGATCGCCTTCGCGCCCAAGAGCC
>JAQBES010000208.1:0-3008 GCA_032123755.1 Nitrospirota bacterium
CTGCATTCAACGACGCGCGGGAATAGTCTCTTGGCGCGCTGCTGCTACTACCATACTGCCCATCCGGGGCTTACACAACCCCAGGCTCCTGGAAAATTCGTCACCCGATAGATCCCCATCACAGTGAAGAAATCGAGAGCCACGGAATGAGTTGAGATCGTGGCCTGGTAGTTGAAATTGTCTGATGTACCGGTTAATGCATAATTGGAACATACACGTTGTTGAGATTGAGTTGTCCAGCTTGGGAGCGCGCGAAATCGATAAACGCCTGTGACCCATCCGGTCCTGCTTACGAAGTCTCGTCTCTTGCACGCCCATCAGGGTACTGCTCCTCCATCGAGAAAGTAATTGAAACAATCCTGATGCGAGACGATCCCATCTCCGTCTTGCGACCAGTGCTGCTCGTCAGTTCGACCAGCATGTCCTCGCTCTCGAGATTGACGGGTTCTCCGCAGCCCTAACAGATAGGTTGCGGTGTTAGGCCCTCGCTCCTGACAGCTCGTTCTGTCGATTTACGCTACAGTAGCAATCAGGCTCACTGTAGCAGGACTCCCCAGGCTCTCTTTTCATCCATCCAATTTCACTCGAACCCCTTAATTTTATTTTAGAATATCCAGGTATGAGGGTTCGACGTAGGGTCTCTTCTTTGCATTTCCACTGCCGAGCGTGACTGGATGGTTTGTGCAGTCCCCTTCACCGGTCGGAGCGTACGTGATGCGAGCCGTCCTTCCTTCTGTTGCAATCGTCCGTAATCCGACAGGAGTCGCCCCCCCCCACGCGACCTCGGCTGGTGGATTCTCTCTGTATTCTGCTAGGCTCATGGCATCGAGAGGAAATAATCGCTATGCCAGTAAATAAGAAAATCTCTTTTTCGATCGCGTATGTCTTTCTCGCGATTGGGGCGATCATTCTTGTGCACGATTTCATCGTGTCCGTGCAGAAGATTGAAGAGCTTCCGTACAGCGAATTCAGGACACTCGTGGCGGCCGGCAAAGTGGCAGAAGTCGCGGTCACTCAACAGAGATTGACCGGAAAGCTGAAGTTAGAAGAAGGATCCAAAGAACAGAAGGTGTTTACGACCGTTCGGGTTGAAGACCCAGATCTCATCAAGGAGCTCAACGCACGCAACGTCACGTTTACCGGTGTGATTGAGAGTACGTTCTTGAAGGACATCATTTCCTGGGTCATTCCAGCGCTGATCTTTGGCGGCATCTGGTTCTTTGTGATTCGCCGCCTCGGTCAGGGGCTCGGTGGGGGTCAAAAAGGGTTTATGACGGTGGGGCAGTCGAAGGCGAAGATCTATGCCGAGACGGACACGAAGGTCACCTTTGCGGATGTGGCCGGCGTGGACGAGGCGAAGGAAGAACTGCGCGAGGTGATCGAGTTTCTGCAAACGCCGGAAAAGTTTACGCGTCTCGGAGGAAAGATTCCAAAAGGCATCTTACTCGTCGGCCCGCCTGGAACCGGCAAAACTCTCCTGGCCCGCGCCGTGGCCGGAGAGGCAGGGGTGACCTTTTTCAGCATCAGCGGGTCTGAGTTCGTGGAAATGTTTGTCGGAGTAGGGGCAGCCCGCGTGCGGGACCTCTTCGAGCAGGCAAAGGTCAAAGCGCCCTGTATTATCTTTATCGATGAACTGGATGCGATCGGGAAAGCCCGTGGGATGGGACCCATGGCGCATGAGGAGCGTGAGCAGACCTTGAACCAGTTGCTGGTCGAGATGGATGGCTTCGATCCCCGTATCGGCGTGATTTTGATGGCGGCGACCAATCGGCCTGAAATCCTGGATCCCGCACTGTTGCGGGCCGGCCGGTTCGACAGGCAAGTCTTGGTCGATCGTGCAGATAAGATCGGCCGTCTGGCCATCTTGCGCGTCCATGCGAAGAAGGTGGCCCTGGGCCCCGATGCGGACCTTGAGGTGATCGCCGGGATGACCCCCGGTTTCTCCGGCGCCGACCTGGCCAATATCGTCAACGAAGCGACACTCTTGGCCGTGCGTCGGGATAAGGAGCAGGTGGGTTTCCCGGAATTGCAAGAAGCGGTGGAGCGGGTCGTCGCAGGATTGGAGAAGAAAAACCGGGTGCTCAACAAGATGGAGAAAGAGCGAGTCGCCTACCATGAAGTGGGCCACGCATTGGTGGCGCTGTCGTTTCCAGGCTCAGACCCGATCCAGAAGATCTCGATCATTCCTCGTGGGATTTCCGCCTTGGGCTATACCCTTCAGCTTCCGACTGAGGATCGTTTCCTCATGACCAAGACGGAGCTGGAGAACAAGGTTGCCATCTTACTCGGAGGGCGGATTGCGGAAGAACTAATCTTTGGTGAGGCTTCAACGGGAGCGCAGAACGACTTGCTCAAGGCCACGGACATTGCCAAGAGTATGGTCAAATCCTACGGGATGAGCGACAAGCTGGGGACCGTCACGCTCGAGCATGAACGTCAACCCCTCTTTATGCAAACTCAACGGTCCCAAGAGAAGGGCGACTACTCAGAGGAGACCGCCCGTGAGATCGACTGTGAAGTGCGTCGTATCATCGATGAGCAATACGAGTTCGTGAAACGGCTCCTAGCTGAACGGAAGCGCGCACTCACAGAAGGAGCAATCGTGCTACTCGATCAAGAGGTGATCAGCGGCAGTGACCTTCAAGCCATCATGGACAAGCACTGAGGTGCAGACTCACATCGGCCATGAACGGTGATGATGAAGCAGTCGTTCATGACCGGCTTCAGCTTTGGGTTGACATCCGGGGTGATTACGCCACTGGGTCTCATGGTCGGGTTGAACGCCGGAACACATTCGCGGCTGGCTGTGATCGGCGGCATAGTCACGATTGCGGTGGCTGATGCGCTTTCCGATGCGTTGGGCATCCATATTTCGGAGGAGTCCAAGAATAATGGGAGCGTGTCGGAAGTCTGGGAATCCACGATCGCCGCGTTATTGGCCAAGCTCCTGACCGCGCTGACCTTTCTGGTGCCGGTGTTGCTGTTGCCCTTGGAGGAGGCCGTGATGG
>JAQBES010000209.1:0-11785 GCA_032123755.1 Nitrospirota bacterium
GCGGCCATGGTGGAGATCAATCCGCTGGTCATTGCCAGCGACAAGAAGCTTATCGCACTGGACGGCAAGGTCTCGTTCGACGATAACGCGTTATTCAGGCATGCCGATGTGCAGCAGATGCGTGACCTCCACGAAGAAGACTCGCTCGAGGTCGAAGCGGGAGAAAATAATCTGAACTACATTAAGCTCGACGGGAACATCGGCTGCATGGTGAATGGCGCTGGCCTTGCCATGGCAACGATGGACGTCATCAAGCTGGCAGGCAGCGAACCGGCGAATTTTCTGGACGTAGGCGGTGGCGCCACCAAGGAGACTGTGGCTGCGGGATTTCGGATCCTCCTCAAGGACCCGAACGTCAAGGGCATCTTCATCAACATCTTCGGCGGGATTGTTCGTTGTGATCGGATTGCCCATGGTGTCATCGAAGCGGCCAAGGAGGTGAAGATCAATGTGCCGTTGGTCGTGAGACTCCAGGGGACGAATGCAGACGAAGGTCGCAAGTTGTTGGCCGAGTCCGGTCTTAAGCTTGAAGTGGCGAACGATTTGTGGGAAGCGGCGCAAAAGATAGTGAAGTTGACTGGAAAAGCGGCGTGATGAGCGGGGAGCGACAGGGTTAAGTCCCTTTTGCTCCAGGAGCGCGCACGGTGAAGCAGTGCTCGCTCGACGGCCGCAGTCAGGGCCTCAACCCTGTCACTCCCCTGGGAAAAGTTTTCCAGCCATGAGGGAGCAAGTGGAAGAAAGAAGAGGGAATTGTGAGCATTCTCGTCAATAAGAATACACGGGTGGTGGTGCAGGGGATTACGGGCAAGGAAGGCTCGTTCCATGCGACGCAGTGCCAGGCCTACGGGACGCAGGTGGTCGCGGGTGTCACGCCTGGCAAGGCGGGGCAAGAGGTCGAGGGCATTCCGGTTTTCAATACGGTGCGGGATGCCGTGAAGAAAGCTCAGTGCGACACCTCGCTCATCTTTGTGCCTCCGCCGTTTTGCGCCGATGCGATTCTGGAAGCCGCCGATGCCGGCATCAAGCTCGTGATCTGTATTACCGAGGGTATCCCGGTCAATGACATGGTCAAGGTCAAGCGTGCCCTCTATGGCCGCGACGTCCGCCTGGTCGGACCCAATTGTCCTGGCGTCATCACGGTTGATGAAGCGAAGATCGGCATTATGCCGGGCTTCATTCATAAGAAGGGTGTGGTGGGCGTCGTGTCACGCAGCGGGACCCTCACGTACGAAGCAGTGCATCAGCTCTCGACGCTTGGGTTAGGAGAAACGACGTGCGTCGGCATCGGCGGCGATCCGGTCAACGGCACAGGCTTCGTCGATGTGTTGGCGTTGTTCGAGAAAGATCCCGAGACCCAGGCGATCGTGATGATCGGCGAGATCGGTGGCGATGCGGAAGAAAAAGCCGCTGAGTTCATCAAAAAGCACGTGAAGAAACCGGTCGTCAGTTTTATTGCCGGAATCACGGCGCCGCCAGGGCGGCGTATGGGCCATGCCGGTGCCATTATTTCTGGCGGCAAGGGCACTGCAGCTGAGAAGATGAAGAGCTTGGAGGCAGCAGGTGTTCGAGTGGTGAAGAACCCGGCCGAGATTGGCAATGCGGTCAAGGTTGCGCTCGGGCGGTAGGTAAGTAAGAGCCCCGGCTCGTTCGTGCGTCAGATAATCATGAAGTGGGGATGTGCTGGTCATTCACCCATCCCCACTTTGTTTTTCGCAGGATGCTGAAAATGACCCCCAGTGTCGTTCTCAGTCGCCTGTCTCCCTGCAACGTAACCCAAGGGTACGCTTCGGTCGCCGAGCTCCCTGCGGCCTCGCCGGGATGCCATTTTGAGCATCCTGCCGTCGATCTCTCTCCTTGTCTAAGACGTGCAGGAACACCGAAGCTCTCGCGTGATCAAAGTAATTTACCTTCTCCTGTCATGGCATTCGTGTTAAGTTGGCTACATGCGGGTATTTCTCATCCACGTTCGCGACCCTCAGTTCTACGCGCTCCCAGCAAAGACACGAGCAAAAAATGGCCGTATCAGGGTCATGGGTTTCCCTCCCATCGGCATCATGTCCCTCTCGGCGGTGCTCAAGCAGGCCGGCCATGAGTGTGTGATGTTCGATCAGGCGAATCCTGACACGCCGAACGAGGTGATTCTCGAGGAAATCAATCGGCAACAGCCAACCTTGATCGGCCTCAGTTTCCTCAGTACCACCAGCTATCCCTACGCGAAGATCTTGGCCCGTCAGATTCGTGCCTCCAACTCGAAGGTCAAACTGGCCTTTGGAGGTGTTTTTGCGAGCTTGAACGCCGCATTGGTTAAACTGCAGTGCCCTGAAGTGGATTTCATCTGCAAGGGAGACGGCGAGCAGTTGCTTCTCGATCTACTCGAACGGTTCGACGATCCGTCCGGTGTGGCTGGGCTGACCTGGGCCAAGGATGGCCAGGTCGTGCAGAACTCCGGCCGGCCGATGGAACGCCATCTGGATCAGTGGCCATTCCCAGATCGCGAAGGCCTTCCGCTCGACTTTATAGAGTCGATGCCGCTCGACGTGCCGGCGGTGCTCTCGATGGAGCGGTTCACGACGATGCAAACCTCCCGCGGCTGCCCGTGGCCTTGTGTGTTCTGCGACATTCCGATCTTCAACGAAGGTAAGTGGCGCGCGCGGAGTGCTCAACACGTGGTGAGCGAACTCAAGTATCTTGAAGATTGCGGCTACGGATCCGTCTATTTTGTCGACGACCATTTTCTGCTGCAACCCAAGCGGATCGAGGCGATTTGCCAAGGCGTGATGGACGCGAATCTTACGATCCAATGGGGCATTGAAGGGCGTGTGGACTCGGTTGCGCAGCACCTGTTTCCTGCCATGGCCAAGGCTCATTGCCGGACGGTCATGTTCGGGATTGAAAGCGGGAGTCAGAAGATTCTCGATCGCCTCAAGAAAGAACAGACGTTGGAGGAAGTCGCCACCGCCGTTAAGAACGCCAAGCGGGCTGGTATTGAGATCGTGCATGGGTTCTTCACCGTAGGCAACCCCGATGAAACGGTCGAAGACATGAACGCCACGTTCGACCTGGCCTCCAAGCTGCCTCTCGACACGTTCGGCTTCAATCGACTCTGCGTGTATCGCGGGACGCCACTCTGGCAGGAATATGTGAAGCGCGGGTTGGTCAGCGAAACCACCGATTGGTACAAGTATTTCAAGTGTTCGGAGATCGATCCGACCTGCTTGCCGGGTGAGGTGATCAATGAGGTTCGCCGTCAGGGGCTCAAGCGGCTATTTGTCTATAAGCTCCTACACTATCCCATCCAGACGTACCGGTTGCTGCGACGATTTCTCCGGTTCATGCCGGCTCGGGATGTGGCGTATCTCATCATCAAGCCGTTCCTGGGCAAAAATAAAGGCGCCACGAAGGCAGAGGTGCTCTCGCGGGCGGTCGAACATGGCCAGATGAAAGATGCCGCCGCACAGTTGACCCAGATGACTGATGAAATGCTTCACAACGTGATGGAAGAATCGCGGTTAGAACGGTTACGCATTCAACAGGAAGCAGAAGGTTCGCGCGAACTGCCGATGGTCCACAGCCGCTAGCTCAGCCTTTTGGAAGGTTAAGGCTGAGAACAAAATCTGATCTTCGCTCAACCTGAGCCTTGGCCTCAGCCTACTTCACTTGCTGCGGCATTTTTGAGCATCCTTCGAGCCGGTTCTCCTCTAGACAGCAATCCCCCAAAACTGCTTGGCCGCTAGCCCAATCGCATAGCTCACGCTCACCGCCACGGTGAGGATCGCGAGATTCAACAGGATACGGCGTTTCACGTCCATGCCGGATAGAAACGACAAGACCGTCGATACCAGAATCACCATGAGCCCGGCGGTCAAGATCGAGAACAGAGCATCTTGTGCGCCGACTAAGACCGGCAGCACCGGTACCAATGCTCCGATAATGTAGGCGGTCCCCACCACGAGGGCCGAACCCATGGGCGATTCCTCCATCGGACTCATCTCGGATTCCTCGCCTAAGAACAATTTCTTGGCCAATTCCGTTGTCGTCACTTCTTTCTCGCTGCTCAGCGCCAAGAACGAACCGGCGGCCATCGACAGGGCACCGGCCACGGCTGTGGTCGATGCGGCAATCAAGACCGTCGTAGCGCTGCCGAAGGCGCCGAAGAATCCGCTCACCGCACCGAGTATTTCTACTAAACCGTCGTTGAGTCCCAGAAAAATATTCCGGATCCTTTCCGGGTTGATCTTCCGCTTCGTCAGTTCCGTGACGAGCACATCCTCGTGCTTGAGCTCGTCCATCAAGATACCGCGTAATGCTTCGCCGAGGGGCCTGCCTTGATACTTGCGCCACAGCGCCAGATAATTCCGCACGCCATGGACCTCGATGGCTTCGAGCACCAGATGGACGGCGGTCGAGCCGAAGATCCTGCAGACCAGCATCATGAAGGAGAGTTTGATCCGCCGGCCGAAATTCAACTCGTTGAGCTTAAGATTGAAGAATTTCTGCCAGAAGGCTACATGCCGTGTTTCCACCTTGATCAGTTCGTCCAAGGTCTCATGCACATCCGGCTGCGTCACCGCGCGGAGCTCCTTGTAGAGCAACAGATCAAACAACTCGTCGAGCACCAGCTGTCGTGCGAGCCTCGGGTCATGGGTGATAGAAGTTGAGATCATGTTGAAGACTAGCAAGGTGTCGAAAAAATATGTTAACACGTGAGAACATCAAGGTCCGCACGTATGGCATGACAGGAGGACACCGAGCAGGATTCTCAAAAGGTCAGACTACTCGCCCGCCCAACCCTGGCGGTTACTTCACCCGCCCGCCCTGAGTCTGCCAAGACAACCTCTTCGCCCAGGGACGCGCCTTGTCCCCAGCAAGGCCATAGCTCCGAGGCTGACCCTCGTTTCACGTTTCACGGTTCTTCTGAGCGAAGCAAGAACGCCGCTGGCGGACTTTTTAGCCTCCTGTCAGGGGAGTCGGCACACACCATCACTTCGGTGCAGGGTGGGCCTAGTGAATGGAATCGGCTAATACCTTCGGTCAGCCGATCAGGAAGTAGGCCCCAAGGCCGATAACCGCGAGCATGGCGACGCTCAGCATCGCCTTTTCGTGCCCGCACAGACCCGCCTGTGCCTTGCAGACCGCCAGGGAGCACATGATCGCCATGGTCAACTCCTTTGGTGCAGATTGTAAAGCGTTGTTCGTGAAGCGGCTCTCGTGTAACCTAAGAAATACGTATGGCAAGGGACGAACCGCGATTCACAAGTGACGGCGGGTTTTGCCATCCCGCTGGAAAAACGATACGCCGCTCACCAGGCTTAGTCAACGACGATCTTGTAGCCACAATCCAGTAGTCGTTCACGAAATGAGTGGGTCAAGAAGGGCCTACTGAAGGATCGTCTGTTTCGTTTCATCCAGGTGTTTTTGGAGGTACTGCATGAAGGGTGTGCCGCCTGTTCCCACAGCCGTAGGATTGCTGGCGTGGGACTGATGCTGGCGGTAAATGTAGCTGTCGGCGTAACCGATGTGGATCTCACGAAATTTTGCGAGAAGATTGACGCAGGCACAATAGGCAGTCCAGAGATCGGGGGTGCGGAATTTCCGATCGCGAACATAGCCGGCGAGCAACGGACGTTCAAGCTCATCGGTGGCGTTCTCCAGCGCAAGCAGGAACGATCGGTGACGCGGAGGCATGTAATCCCTCATTTCTTGAAGGTAGACGGTGAGTGGGTCTGGCGCATGGGCGATCCCGAGCCCGGCGTCGAGACAGGGCACAACAGAGCTTTGCGCGCCGGTTTCGCCTCGAAATTGCTGCGGCTGCCCGGCATAGGAGTCGACGCCTTCGTAGGAGAGCCCGTTCGGTAAGGTAGAGCTGTTCTTCCAGCCGTGGATGTAGGGCCGCACGCGGTTGTAGTACACATAGGGGTCGCAGCGCTCATTCATCCTGAGCAATGTGTCGCGCATCGCCGTTTGGGCCAACGCCAATGAGTTGAGCCCAAGCAAGACCTCGCCCTCCTTGTCCTCGGCCGCACCATTCATCGCTCGTAGGAGTCCGGCCAGCGCTGGTCCCGCTTCCCGCTCGATCTGGATATGGACTACGACAAACCACTCCTCATCCAAACCGCCGAGAAAATTCTGCAGCAGCACAATGTTGTCGAGCTGAATCGGCTCGGCAGGATTGAGCCTTCTCCAGTTGTCGAGCGCATAGGAGGCGTACGAGAGTACTGGCGGACGGCCAAGCCGCTGCGCAACTTCGTGCCAGGGTTTCGCCAACTGTGGTGGCAAGGTCGCAACCGGTTGGTCCGGCACTTCCCACACGTAGGCATGCCCGCAGAATGAAAGGATCCGCATCGCAGCCCGATAGTCTTCCGTGCACCATGTTAGAGGGATGGAGGGAAGCAGTTGGCGTTGTTCGTCGATGAACCTCCGAACCGTCCGAGCGCTCAGAAATTTCGGCAGCTCGTGCGCAAGATCGTTGAGCGTGGGGGAGTCGGGCAGATCGCCAAGGGGGTCTTGCGGAAGAAAGCCCTGTGCGGGCGAGATTTCGTAATCGGAGAGGCTGAGAGGAGCGAAGTTCGTTGATCCCATAGGAGCCTCCGGTACTGAACACCATGCCGTCAGGCTTCACTCTACCACACCTCCTTGAGATCATAATTGTGAGATGATTTCTCCCCCGTGGTGGGACAGTCCCGTCGCTCACGCGCTTTCCGGCGCGAGCCTCACGGGTTCGACCAGGCGGAAAGCCTTCGAGAATTCCCTCACAGACTCGGTCAGCTTCCGTGGCCAAGCTTCGGCAGGTTTGAGCTACCTATGACCCCTTATCCTTCCCCGCCATGGACTATACCTCCCTAGATTTGCAATTCTGGGATAGTGGTAATAAACAGATCAAAAAGATATCCATCTCCCACAGGACGCTCCTCGCATTTCGAGACAAACTCGACAGGGATGTCGATCAGGGATGACGCCCCTTTCCTTGGTTGAGGGGACGTGAGGACATGAAAGTTTTTTTGGCGAGTCAGATATTGTTCTATCTCCTCGTCAGAGGCATACCCAACATAGAAAATGATCCCATCATGCTTTTGAATCTCTAACGAGAATGTGTTGCCACGCGTCGCGCGCAACGCGACGACGCTGCACATTGAGAAACCGTATATTCCATTCGGCAATTCTTCTATTTTTGTTCCCTCTTCCCGTTCAGTCAGCGGTCTCAGTTGATGCTCGTGCCGTAGCCTCAGTATCTCTTTGGGGACTGCGTTCCCCTCCGGGATCTTTCCGACATCTTGCTGCTTGTTCTTTGCTTGATGGTCCCAACTCCACATGTCGGTGAAATTAATTGAAAAGTTCAATCCGACGAGGTAAACCAATCCCCCTAACCCAAGCGGCACAGCTATCAGATACAGATACCACCGTTTCATGAGTGGCAGGATACGCCCAAGGGCTCCCTGAAGTAAAAAGTAGCCTGCGCACAGCAGAGAAAATGGGCGGGAGTTGTAATGGCCAACGAGCCGTCGAGAAAAGACTCCCGACCTCTTTTAATCCCCGAAAAGCGGCAGTCAGCGTTTCATTCTCTCGATACCGCTAGGATCTTCACATCCCAACGGTTTCGCGATAAAAATCCAGAGGAGCGAGCTCACCATGGCCAGCGGAAAGGAAATCAATGCTGAAATGACGGGTGTTACTCGCAGCGCCCCCAAAACCATCACGGCATAGAACATTGAGCCTAATAGGTGGTTCAGGCCGACGTATGCTGCACCAAGAACAATAGCCGCGCTTAAAAAGCCAGTTGAGAACCAAGCCAATTCACGATTCGCGTATGAGACGATTGGCCATAACGCGCCTGACACAAACATGTTCCAAGTCGAGCCGCGTACATACTCCGGTTGATCCGTGGGCTCCAGCTGTGTATGAAAATGGACCATATCGAAACCGGCCCAATAGTACGCAAGAAATGCAGCGATGATTACTTCCACCCATGTCACCATGCTAAGGATTCTCCACCCTTGTATGAGAAACTGTGCGCGCCAGTATATTGGCCTAATGTTTCCGCTTATTATGCATGCCAGGAATCCTGTGATTCAGAGCCCTGTCCATTCGAGCCAATGAGGTTTGTCATGCCGGAGAAAAGTTCCACTTGGCAAAGCTGAGAAATACACTTACCCCCAAGCTCGCTCATTCCATTCCATCCCCGTAATCGCCGCTTGCCCCAAGCAAGTGTAAGACGCGCCGATTGTTTTTATCAATTCTCGCGGGTGAGGCAGACCTTCCCCTCTCATTCGGGTCAAGATTCTATGTGAGGGGCGGCCCAAACATGCGTGAGCCAGTCCAAACGGCATGGCTACAAACCCTGTCAGATTGCAGAAGAAACTGGGTGTCTGACACCTTCTTCGTTCCCCCGTTGCAAAATCAGTTGTTTGTGACCCCACCGAGAACTACCAGTGATCTTCAGTTGAATCCAATGGATAGAAACTAGTTCTTCAGGACGTTTTTAATACGACTTCAGCCAGCTAGTCTTCTCAACCAACTGTTTTGCCATTCTTTGATGTTTAGGAAAATGATATAGAAAGAGCTGGGGTTCGCAGGTTCGAGTCCTGGGTGGGAACACTTAATCCTGTTCGAGCACCTGCATGATCGGGCAGCCCTTCACCGGTTGTTTCCTATCGCACTGCTGAACCAGACCGGCTAACGCTTTCCGCATTGCCGCGAGGCCGGTCAGTTTCCGGTCAATCAGCTGCATCTTGTGGGCGGCCAGGGCCCGGGTCTCCGCACAGGCGCGGGCTTCCTCCAGCCGTAGCAGTTCGGCGATTTCCTCCAACGTGAACCCAAGGGCCTGCGCCCGCTTAATGAAGCGGATGCGTTTCACGACGTCCGCCGGATACCGCCGATAGCCCATGTGCGGCTTGTCCGGTTCGGCTATGAGCCTCCGTCTCTGGTAATAACGGATCGTCTCGACATTCACCCCAGCCAGCTTCGCCACTCGGCCTATCGTTAATTCCGAAGCCATGAAGATTCCCCTTGATTCCGTACCGTAGTACGGAGGTTAGACTGGAATCAATGGGCAAGTCTGGAGAAATAGGCCTGGCGTCATGCCGTGGAAAGGGACTGTTGAGTGGGGGCGTGCTGGCCGCCGATGGCGCAGTGGTCTGTGGTGTCTGACCGCTTGTGCTGCGGGCGCTCAGGAAATAGGTGGGGCCATGGATAGGTTGTTCATGTCGGAGAAAGAGAACCCGTGGGTTAAACCCCAAAACGGTCGCGGCGCCTTGGGTGTAGGCGGTCTCGCGGCAGTCCTCGCCTCGATCTGCTGTCTCGGCCCGCTCGTGTTGGTGGCGATTGGCATCAGCGGGGCGTGGATCGGCAATCTGACGGTGCTCGAACCGTATCGTCCGATCTTTATCGGCGCAGCACTCGTGGCGCTCTTCTTCGCCTACCGGCGCATCTTCCGACCCGCGCAAGCCTGCAATCCGGGGGAGGTCTGTGCTGTGCCGCAAGTCAAGACGGCGCAGAAAATCATCTTTGTCATCGTGGCCGCACTGACGGGACTCGCGCTCGCGTTCCCCTACATTCTGCCGATGTTTTACTGAAAGGACAACGCCATGAGAGAGCTCATCACGGTACTCGCCCTCTCGGTCGCCTTGAGCGTGCCCGCCTGGGCCGCCACGCAAACGGTCACCCTGTCGGTAACTGGCATGACCTGCAAGGCTTGCCCGATCACCATTAAGAAAGCGCTAAACAAGGTCGAAGGCGTCGAGGCCATCGATGTCAGCTTGGAGAAGAAGGAAGCCCTGGTCACCTTTGATGACGCCAAGACCACGGTCGAAGCGCTGGTGGAGGCCACCACGAACGCGGGCTATCCCTCCACCGTTCATCCGTAGGAGATGCGATGGACGCGAACACACATAGTCACGAGGCGCCATCCTGGGTGGGCCGAACGCTCATGGCGGTTGGCATCAGCGGTGCCGCGTTTGCCGCACTCTGCTGCGTGGCGCCGTTTCTCGTTGCCGGTCTGGTCACCACTCTTGGCCTTGGGTTCATTCTCGACGATGTCCTATTGATCGGCCTTCTTGTGGTGTTCATCGGAGTGGCTGCGGTGGGCTACTACTTCGTGCGGCGCCAGACGTGCACGTGACCTAAAGAAAATTCAAGGACAATACAACCAGGAGGGAACATGAGGGCGGAGGAATTTGACCTGGTGATTCTCGGTTCCGGCTCGACGGCGTTTGCTGCCGCGCTGCGTGCAGCAGAAAGCGGAAAAACGGCCGCCATGACCGAGATGCGCACGCTCGGGGGAACGTGTGTCAACCGTGGCTGCTTGCCGTCCAAGAACCTTATCGAAGCCGCGAAAATCCTCTACGATGCGAAGCATCCGCGCTACCCAGGGCTCTCGCCAACTGCGATGCGCATCGATTTTCGAGCGCTTATTGCGCAGAAGGATGCGGTGATTGAAGACTACCGGGGAAAGAAATATCAGAGTATTACCTCCGGCTCTAAACACATCCGCGTGTTTGAAGGAGCCGCCCGCTTCAGTGGCCCCAACGAGGTGACCGTGAACGGGCAGGTGCTCTCAGCACCTCGGTTCCTAGTCGCGACTGGAGGCGCGCCCACCGTGCCAGACATTCCAGGGCTTCGTGACACGCCGTATCTCACCAGCGATCTGCTCACCAGTCACGAAGACATCGAGCTCACAGAGCTTCCAGAATCACTCATTATCATCGGTGGCGGCTACATCGCGCTTGAGCTGGGCCAGATGTTTGCGCGTTTCGGCACCAGTGTCACGATGCTGGCGCGCGGAGCGCGCATTCTTTCGGCCTACGAACCGGAGATTGCGCAATCAGTGGCAGAGGGATTTCGTGAGGAGGGCATTGTCATCCATACGAAGGCCACAGTGAGCCAGGTACAGGGCGATGCACGCCACGTCGTCGTTACGCTCCAGGTGGACGGGCGGCAGAGAGAACTGAAGGCCGCGAAGCTGCTTGTGGCCACGGGGCGCACACCGAATACGGAACACCTCGGGCTTGAACTTCCAGGAGTCGATCTGGATGCACGTGGCTTCGTGAAGGTCAACGACGATCTGCGCACTTCTGCCGGGCACGTGTATGCCGCCGGAGACGTCATTGGTTCCTACTCTGGAAGCCAGATGGCAACTCCTGTGGGTGCGCAGGACGGTGGGATTGCCGCCGAGAATGCGCTCAACGGCAAAGGGGGCCACAAAGTCAACCACGCCGTGATCCCGCGGGCTATTTTTACCGACCCGCAGGTGGGCGTAGTCGGACTGTCGGACGCAGAGGCAAATGCTCGCGGGTACGAGTGCGATTGTCGCATGATTCCGATGTCCCTTGTTCCCAGAGCTGGGGCGGTTCGGGAGACGAGAGGGGTCCTGAAGATGGTTGCGGACCGGAACACGAAGAAGGTGCTGGGGGTGTCAATGCACGGCATGAGTGCTGCGGAGGTGATTCACGAAGCGGCAATGGGGCTTCGTTTTGGTGCGAGTATCGACGACTTCGCACGCCTGCTGCACGTTTATCCATCCATGTGCGAGGCGCTAAAAATAGCCGCGCTGTCTTACACAAAAGACGTGTCGAAAATAAGTTGCTGTGCAGACTAGAGTCACGCCGATATGAGCTGAGAAGCCCAAATCACCAGTTGTCCAACTGGGTACCGTAACCCTGCGAACCCAAAGCCCAGATTTCTCTCGGCTGGGGAGCCGTGGACTGACCCCCTAGATTGAGACACGGCGAATTGGCACACTTGGCACAGAGAGGGGGTGGCAAGTGGCGAAGAAACGCGTGGGAAAGTTTCC
>JAQBES010000210.1:0-3255 GCA_032123755.1 Nitrospirota bacterium
GGGGAATCGTAGGCCCATAGGTGGGATGCGGTGAGCTGCCCACCCCGTTCAGCCCTATCCAGTCAAGGCTTCCGATGAGCCCGCCCTGATCAGGACCGAAGGCCAGGCTGTACCCGAAAGTAATCCAGATCAGACTGACCAGACAGAGTACGACAATGCTCTGCATGATCGTCCCCAGAATATTCTTGCGTCGAACCATCCCGCCATAGAAGAGCGCCAAGCCCGGCATCGTCATCGCCAGAACGAGCGCGGTGGAGGTAAGAACCCATGCGGTATCGCCGGTGTCTACTTTCAGAGCCTCACCCTCTGCCCCTGCCACAGGAATCCCTACCAGCGATCCCAGAAACAATCCCACTCCCAAACACAGCATGACCCCAAACCGTTTGTATCCGCCCACAATCTGCCTCCTTTGAATTAAAAAACGATCCCCGGGCTATTAGCCTGTCCGACATTGACCGTTCTACTTCGGCGAACGATCTGCGGGCACCTTCATCGTGCTCGGCCCGCTCCCAAGAACCGTGAAACGCAAAACGAGGGTCAGCCTCGGGCTTACGGCCTCGCATCTGGCCGCACCTCCCTCACCTCGTCACGAAGGCAATGCCGGACAGGCTCCTAGTAGTGCGTCATGATCGGAGAACTCCCCGTTCGCGCGCAACTCCTCCTCTTACACCTGGAACACATGAACTGGCGGGGAAAGGATGGCCGGCGCATGGTTGAGCAGCGCGTAGAAACTGGCGCTGCCTCCTATTCTTTTGTCCGGGAACACAATTTCGCTTCACGTCGGGCGCCAGCACATCCACCTCGCAGTGCAACTGATCGGCCATTAGCCGAGCAAAAAGAATCGGCACTATAAACTCATTCCGGTCGTGGCTGCAAGGAAATATTTTGAGGAAAGAATCTGATTCTGAACACAGCCCAATTGCCACTCACCTCCTGCCCCTTACCAAGTCAAAACGTCTGCTTCTCCAGCGATGGAACGATCTGCGACTGCACATCTTCGGTAATGGTATAGCGCACGAACGCGTCTTCCACCATTTGATTGGCATAGAGACGTCCTGTTGGAGCCGCCACCGTAAACTCAGTGGTTGTTGATTCCTTCGGCTTCACCGTCACGATCTGCTCGTAGGCCTCGTGCAGGTAGGGGTGCCAGATCGTTACCCTGTACGTTCCGGGAGGAATGTCACCGATCTCGAATCGTCCATCCTGATCCGTGATGGCATAGTACGGATGATCGACCACCAAGGCCCAACTCTCCATATAGGCGTGAAACCCGCACTGCATCGTGAAGATTCGACGGCCCTTCGTCATCTTGACCGTCTGAACCATGGGAATCCCCTCATAATGCTTATGAAAATGGTCGCTCAACCCGATCTTGTTCGGATAGCGTTTGCTGATCGGCAGCGGGATATTGAACAGCACCCGCGGTCCCAGGCGGGACGTTTCATACGCCTGAACGTCGTGCATGGCAGGATCCATATTCACCACCACCACGTCGTGGAGATCCCGAACCACATTGACGAACGGCATGAACCGACAATCGACCGCTTCAATCCGTGGCGGCTTGTCTTCTCCGAACGGCTTTCCTGTTTCGATATCTTCCAAGAGAACCACTACCTGACGAAACTCGCCTTTTCCCCCGACGTTGAACGGCTGGAGCAGGCGCCATCCCCTTCCATCGGAAATGCGCCCACAATAAATCTGATCCGGTAGGGTCGTCAGGTTATAACCCTTGGGTTTCGGCACGTCACCGTTGAGTGTGACGGTGCCCGACAGGATCCCTCCGTCCGTGACCGTAACCTCGTCATAGGCGTATGCGGGACTGCTGAGACACACCGCTATCATCCCAGCCAGGATGAGTTTTATTATGTTCATGACTCCGGCCTCCCTCTTTTTGAAGTGATCAGCGTTCAGTCCTGACATCTTTGCAGAGTACTGCTAGCTTAACGCTGAACGCTACTTCAAAAACACAGATGGGGGAGCCGCAGGTAATAAGCAGCTCCCCCATCTGCATTACACCATGCCCAACGCGTTTACTTCATCGCGGTTGGAATGGCCTGCAGTTCGGACGGCACATCCGCACGCTTGGCCCCCATTCCCTGAGTACCCAGCGGTTGGATTCGTGAGTCACCGACAGGCAACACACGGAGATAGCCCCACTGCCCTGACTGCGTGTAGGGCAGCCGCGCATTGGACCACACGAAGTCTCCGACCTGACGATACGGTCCTCCCGCACCGCCACGGATGAAGACATCGAGAATCTCGGACCCGGCGTACTCCACCACGCTGATCATGTCGGCACCTGGCATGTAGGGCTCAATCGGCCATTCATGGCCTTCGACCCCGAACATCCCGTTCTGTTCACTGTTCGCGCCGATCACATGAATGCGAATGGCGTCCCCGGCATGCGCCTCGATCAGAGGCGTCACCGGATCTTCGGGCTTATCCACGACGCAGGGCTGGAAAATTTTGCCCAGCGAGCAGCCTTGCTCCTCACGGAACTTGTACGGTTCCGCGCGATAGTTGACCGATGTCAACCCGGCCACGTTTTGCACGTAGGGCATGAACGAGGTCCCGATGATGTTGTCCTCGTCCTGGAAGAAAAGGGCCACGTCTCGGTAACTCCGCTTCCCAACGTTCTCCGGCAGGCTGGCATCGACTATGACGTCAGCACGCCACGAATTCTTCTGCGAGATATCGGCTCCGGTGACAGGGTCCCGATACTGGGAGCCCTTCGGGCCAATGACCACCGCTCCGTACAATCCGTTCCTCGGATTCACGACGATGTTCCCACCGTCCCACACCAGCGACGTCGTCTCCTTGTTCGCCGGATGCGCGTAGTAGGTGTAGGTGCGGCTCTCGCCCGGGGCAATCGTCTGATCGCCGGGGTTGTTCCCGACGTTCAGGCCCTGGCTGTCTTTCGGATCGAAGGCCAGGCCCGGCGCAAAGAAGGAAGCCCTACTTGCCTTCATCTTGTTCTTCAGATTGACCTTGATGCAGTCGCCCAAATTGGCACGCAACGTGAGCGGATTCGGCATCACATTGCCCGCCACCGTGGTCGCTTCCTCTGCAAGCGCGTAGATCTTGCCTTCCGGTACCGTCATTTCGATCTTGCGCTCGAAGTCCACCTCAATCACATCCGGCGCCTTCGGGTGGAGCTTCAACGGACGGTCCAACGACACGACGTTGAAATGCTTCACCGGAGCATCGGACGGACAGACAGAACTCGGGGTGGCTGGAATTCCGAGAGGGTTGGTC
>JAQBES010000211.1:0-3539 GCA_032123755.1 Nitrospirota bacterium
CGGAGGCTCGATAAATTTCACATAGTTACGGATTGCCCACATGAGATCGAGCAACAAACAACGCCGATTTGCGTCGAGGGAGGACAAAATTCGGACTGTACAAAATTGAGCTTGCTAGCGCTCTTTCGAAGTTTCAATGGATTGAAGAAGTGTTCCCGTGGAGCAATGTACAGCTAAGTGTCAATACGTATAATAAGGGCGGGGATCGAACATCGGCCTAACAGGCGGTGCCAATGCAATATTAGAGCGAGGATGTGGGAGACTCACCTTCTCTCTGCCGAAGTCGGTGAGGAGGAACTACTTTATTAAATGATCCGCAATCAGCGCGGCGAGTTCGGCCGGCTCCACCACCCCTTCACGGGTCAGGAGCAACTTGCCATTGGAAAAGAAGTGGGTTGTGGGGTAGGTTTCGAAGGTGTGGCTCTTCTTAATCTCGCGGCAACGGCCTGGGACATGCATCTTGGCCTTGCCGACTTTCACGTCGGGAAACTTGGCGGCGGTCTCTTCCAGGATCGGGTCGTAGGCTTTGCAGGGCTCACAAGTCGCGAGACCATAGGCGACGATCGATGCAGGTGCGTCGGTGAATTCCTTGTAATTTTCGTCTCTGACGTCTTCGACGACCCCGGGCATTTTCGTAGTCTCACGTCATCACGTCAAAAGTCCGAAAGTCAAAGAGCCTCAACGTGCAGACTCCCGACTTTCGGATTTTCTGACTGAAGATTAGCTGAGCTTCGCGAGGGCTGCGAGGATGTCCTTGTCTTCCCGCGCCACCTTGATTTCCTGGACCTTTGCGTAAGCGACCTTGCCGTTCTTGTCAACGATGACGGTCGCACGCTTTGAGCAGTTCAATGGTTCGAAGTAGAGGCCATAGCTCTTCGCCGTGGTCCGATGCACGTCCGATAGCAGCTGGTGCTTGAGGTCCATGGAGTCAGCCCACGCCTTGTGGGAGAAGAAGCTGTCGCAACTGACGCCGAAGAGTTCCGCGTTCGCCGATTGGAACTTGGGGAAGTCGTCGGTCAAACACTTATTTTCGCCCTGACACACCGGGCTCCAGTCCAGCGGATAGAAGCAGAGCACCACATTTTTCTTGCCACGATAGTCGCTCAGCTTCACGTCTTTCTGGTCCTGATCCTTTAAGTTAAAATCCGGTGCGGTATCGCCCACCTTGATTTCTGCTGCTACGTCGCTCATCTGTATGCCTCCTTCACTGGGTTTAGTCCGGCCTCTGACACTGTCGTATGTGTTTTTTACCGTGCGGGTTGAAACCTTGTCAACGGCCCGGAAGGCCTAGAAGAGGCCTGGTCTACCCATAACCGGCCGATAAGAATGGGGAAACTACGGTAACGGCCGAATTTCACGAAAACTCAGCATGCGTCCGGCAGGTGCGGCGGTGCGGTGGTTGGTAATCTCAACGCTCTGGCCCAAGAGTCCTACGCGGATATGGCTTCCGACTTTTGGCGATTGTCCAGTTCTGGTCAATTCGTCTGCCGTTTCTCTGAGGAGATCGCGTACAGGCTGGTCTGGAAGGCCGGGAGAAAGAAATATTTCGAGTTCATCCACCCCGAACTTGCTGAGGCCAAGGGTGTAGCACCAACTCCGATGGCTTTGCTCATCGTCGCCCTGCATGATCGGAATGTGATCGTCGGCAACGAAGTGGGTGAGGGGACGATCCTGCCAATCCGACGGGTTCACGTACTGGTTGGTGGTGATGTCATGGGCTGTGCCTTGAGTGAGGAGGGTGAGGCCTCGAGCGACTCGCGCGGCAAAGAGTATCGTGTCCGGCATGTCTCGCGGGGATGCGAGGGAAGGCGCGACTGCGCCCATCACATCGTGCTCCCAAGCCAACTGCTTCATCACGTCGGCGACGTGGCTCATCGGCAGCGGCATCACGACATGGGCCGACCAGGGGCCGTGAGTCGCTTGCCAGGATTCTGCTGAGCCCGCTTCGTGGTGAATGGTCAGTGGCCCGCCGTATTCCCGCTCGTACCAGGTCTTAAGTTCGTCTGTGGCTGGCGCAGCCCCCCGATAGCCGACAAAGTAGAGCGGGGGACGGCGGGCGGAAGGTTTGGGGGTTTTCTTCCTGATTCTCATCGCTGTAGGGGGAGGCTATTTGCCGGATTTGCGGGCCTTGCGGCGGTCATCCGGGTTGAGGAGCCGTTTGCGAATGCGCAGGCTCTTCGGCGTGACCTCAACCAGTTCATCCGGGCCGATATATTCGAGTGCGAATTCCAATCCCATTTCCCGTGGCGGCGTGAGGACTAACGCTTCATCGGTGCCTGATGCCCGCATGTTGGACAGGTGCTTTTCTTTACAGACGTTGACGTCCATATCTTCGTCCCGGCTGTTCTCGCCAACGACCATCCCGCGATAGACCTCCACGACAGGGCCGATAAACATGGTGCCCCGTTCTTGGGTCATGAAGATGGCATAGCCGGTGCTGGTTCCATCTTCGTGTGCGACGAGTGACCCGTGTGTCGCCACCGCGAGGTCGCGCTCCTCCACCGGTTCGTATGCGACGAAGACATGGTGCATGATGATGGTGCCGCGAGTCTTGGCGACCAATAGGTTTTTGAGCCCCATGATGCCGCGGGTGGGAATATGGTACTCCAGGTGCATTTCGCTCGGTCCGGCGTCGGAATGGATGAGTCGCATGTGGCGTAACTCGCCGCGGCGTTTGCCGAGCTCTTCAATCACGGTGCCCTGATAGGTTTCCGGCACCTGGATGGTCAGTTCCTCGTAGGGTTCGAGGACTTTGTCACCCTCCCGGTGGACAATCACTTCCGGTTGCGAGACTTGCAGTTCGTACCCTTCCCGGCGCATCTGTTCAATGAGGACGCCGAGATGCAACTCCCCGCGGCCGGCCACGAGGAACTTATCCGCACTATCCGTCTCGCTCGCACGCAACGACACGTTGGTTTCGAGTTCTTTGAAGAGTCGATCGCGCAAATGCCGCGAGGTCAGGTACTTGCCTTCCCGCCCGGCGAACGGGCTATTATTCACGGAGAAGGTCATCTGGACGGTCGGCTCGTCGACCGTGACTCGGGTCAGTGCGACTGGATGTTCCGCGTCCGCAATCGTATCGCCGATGCTCACCTCGTCCAAGCCGGCCACCGCAACGATTTCTCCTGCCTCGGCCCGCTCCACATCCGTCCGTTCAAGGCCGGAGTAGACCGCGAGGTCTGACACCTTTCCAGGGAACTGTGCACCATCCTTTCCGAGGACGGTCACATTCTGCCGACGGGCGATCGAACCGGACCGAATCTTCCCCACGCCCATCTTGCCTTTGTAGAGGTCCTGAATCAGGGAGAGGACCAGAATCTGGAGTGGCGCGTCGGCGTCGATGGCCGGTGCGGGAATCTTTTCCAGCACGGTGTCGAGGAGCGGCGTAATGTCCGTGCCGGGCTTATTCACGTCGAGCGTTGCGGTGCCCTTAATCGCCGCCGTATATACGATCGGGAAGTCGAGCTGCTCGTCCGTGGCGCCGAGATGAACAAACAAGTCGAAGGTCCGATTCACCACGTCATCGATCACCGCGTCCG
>JAQBES010000212.1:0-3160 GCA_032123755.1 Nitrospirota bacterium
GATATTCGAAGGCTGCATGGATGGTGCTGCCTCACGGTGTATTCGAGATACCGGCACTTCTTATCGCGGTCTCCTACGGCCTGTGGCTCGGCATGGCAGTCATTCGGAGGATGCGAGGAGAGGAAAACACGTCCATCAGATTCCATATAGGATATGCCTCTAGGCAGTACGTCGCCGTCGTACTCCCACTCTTGGTCGTCGCGGCAGCGATAGAGACAGCGCTAATCCTTATGTGAGGTTGACCAGCCCCCCGTGATCGGTCCACCCGTATCTTAGTGTAAGAATCCTGCAGCAGTCTCCATCGAATTCCAGGGACTTGGAAGACCAACTGCCGGGAAGGCGATCGTTTCAGGTACCGGTGGCCGGTATCCCAACGCACTATGCGGTCTTACTCCGTTGTAGTGCCGCCTCCACTGCTCGATCAGGACACGGGCCTCCTTGCTCGGGAAGCGCCAAGTCGAGGCGATACGGATCCTCCTTTTGTCTCCCTCACTTCTCCTTCGGCAAGGACGCCATGTCGATGACGAAGCGGTATTTCACGTCGCTTCGGAGCATCCGCTCGTAAGCCACGTTGATCTTCTGGATCGGGATCTGCTCGATGTCGGACACGATGCCGTGCTCCCCGCAGAAATCGAGCATCTCCTGGGTCTCCCGGATCCCACCGATCAGCGAACCGGAGAGCTGCCGACGCCCGAAGATCAGGTTGAAGACGTTGGGTGACGGGTGCGGCAGCGCAGGGGCGCCGACCATGCACATCGTGCCGTCGCGCCGGAGCAGGTTGAGGAACGCGTCGAGATCGTGCGGCGCGGCCACCGTGTTCAGGATGAAGTCGAACCGGTTCGCCTGCTTCCTCATCTCGTCGGAGTTCTTCGAGATGACTACCTCATGGGCTCCCAGCCGCTTCGCGTCGGCGGCCTTGCCCGGAGAAGTCGTGAACATCACCACGTTCGCGCCGAAGGCGTTGGCCAGCTTGACCGCCATGTGCCCGAGTCCCCCAAGGCCGACCACGCCAACCGTGCTCCCTTTCCCGACTTTCCAGTGGCGGAGCGGGGAGTACGTCGTGATGCCCGCGCACAGAAGCGGGGCTACCGCGGGGAGATCGAGGTTCGTCGGAACCCGCAGGACGAACCTCTCGTCGACGACGATGCAGCCCGAGTAGCCGCCGTAGGTCATCCCGCCAATGTGCCGGTCGGGGCTGTTGTAGGTGAAGATGATCTCATTGCGGCAGTACTGTTCCAGCCCTTCAATGCAGTCGGGACATTTCCGGCACGAGTCGACCATGCAGCCGACAGCGGCCAGATCGCCCCGCCTGAATCCCTTCACCCCGGGGCCCACCTGGGACACCCGCCCGACGATCTCGTGGCCTGGCACGACGGGGTAGGTCGTTCCCTTCCACTCGTTCCGCGCGGTGTGCAGGTCGGAGTGGCAGACTCCACAATGGAGGATCTCGATCCGGACGTCGTTCTTCCCCGGTTCCCTGCGCTCGAAACGGAAGGCGTCCAGTGGCGCAGTCGCGCTTTGCCCGGCATATCCAACCGTTTTGATCATGTCCCTTCCCCCTTTTTCTTGCAGATGATACAGGGTCGATGCTCCGCAGGCGGAATACGTTTCACTCCGCCCGAAGGTCTCAGGTTCAAATCCTAGCCCCGCTACCAAATCAAACCGATGGGTTACAATCAACTGTCGGGCCGCTACGTAGAATCACCTTTAACGTGAAAGGATACACGCAATGCTGAAATTTCAGACCTCCTTGACTCGTTTGCTAAATATCGACATACCGATCATGCTGGCCCCAATGTCAAATGCCGTAAGTCCGGAATTGGCAGCGGCTGTTTCCAATGCGGGTGGGTTAGGGATGCTATCTGCAACATGGCGCGATCTGGAAAGCACTCGCCAAGTTATCCGCAAGACTCGTTCGTTAACCAGCCGTCCTTTCGGAGTCAATTTGGTGTTGGCATGGCCGCAAGCAGAGCGGCTGGCAATATGTTTGGAAGAAGGCGTGCCCATCATTTCTTTTTTCTATGGTGACCCATCACAGTATATCGAGCGTGTGCATGCTGCGGGAGCATTGGTCATGCACACGATCGCAAGCGCAGCCGAGGCTCGCCTTGCCAGTGAGGCAGGGGTTGATATTCTTGTCGCTCAAGGTTGGGAGGCGGGCGGACATGTATGGGGAAAGGTAGCTACCTTCCCGTTAGTGCCCCGCGTGGTAGATGCGGTCGCCCCTAAACCCGTCATTGCTGCAGGCGGTATCGCTGATGGACGCGGCGTTGCTGCCGCGTTTATGCTAGGAGCAGCCGGCGTATGGGTGGGTACACGCTTCTTGTTGAGCGAAGAAGCTGTAATTCACACCGTATATCAACAGAAGCTCTTACAAGCCGCAGAAACCGACGCAGTGTATTCGACTTTATTTGACATTGGATGGCCCGATTCTCCCCATCGATCGCTGCGTAATGACACGATTGAGCAATGGGAGGCAGCCGGAAATCCGCCGAGCGGCCACCGTCCAAATGAAAGCGAAGTGATAGGAACTTATGGTGATGGAAATTCTATAAGACGCTACGAAGCATCCTATCCGGAACCGGGTGCAATCGGACAGTTGGAGTCCATGTGTTTATATGCTGGACAGAGCGTCGGTTTGGCGTCTCGTATCCAACCAGCCGCAGAAATTGTGCAAACAATGGCCGAAGAGGCCGCACGAATACTAAGTTCTGGCCTAGGCATAATCGCTTCATAGAGTCGTCAATATGCGGCCCCTAATTTTTCAAAGCCGTAATAATTGCCGCCCAACCACAGGCTGGAGCTGACGGCCGCTTCGCTGCCCCTGCTAAATCTTGACGCAAACCGCTCGCGCCGCAGCTGAAGCATGCGTTAGGCATGCAAGCGCCTGCTGTGAATCGCTTGAAATGAATCCGAATGATACCTTCGGGTTATTGTGAAAACGGTCGCAGATTTAGTGTGCCCAAAACGTGCCCACGAGGAAAGTTGAGGGGTTGAACGTCCCTTGTAACCTATTGGAATCATTTAGGTTTAAAATCCTCAATAAAAAGCTAAAAAACCAATTAAGCCTACTATATCAAATACTTAGACCGCACTCATAACCCGAAGGTCCCAGGTTCAAATCCTGGCCCCGCTACCATCAATAGAAACAGGGGGTTAC
>JAQBES010000213.1:0-8358 GCA_032123755.1 Nitrospirota bacterium
GCCGCGTGATGACGACCATGATCAAACAACGCCGGGAATCGGTTGAGCTGTTTGAAAAGGGTAATCGCGCAGAACTCGCCGCAAAAGAACGACAGGAAATTACCATCCTCGAATCCTATCTCCCTCAAGCCCTTTCCCCTGAACAACTTGCCTCGGTCGTGGACGCAGCCATTCAAGAAGTCGGCGCGTGCTCTCTGAAAGAGATGGGGGCAGTAATGAAGGCCGTGATGGTCCGTGTGGCCGGTCAAACCGTAGACGGCAAACAGGTCAGCGAGCTCGTTCGCGCCAAGCTCCAGTAGCCCGATCGGCACCTGCTATACTGAAAGGCGAATACCCGCACACATGTGCGAGCGCCTGGAAGGAATTGGCATGGGCATTCTTATCGTTGACGACGCTCCAGACCAACAGCTACTTCTTCGCGCAATCCTTGGGAAAGCCGGCCATACGGACCTCCTGAGCGCGAACTCGGCAATGACTGCGTTCCCCCTGCTCAACATGGACGGCCAGGAGCCGCCCTCTCAGATTGACTTGATTCTGATGGACGTCCTCATGCCGGAACTGGATGGAGTCGAAGCCTGTCGCCAGATCAAGAGCCGGCCACATCTTTGCGATATTCCCATCATCATGGTCACGGCCAACAACGATCTCTCTAATCTCAAAACCGCGTTTACGGCAGGAGCAAATGATTACATCACCAAACCGGTGCACAGCGTGGAACTCCTGGCACGCGTGGCTTCCGCGCTGGCGCTGAAAAAGGAAATGGACTGCCGCAAAGCGCGCGAAGGGGAGCTCCGCCGAAGCCATGAAGAACTGCAGAAAGCGCTGCGGGATGTCAAAGTTCTCAGAGGACTCATCCCCATCTGCGCATCCTGCAAAAAGATCCGCAATGACGGTGGATTCTGGCAACAGTTGGAGGAATATATCGGCGAACATTCCGAGGCAGAATTCAGCCACGGTATCTGTCAGCCATGCGTCAAAAAGCTTTATCCTGGAGTTTACCCGGACTAGCTGGTACGATTTTTCACACACCACTCGTATTCACCGGATTCACAGCGTATGGGCATCTTAATTGTTGATGATTCGGCGGACGACCGCTTCTTGGTTCAGTCGATCCTCTCGGCTGCCGGCTACGACGATCTCCTGGTCGCCGACTCGGCCGCCGCGGCATTTCGTTTTCTGGGGCTTGATGACGGGAAGCACGGCGCCACTCGAGTCGACCTGATCCTCATGGACATCGTCATGCCGGAGATGAGTGGCATCGAAGCCTGCCGCCAGATCAAGGCGGTCGAACGATTTCGTGACACGCCTATCATGATGGTCACCGTGAAGACCGATCCCGTCGATCTCCAACTCGCCTTTGCCGCAGGTGCGCTCGACTACATTGGGAAACCCATCAACAAGATCGAGCTCTTGACTCGCGTCCGCTCGGTCTTGCGGCTGGTCCACGAAATCGACCGGCGGCGGGCCCGCGAGCAGGAACTCCTTGAGGTCATGCGTCAACTCCAGGAAGCAAACCAGATGCTGCTGCGCCTGTCTTGTCTTGACGGCCTCACCGGCATTACCAACCGACGGCAATTTGATGACTTCTTGGATCAGGAATGGCGCCGTGCCGTCCGCGAATTGACGCCGCTCTCACTGATCATGCTCGATATCGACCGGTTTAAATCTTACAACGATACCCTTGGTCATACGTCGGGCGACGAATGCCTCAGGCAGGTTGCCACCGCTATCTCGGGAGCCGTCAACAGACCAGGAGACCTCGTTGCTCGGTATGGCGGCGACGAATTCGTGGTCGTCCTTCCCGGTACCAGAACGGACGGAGCGGCACAGGTGGCAGAAACGCTTCGGCAACGCATTGAGTCCCTTGGCATTACACACTCCGATGGTGGGTGCACGACTATCAGCCTGGGCTTCGCCTGTGCGATCCCAAGCCGGAACACCTCTCCCACCGATTTGATCAAGGCGGCGGATCAAGCGCTTTATCAAGCCAAGCAGGAAGGCCGCAATCGGATCAAACAAGCCGGCACTCTCTCTCTCGTTCCGCACTCTCACGAAGACTAATCGTCCACTCCTCGCTATGACCATGCCATGGCCTCGACGAGATGTGCTGACGGCGATCAGCGCGACGCTCACCACGGTTCTCTCCGCATACGTGCCTTCATTCCAATCCCCTGACGTTTCACACCACGTGCGTGCCATCACTAGCGAGGGAGTGTGTGGGCATGGCTAAGAAAGGGGCACCGATTCGAGCGAGTCGCACGGCCAAGCGACAACCAACGCCCCCGGCTGCCCGTCGTTCACGGACCACACAGCCAGCAACAGGGCAAGTAGAAGAGGCCTCGCGCACAGAACCAACGGGGAAACAGGGACGTCGCATGGGCCGCACGCAAGGTCCTTCTATCAACCAGACGGAAGTGGCTTTGCAGGAAAGTGAGCAGCGGTTTCGCGCTTTGCTGGAAACGACAAGTGATTGGATCTGGGAAATCGATGAGCACGTGGTTTTCACGTACAGCAGCCCAAATATTTGCGATCACCTCGGGTATGAACCGGAGGAAGTGCTTGGCAAAACACCGTTCGACTTGATGCCGCCTGATGAGGCCTGTCGCATCGGAAACCTGTTTGGGCCCATCGCGGCGGCTCGGCAATCGTTTCGCTGCATGGAGTCCGTCTATCTACATAAAGATGGCCGCCGTATTGTCCTTGAATGCGGAGGAGTGCCCGTGTTCGATGATGCCGGAAGGTTCAGAGGATACCGCGGCATTGATCGAGACATCACGGAACGCAAACGAGCCACGGAAGAAACGAGACGCAATCATTCGCTCCTGGACTCCATCATCGAAAATATTCCTCACATGATTTTCGTCAAGGATGCCAAGACCCTCAAGTTTGTGCGTTTCAATCAGGCGGGTGAACAATTGCTCGGTTATCCCAAAGAGGAACTCATCGGCAAAAGTGATTATGACTTTTTCCCCGAACAGGAAGCCGATTGTTTCACGGCCATGGACCGCCAAGTCTTGCAACGTGGGCACAGTGTCGATATTCCTGAAGAGCCGATCGAAACTCGGCGGAAGGGGAGAAGGCTACTCCATACCAAGAAAGTCCCGATCAACGGCGACGATGGCACGCCCCAGTATTTACTAGGAATTTCGGAAGATATTACCGAACGCAAGTATAGCGAAGGCGTTGAGCGGGAGCGGACGCTCTTGTTGGAACAGCAACAGATTGCTCTGTGCGAGCTGGCAAAGCAGGATGCGATCTATACGGGGGATTTCAAAGAGGCGTTGCGGATGATCACCGAAACGGGTTGTCGGGTGCTCGGAGTGGAACGGACTAGCGTATGGACGCTCACCCAACAAGGAGCTGCGTTGGAACTGCTCGATCTCTATGAGCGGACCTCGAACCGGCACATAACCGGCGTCACGCTGGCGGCACAGGACTACCCGTCCTATTTTCACGCCATCGCACATGAAGAGCATGCGATTGCTGCCCATGACGCTCATGCGGACGTCAGGACCAGGGAGTTTTCCCAATCCTATCTGACCCCGCTTGGAATTGGAGCCATGTTGGATTCGCCGGTTCGACGCAGGGGGTATGTCGTCGGGGTGCTGTGTCACGAACATGTCGGTGGACCTCGATCCTGGGCGACGGAAGAAATATATTTTTCCAGTTCACTGGGTACCTTTATGACTCTCGCACTGGAAGCAAAGCAGCGCCGGGAGGCTGAGCAAGCTCTCGTCCTTTCCAAGGAAGCGGCAGAAGTCGCCAGCCGGGCCAAGAGCGAGTTTCTGGCCAGCGTCAGCCATGAGATTCGAACGCCCATGAATGCGATTATTGGGATGGCGGATCTGCTATGGGAAACGGATTTGACTCCCGATCAACGGAAATACCTGCGCATTTTCCGTCGCGCTGGGGGCAATCTATTGAGTCTGATCAATAATATACTCGACCTGTCGAAAGTCGAGGTCGGCCATCTGGAGCTGGAATCAACCGACTTTGATTTGAGCGACTTGGTTGAGAAATCCATCGAAATTCTTGCTATGCGGGCCAATGAAAAAGGCCTCGAACTCGCCTGCCATCTTTCGCCTGACGTCCCCCGCGCCGTGATTGGGGACCCCAACCGACTACACCAGATCCTCATCAACCTCATCAGCAACGCGATCAAATTCACCGACAGCGGGTCCGTCACGGTGCGGGTCATGCAGGATCCGGAACTCCCCACGCCTGGAGCCATTCGATTTTCTATTAGCGATACAGGGATCGGAATTCCGCCCGACAAGCTTGCTGCCATTTTTGAAAGCTTCACGCAAGCCCACGCCTCAATGACGCGCAGGTATGGGGGGACCGGTTTAGGTCTGACCATTTCAAGGCAATTAGCCGAGCTCATGAACGGACGAATCTGGGTAGAGAGTACCCTCGGAGAAGGCAGCAGGTTCCATTGCTCCGTGCAGCTAGCGGTGCAATCCAGCCCGACATCCACCCACGACAACGTCCAGGTCAATCTTCAAGGGGTTAGAACACTCGTGGTTGATGACCATGCCACCAACCGACTGATCCTTCGTGAAATCTTGGCCGCCTTGGGAGCACAGGTGACGGATACTGCGTCGGGTCACGAGGCCATCGAAGAATGGCGGCGCGCTTCTACTTCGTCACGACCCTACGAGCTCCTACTCCTCGACTGTCGCATGCCGGGGATGGATGGGTTCCAGGTCGTCGAAGAAATCAGACGGGCCAGCCATCCCCAGGGCCTGACAATTGTCATGCTGGCCTCTGACCATTGGGCCGACGATATCGCCCGCACCTACGACATGGGGCTGGGCGGCTATTTGATCAAACCCATTAGGAGATCGGATCTACTCCAGACCATCAGCATCGCCCTCAACCGTTCCAAGGGTATCCAACACACAACCAGTTCGGCACCAGTGGCTCCCTCACCTCTTACCGAAGTCAGGGCACTGCGTATCTTATTGGTAGAGGATTCCCCAGACAATCAGGTGCTGGTCCGTTCCTATTTGAAGCAGACTCCCTATCGGCTCGATATCGCGGCTCACGGAGCCATCGGGTTGGAGCTATTCAAGAACGGCTGCTACGACCTAATCCTGATGGACATGCAGATGCCGGTGATGGATGGCTATGAGGCCACACAAGCGATCCGGGCATGGGAACGGGAGCAGGACCTCCCCCCCACACAGGTGATTGCCTTGACCGCTTTGGCACTGAAAGAAGACGGGGTCAAGATTCTCGCAGCCGGCTGCAATGCCCATATGACCAAACCCATCAAGAAACACACCCTCCTGGAAGTTCTCCAGGCTTGTAAAGGACGGTATACCTCATGACCACAGGACCGAACCAAAACGCCGAGAACGTTATCACTGTGCACATCGACCAAGGCCTCGAAGAAATCGTTCCCGGATTTCTAGAGAATCGTCGAGGCGACGTGCAGATACTCAAAACCGCGTTGGAACAGAACGACCTGGCACAGATTCGTATCATCGGTCATCGCTTGAAAGGGGACGGAGGAGGCTACGGGTTCGACACCATCAGTATGGTGGGAGCCGGCTTGGAGCAAGCGGCGGCACGAGAAGATCGGAACGCGATCCGACGACATACTGCCGAACTAGAGGAGTTTCTCGCCCGCGTCACGGTCGTGTATCGAAGATGAGAGGGAAAAATGCGCAAGGCAGAGAGTCAGGATACCGGAGGGTTTTATCCGTGCGCAACGATGGAAGAATAGCGCGTAGACTTAGCGAGCGTGGTTTGCTCGAGGGCAGGCGATCTAACTGTTGGTGGGCCCCTCACTTTCTGAGTATCGAATTCGAAATCAAGGCTGTATCTGCCCGTTCAATCAAAAGTGGGTACAGAATTGCGCTTGCAGGGTGGGTGCGTGCGTCGGGTTCAGCGTGAAGCTTCGGAAAAATGTACTCGCCAGCCATTCACGCTGCTGGATCAAATACTCCTCTTCATCACCGGCATCGTAGCGATCGTTTCTAGCCAGCGGTCTCAGTCTTTGAAGACATCTGGATAGACCTCTTTCATACATACTTGGCAGACTCCATGACTAAACTCAGCCTCTGAATGGTCTTGGACGTATTCCTCTAGTCGTTGCCAATTCCCGCGGTCGGTCCGTACCCTCTTGCATTTGGCACAGATCGGGATAAGCCCGCGTAATACCTTGACTTCTCGCAGCGCTCGTTCGAGTTCCTGTGTACGCATGAGCAACTCCTGCTCTCTCGCCTTGCGCGCGGTCCGTTCTTCTTTTAACGTGAGGGCCGAGGACACGCGGGCCACGAGTTCCGCTGGATTGACTGGTTTACGGATATAGTCCATCGCGCCTGCCGCAAAGGCCGCGAGGAGATCCTTCTCGGCGGTCTTCGCTGTCACGACGATGATAGGGATATCCTGGAGCCATTCGGTCGCCGTAATCCAGCGGCAAGCTTCAAGTCCATCCACGCCAGGCAGCATGATATCCATGAGGATGAGATCAACGGCTCCCGTCCTCTGTTCAGCGTTATCCCGGCCCAAGATCTCAAACGCGGCCTCAGCAGACTCGGCAACCATCAGCGACCCGTAGCCGGCCGACCGAAGCCAGGTTGACAGCAGTTCCTGCTCATCGCGCGAATCATCCACTATTAAAATGACCACGATTTTTCCTTTGCGGAAGGTGTTAGTGCTGTGCCGTTGAGCATGGCATAAAGATTTGTTTTTGAACAGGCCAGAGGATAATTCAAATTATTGGAAAAATTGACTTACACTTCCTACGATTTCAAAGAGGGGTATTACAGGAGGCAGGTTGGACTGTCCTGCAGGAAGGGAGCGTAGGCGTCTCTAGGGGTCGAGTAATATGGTTGAGGGCAGGCGCAACCGGCGTTATTCTTCCCGACCATTCGTGTCCCGCTGAGAACGATGCAGGCTGACTCCAAGCGCGCCAACGCCAAGCAATAATGCCTGCTTCCCTCCAAACTACTAGTTGCCCTTAAATAGGCTCTTATGCTATCAATGGTAGCGGTATAAGTCGAATCCACCATCAACCTCGGAGGGCATCATGGAAGCACCTTTCATTATCTTGGGGCTCTTATTCATCGTGTTCGTTGGGCTGACGGGTCTGATTTTGGGGGTTAACAATAATCCCAAGTGATGGCACGCCAGAATGTGCGCCTCCCCATTCTTACGTGGGTGTCGTTGGGACTGCGGGAGGCGGACTTGGCACGTGACTTTTAGGCCGACCATTCGCGGCCCGCTGAGTGCGTTGCAGGCTGATCCTAAGCGCGCCAATGCCAAGGAATAAGTTTACCCACTCACGCAAGTTCATTTTCCGCCACTTCCACGGTGGTATTGGTGCGGATCAGCCCATAAGCTTCTCTGCGCCTCTCGCGCTTCCTGCTCTAGCCCTTCCAGTACCGTGCCTCCTGGCGTCTAGGTTCGATACCACCAGCACCAGCCGTCTTTGACCAGCGTGTGATTGACAGTGGTACCATCTATTTAGTAATGTCTCATCCCAGAATTAGGGATCCGCGAATTCCCCTACGCAGATGCTTGTTCTACCTGGAGGAGCCATGCTGGCTATCCGATTGGTGCGGCTCATCGAGCATCACTCCGAACAGCTTTCCCGCGAGCTAAGCGAGAAGGTTTGGAACTCTCCCCGGTGCAGCGATCTCCACAAAGTCCCGGCGACCGAACTCGAAGCCCGCACCCGCGAGATCTACCGCAACCTGAGTAACTGGCTGGTGGATAAGACCGAGGCCGAGGTGGAGCGGCGTTACACCGAGCTGGGCGAGACGCGTGCCCAGCAGGGCGTGGCCTACAGCCACTTCGTCTGGGCCATCACCGCCACCAAAGAGCACCTTCGCGCCTTCCTGCAGCGCGAAGGTCTGTCCGATAGCGCTATGGAACTGCATGGGGAGCTGGAGCTCCTGCACCTGCTTGCTCAGTTCTTCGATCGCGCGCTGTACTACGCCGCCGTGGGTTACGAGCGCGAGCGCGACCGCATAGGAGGGAGGCAAAGGAGGCGCAAGGGAGATGAGCAGAGAAAATTCATGTAGCGTCCCAACGGATGGGAACTCGTGCCTTCATCCATACCCCAAGGATTCTCACCTCTCCGCGCATCCCGCTCTAGCCCTTCCAGCACCGTTTCTCTCGGCGCATACTTCCGATACCACCAGCACCAGCCTTGCTTGACGAGTTCCTGATTCAGGTTTATCCCTTCCGGCAGGATCACCTCTCCAATTGTGCGCTTGTACTTGTCCTTGCCGTGAGTCTGCGGCGTGACTTCTTTCCCAAAGTCGAGAGCTGAGGCCGTCTGCCTTGTTTATCTCAAAGCGCGCGACGCGTCACTCGCCAAGCGACTAGTACAGCCACCGGGGG
>JAQBES010000214.1:0-4164 GCA_032123755.1 Nitrospirota bacterium
CGCCAGACAGCCACAGGCCCTGATATCGCTGATACCCAGCAACACAGTCTCCGTTCATGGGTTGACGACGCTGCAGAGATCCTGCCAACGACATCCACAGTACTTCAAAGAGAATAAGAGGCAGAATGTCCTTCGTAATACTAGTCCCACTGCTGCCTCTGTTGGCCGCCATCATCGTCGTACTCGGCACACGGGACTCGCTAGTCTGGCGCGCCAAGATCGCGGCCTATCCCATCGGCGCGGCGTTCCTTGGCGCTATCGTGACCCTTTGGTATGTGGCGACACAAGGGCCCATCACCATTCGATTCTACGACCCCGCTTCTCTCGCGATGCTGGCCTTTCCAATCGGTTTCTATATCGACCGCCTGAGCGCGGTCATGATGGTGTTGATCTCCGGCGTCGGCACCGTCATCTACACCTATTCCATCGGCTACATGTATCAGGATCACCATAGTCGCCGGTATCTGACGCTCATCGGATTCACGACCGGTGTGTTGCTCTGCATGGTGTCCAGCGCCAACCTCATGATGCTGTTCCTGTTCTGGCAAGTCCTGAGCTACATGCTCTATCTCCTCGCCCACAATCATGCCCATGCGGCAACGCTCGCGGGGGCGTTCCGAACCTTTACCCTCTTGCGGGTCGGCGACATGGCGTTTCTGGCGGGCATTGTTCTCGCTTATCATCTCTACGGCACGTTGGAGTTCCACGAGCTCTTCGCCAAAGCCGCCGAATTAGCCGTCACGCTCACGCCCCTGCCAGGCATTGAGATCGGTGGGCCGACGGCGGTTACGCTGCTCCTGTTCATTGGCGCCATGAGTAAGTCGGCTCAGTTCCCGCTCCATATCTGGCTGCCCCGTTCGCTCTATGCCCCGACGCCAGTTCATGCGTTGCTCCACGCCGGGATCATCAATGCGGGCGGTTTTCTGATCAATCGCCTGGCCCCGCTCTATGGTCTGAGCTCGACCACGCTGCATGTGGCGTTCGTCGTCGGCTCGCTCACGGCTGTCCTTGGCGCCACCATGATGCTGACGCAGAACGACATCAAGAAGACACTCGGCTTCTCGACGATCGGTCAGATGGGCTACATGATTATGGAATGTGGCTTGGGCGCCTTCTCGCTGGCCGTCTTCCATCTTATTGCACACGGACTCTTCAAAGGCACGGTGTTCTTGAGCTGCGGGAACGTGATCCACAAGGCTCGCCAGGAACCGCACTTCCCCCACAGGGACCATTCGGAGGGGGAAGAGGGGTTCTCTCGTATCACGTGGGTGACGGGATTCATCACCACGCTGCTGATCCCGCTCCTCATCCTCCTTGTGACGAACGATGTGCTCGATATTCCGTTGCTGGATTCTCAGGGGGACGTGATCTTCCTCTTTTTTATTTGGATCACCTCTTCACAGGCCATTTTGACGCTCACCCGTTTACGCGCCGTCGCGTCCTGGAAAATGTCGGTCGTCATGTTGCTGGCCCTATGCTTCATCGTGTTCATCTATATGTTCGCCGTCAAGTCCTTCACCACATTCCTCTACCCGAATCCGGATGAAGTGACCTCCTACTTCCACGCCGCGGCGCTCCCTCCATGGCTTTTTGATCTTATCGTCGTCATGGCTGCCCTGTCGACCGTCCTGAGCTGGTCCTACCTCTATATGAGCGCCTATGGCAAGACTATGTGGATGCCTGCATGGGTGGAAGGGTTCCGTTTCCGCTTGTATGTCCTGTTTATGAATAGGCTCTATGTAGATGAGCTGTACCAAGTGCTCGATCGAGTCACGATGCGCGTCGTCCATCGAATCGATACACGTAACGTGAGGTGGTCGAATCGAGTCGTAACCCACGGCGTCCAGCAAGTCGATATACCTAAAACGGAGTGGTCGAAATGACGGACGTGATGACCGCTCCATTGCTCTTGACCGCAATCCCCATCATAGGAGCGGTGCTGGGCCTCGTAGTCTGGCCACAGCCGGACAAGCTAAAGATCTGGTCGATCATGGTAGCTGTGCTGAGTCTTCTGACTGTGATCGGGACCTCCGGACAGTGGACGGTATCGGCCGAAGGGCTGCTCTTAGTGTATATCCTCCCACTAGCCGCTTGTGTTTCTCTGTTGGGACAGCCTGCCATTCTGGAAAATCGGCTTGCCTGGATCATGACCTTGCTGTTCCTTGGATTGGGATTTGGCATAGTCACGAACCAACCAATTGCAGGCCCTATCGCTCTGGTTACGCTCCTTGGTCTCATCACAGTATTCCTCTGCTGGCATCACAATCCATTTTGGCCCAAATCGTGGTGGGGTATCGGCATCTACGGCCTTGGGACGCTCAGTGCCGGGCTCGCTGCGATCGCCAGCCCTCCCGTCTCTTCAGTTGCATCGCTGCTGGCTTGCGCCAGCTTGCTGCCGCTCGTGCCATTCCATATCGGCTACATGACTGCGCTCACGCGATTGCCGGGCAGCCTGCCGTCGTTCATCGTGGTGCTGTTCCCCGCCATGGGACTCCATGTCCTTGCGACGGTGTTGCCGACGATGCCGGATGCCGCAGGTTCCACGATAACAACCTTGGCGTTGGTGGGCGTCCTTTACGGTTCGATCAAAGCGCTGGCGCAAATATCGCGTGTGCGGTTACTCCTCACCTACTGCAGCCTCTCGTTCTTCTCAATGCTCTGGTGGTTTGTGGCTGCCTCACGAGAAGTCACTCCGCAAGATATTGTCTTTCTGAGCGCCGTGGCACTCGTGACGAGTGGCCTCCTGCTCGCCTTGCAGGTAGTCCGTACGCGGTACGGAGGCGACGTGGACCAGCTAGCCGTCAGCGGGCTTGCCTCGACGATGCCTCGATTCGCCGTCCTGTTTTCACTCTTGGGATTGGCGGCTACGGGCTTGCCCCCGTTCGGAGTCTTCGCCGGCTTCATGGGTATGTTCTTCACTTCGCCGCTTCCCTCGTCTGTAGTCCTGCTTACCATAGGAATCGGCTGGCTGGCTGCTTCGTGGTACATCCTTGATATGGGGCAACGGCTGCTCTTTGGACGGCAACGATCGGACCTCCGCTATGAAGATCTTCGCTGGTTTGAATTCGCATCTCTTCTGATAGTTGTACTGATCGTCATCGCGCTGGGAGTTATGCCGACTACCCTGTACGGAATTCCAAATCATCCGCAACACGCGGGCGCCATCATGGAGTCCTTCTCATGGAATCGATAGACAGCTCGATCGGCCTTGAAACCAGCCGCATGGATCTCCGAGGCGTGATCCACCAATCGAGCGAGATCCTTGCCCAATACTGGCCGATGCGAACCTTCGTGCATCACAATCCTCTCCATAGCCTCGAGTATCTTCCCTTTGAAGAAGCCGTCAGGCGCGGCAAACAGTTCCTGGGAGGGAACGGCTATCTTTCCAGCCACCTCTACCGCGGCTACCTCCGCTCAGGCAGAATTCAGCTCCGGCATCTCGATGCCGCCCTCACGCCGCTGGTGCAGGACCAACACCTGACTATCGGGTCTCGCAAGGTCTCTCATGGCGAGATCCTCCGTGCGTGCTTGACCGACGGTCTCTGTACGAAGATCGAAGAACCGCTTGATCCTCTCCAAGATCACGACCCTCATCTCCAGCCAGTCGACTGGCTCGCCGGCCATCTTGCCTCCGTCTTCACCCTTCCAGATCTGCGCGAGAGGATATCGGCCAATGCACTGGCGGGACAGGATAGGCTCTGTCGTTGGATTACATTCTCCCACTGGTGCGACGAAACGCTCGGCACACAGATCGTGAGCCAGGTTAACAGCGAACTGACCAAGTGGTGCGAGGCCTTCTTGGACGAAGGGCATGCCGCCTGGCCCATGCCGGGCCGAGAAAAAGGATTGTATCAAGCCTGGAAAGCCCTTGCGGCGAAAGAATGGTCGCCCTGCGGGATAGCAGACAGCCGAAGGAAAATCTCACAGCTGCCGGACTACCCTGAAGATGCGTTGCTGGAAAGTCTTGATGCCCTTGGCATTCCCACGCAACTCCGGCAGAACTACCTGGTTCTCCAACTGACGGCTCTGCCGGGCTGGGCGGGGTTCATCAAGTGGCGTATGGAACAGCGAGAATACGAGTGGCAGCTGGCTTATCCTGTGGATCTGGTTCAGTACCTCGCCATCCGTCTCTGGTATGCGCGCGAGTTAGCTCAGAAGGCCTGC
>JAQBES010000215.1:0-10590 GCA_032123755.1 Nitrospirota bacterium
CCCGACGTATTCGCATCGTGATAGGGAACTGGCAACCGAATGAGCTTGCCGAACAACTCCTGTCGAACGTCGGTGATCACCTGATTCCCGACATAGCTCATGAGATAGTTTTGTCCGTAGTTAAAGACGCTCTTGAGCACCGTCACGGCGAAGAGCGCGAGCGGGAGGACCAGTAAAAGGCTTTCATTCCTGTTGATAAAAATCTCGTCGAGGACCGGCTTGACGAGCCAGGCGTAGGCGCCGGAGAAGGCCGCTACCAACGCCGAGCAGAGGAATGCCGAACCCAACCGAACCCGATAGGGCTTCAGGTAACGGACCAATCGTATCAAGCGATCTAGAGTCGACATTCAGACAACACCACCTCTGCAGCTCGACTGGAGGCGCCTGGTTCCCCCAATGACTGCCGAACCTGTCGCAGCCCTTCTTTCATACCATTATATGCCGACGGATCGCGCAAGAGGTGCAAGACTTCCTGGCACAACCGTTCGGCCGTCGCATCATCCTGAATCAGTTCCGGCACGACCGATCGTCCGGCCACCAAATTCACGAGCCCGATCCATTTCACATTGATCAGCCAACGCGCCAGACGATACGTCAACGGCGACGTCTTGTACAGCAACACCATAGGAGTCCCCACCACCGCCGCCTGTAAGGTCGCGGTCCCCGACGCAATAAACAACACATCGGACAGGGCCATTACCTCGCTGGCTTGATCGTGCACCACGCAAACCGGCACAGGGCTATGATGCAGCAAGTCCTGGATCAGATTATCGTCAATTGAGGAGGCCTGCGCCAGGATAAACTGCGTTCCCGGTTCGGCCACGACCAATTGTGCCGCCGTCTGTAGGAGCACCGGCAGGAGCAATTCGACTTCGCTCCGTCGACTCCCCGGCAACAAACCGACGACGCGAGCGGACTCGTCTAAACCAAACTCCCTCCGAAGCTTCGTACGATCATACTGCGACGCCACGGAATCAAGCAGTGGATGGCCGACGAACGTGCACCGAACTCCTGCCCGACGATAGAGTTCCGGCTCGAATGGAAGGATGACGACGACATGATCGACCCGGCGCTGAATCCACTTCATCCGCCCAGGCCGCCAGGCCCACACTTGTGGGGCAATGTAGTACAGCACACGTCGACCGGCGGCTTTGGCCACCCGGGCGAAATGAAAGTTCAGTCCAGGATTATCGATCAGCACGACGAGATCCCACGCCTCTGCCTTCAACACCCGACGGATAGCCAGTACGCGCTGGACCATGGTTCGGATAGCGGACAGCCCGATCAATCCCATCACGTCCAACTGTGGGACACCCGGCACAAGGGTTACGCCCGCGGCGCGCATCGCGGCTCCACCAATGCCGACCAACTGGGCTGTCTGATCAAGCGCCATGATCGCTTTGGCTAAATGAGCTCCGTGGAGATCACCGGAAGCCTCGCCTGTTACGATCAGAATCCTCATGACTTGGGGGAAGGGTATGGGGGTAGAGGGGGTAGAGGAGTAAGAACCTACCCATTTTTTATCCCTACCCCATCTATCCCGTTTATCCCGCTACCCCCTTTACCCCTTTTTTATCCCCTGCCCCGGTACCCCAACTTTATCTCCACTACCCCTTTCTTCATGGCGCGCTGCAAAGGTTGCAATGGCCTGCAAGACCTGATGCGCCACGTCCACTGCCGCCGCGCCATCTTCGCCCGACACCACCGGCCTCGTGCCCGTGCCGGCAGCGTGAAGAAATGATGCGAGTTGGAGCTTCAACGGTTCTTCGTCTCCACCCTGCAACTGCTCGACCTCGACGGTCGGCCGCTCTTCAGCCTTAGCCGTACGTCGACAAATCATCCCTTGCCGAGTCTGGAAATCGATCGACAGATAGTTATCCCGTTGGAAGAGGCGGAGCCGGCGCATCTTATTCATCGACACGCGGCTGGAGGTCAGGTTGGCCACGCAGCCGCTCTTGAACTGAATGCGGGCGTTGGCAATATCGATCGAGGAGGACAAGACCGCCACCCCCGCAGCGCGCACCTCTTCAACGGGACCGGGATTCAGGGACAGCACGAGATCCAGATCGTGAATCATCAGATCCAAGATCACATCCACGTCCGTCCCCCGTTCACTGAAACTACTGAGACGGTGACATTCGATGAACACAGGCCGCCCGATATGGGGACGCATCAGCGCCATCACCGGATTGAACCGTTCGCTGTGGCCGACCTGTAAACAACAGCTCCGCTGTTTGGCCAGCTGTACCAACTCCTGCGCCTCTCCGGGCGTCACGGCAATCGGCTTTTCGACCAACACATGTTTGCCCGCCTGCAGACAGGCTTTTGCGACGGCATAGTGGCCTGACGTGGGCACCGCCACACTGACGACATCGACATGCGCCAACAATTCATCTGCCGTACAATAGACGCGCGCCCCATGTCGATCTGCGACTATCTGCGCACGCTCGGCCGACTGATCCGCCACGCCGACGAGCTGCGCCCCGGGCAAGGAGGCATAGATGCGCGCATGGTGCTGACCGAGATGTCCGACGCCGATGACGCCTGCCCTAAGCGGTGTCATGTTCGAGGCTCATTTCCTGCTCGGTTTGAGTTTCGTGATCCCGACGATAGCTATTCGAGCAGCCCGGGCCTTGTCCAACACGATCTCGCGATCCAATAGGACCGTGCGTCCGGCCTCGATCGCCAACACGGAGGCCTTGACCGACGCCATCACCTCGATGGTCCGAGGTCCCACGGCCGGGAGATCGAACCGCAAATCCTGCTGTGGCTTCGATCGCTTGACCACCACCGCCCCCTCCTTGGCCAAATCGCCGCCGCGCTTGATGGCTCCGTCGGTACCCTCGACCGCCTCGACAGCCACGACCACGCGATCTTTGATCACGACACACTGCCCGATATCGAGACGCCCTATGTCATGCGCCACTTCCCACCCGTAGCGGATATCCTCCCATTCTTTCTCTGATGGGGCTCGCGCGGTCAATGTCCCTTCTTCTGCGAGGATCCCCTCAAGCCCGAAGGTCGACTCGCAGATGGCGATCCCTTCTTGTTCAAGCTCCTTCGCCAATTCACGCAGAATGTCGTCGTCTTTCCGGAGCGCCAACCGTGTTGCCAACGCCAAGGTGCGAAAATCAGGCCGCAGGGTGGTAAACATATGGGTCTTCTTGATCCCGCCCAACATCACGGCCTGGTGGACCTTGTCTTCCTTGAAGGCCTTGATCAGCTTATTGAGTTGGCCGATCTTGATCCAATGGATCCGGTCCACATGGGAAGCCAACTCCGGCTCCGTCTCACCTTCATGCGCCACAGCCGACACGTGATAGCCGAGCTTCCTGGCATTATCCGCGAAGATGATCGGGAACCGGCCGTTACCGGCAATCAACCCGATCCGCTCGCCATCGGTGACGTGAGGCCGCGATACCACGGCGCTCACTCCTCATCCTCTTGACCTTTGTCGACCGACCGGCAGATGCCACGCTTTGTGCCATCCAGAAACCCCACGACCGTCATAACATCTGGTTGGTCTCCGAACTCGACCGTGGCGAACTTGGCTGCTTCAGCGGTTCGATGCCCCGATCGGAAAAGCATGTCGTAGGCCCGTTTCAGTACTGAAATCCGATCGGCCGAAAACCCCTGGCGGCGCAACCCCACCGAGTTGAGGCCATACATCCGCGCACGATAGCCGCCCGCAGCCCGCATGAACGGCGGGAGATCCTGCCCAAGAGCGCAACAGCCCCCAACCATGGAGTACGACCCGATCCGTACATGTTGATGAATACCGGTCAGTCCCCCGATAATGGCATAGTCACCGATGGTGATGTGGCCGGCTAAACTGGCGGCATTGGCCAGAATAAGATGGCTGCCGAGCCGGCAATCATGCGCCACATGGACATAGGCCATCAGAAAATTCTTCGACCCGATCGATGTCACCCCTCCGCCTTGTACGGTCGCGCGATTGACCGTGACATATTCCCGAATAATGTTGTCATCGCCGATCACTACCTTGGTCGGTTCCCCTTTATATCCGAGGTGCTGAGGTGGTCCGCCGATCGAGGCAAAGGGATGCAACTCATTCCGCTCACCAATCTCAGTCCACCCGTCGACCGTCACATGAGACAACAGTCTGGTTCCTTTTCCGATCGTGACATGCTCGCCGATCAGGCAAAACGGCCCGACCTCCACATCATCGGCAAGACTCGCCTTGGGATGAATGATCGCTGTTGAATGAATCTGCACTCTTAACCTCCCGTGAGACGAAAATTGTGACTCGTTATTTATGAACCGCACGTGGGGTGCCGGCCACATTGCTTTTCGTTTCACGCTTCACGTTTTACGTCTTTTTCCTCGGTCACCATCGCAGTCACTTCGGCTTCACAGACGAGCTCCTCCTCGACAAACGCCTTGCCCTGCATCTTCCAGAACGGAGTCCGTTTCTTGACCACGTCGATCTCGAACCGCAACTGATCGCCGGGCACGACCGGTTTTCGGAACTTCGCGCCATCGATACCAGTCAAATACACCACCGGACGCGTTGCCTGCCCCATCGACTTCAGCGCCAGAATCGCGCCGACTTGAGACATGGCTTCGAGAATCAACACCCCCGGCATGACCGGGCGTCCAGGGAAATGCCCTTGAAAGAAAGGTTCATTGATCGTCACATTCTTGATCCCAATGATCCGTCGGTCGGGATCCAGCTCCAGCACGCGATCGACCAGGAGAAAGGGATACCGGTGAGGCAAAAGTGACTGAATTTCGGCTTGTTCCATCAAGGACATCGGCGGAACCTCCTCTATCAGGATGCTATGTTGACATCGTCACCATCATGTAAGATTTTAGTGGCAACACTAAAAATGTTCCGTCCAAGCTCGCTCACTTTCCTTCGCGGGAGCGGTCTGGCTTGGCCCCCTACTGCGCGCGTCATCCCAATCCCACACTTCACTTTCAAGAGTAGCCTGGTTGGTCCTCGATTGCGCGCGTCCAACGAGCACATTCCTATCGTGCGCGTTCCGCGAGCAGGAGGACGACCAGGCTATCCATCCCCTCCTCTGCTACTTATTGAGTCGATCGAACTCCTTCACTACCTGATCGGTCAAGTCCAACGCAGGCTGATGGTAGATCACGATCTTCATTGCTGCCTCGATCCCCTTGTCGATGATCGCGACGTACCCGTTCTTTGCCCCCACGGCTTGCGCAGCTGCTTGCACTTTTTTTGAGTATTCCGCCACCATTTCACGCTGCTTCTGTTGAATCTCGCGATTGAAGTCGCTCAGACGACGTTGATAGGCCTCCAACTTGGCCTGGAACTGACCTTGCTTCTCTTGTTTCACGCTGTCGGTCAACTTCCCGTCTTGAATCGCCTGTTGCAATTCCTTCAGTTCTTGATCGTCGGCATTGATGATTTTTTGCCTGGTCATGGAGTAGGCCTTGAGTTCTTCCAAGGCCCGCTTGCCGGCCTTGGACTGCTCGATGACCACTTGTTGGTCCATCACCGCAACCTTGAAGGTTTCAGCCGACAACCCCGGCGACACCATCGCCAACCACAATGCCGCTACACTGATCAGACTGGTCACTCTCGGTCGTTCCATCGAAACCTCCTCTGCTCCTCAAGGTCTGACTCATACGAGACGGGCGAGGTCCGAAGGCCGAAGTCAGAAGACTGAAGGTCGGGGTTCGAAGTTCCAAACTCTTCAGCCGTCAGTCCGCCTCACCAGTCCCGCTATTCTCGCGAGTCTCGCTCCTCACGCCGGTTACGGATATTCACGATTAAATTCATCGATGACCTGACCGGTAATATCGAGCCCAGGCTCGCTATATAAGGTGGGGCCGCCTTTCCCCTTATCCATGACGACCTGTAATCCGAGGCGCTTTGAAACTTTCCCCACAACGAGTCCCACTTTCTCACGGAATCCTTCAAGCACTTCTTTCTGCTTTTCCTGAACTTCCCGGTTCATGTCGCCGGCTTTCTGCTGATACTCCGCCACCCGACGTCGAAACTGCTCTTCGCGTTCCCGTTTCGCAGTTGCGCTCAACACACTGGCCTGCCTCCCAAAATCTTCTTCCATGCGGCGGAGCTCTTTCTCATCCATCTCGATCAGCGCCTGGCGATTCTTAGAGAATGCGCTCAAGGAATCCATGGCCTTCTTGCCGGTGTTCGTCTCGTTCAGGACACGAGCCGGATCGACGACTCCCAACTTCCCCTCGACTTTGGCCCCACCGGCAGCACAGCCGGAAACAGCGAGGAGCGCCATCAACAGACCTCCTGCGTAGAACACATTTCGCATGACGCCACCCATCTTGATCACACCGCTACCTCACAATCATGGTCAACGACTTGCTCCATTAGAACAGAGAACCGATGGTAAACTCGAAAGCCCCTTTGGCTTCTCCTGGGTTGGGATCGATATTAATCCCATACGCGGCACGGAGAGGTCCAAAGGGTGAAATCCATCGCCCTTCTAATCCAACCGTTTTCCGCAACTTAGACGAGATAGGTTCATTGTCGGCAAAGCCTTTCCCGTAGTCAAAGAAAACCACCCCGTTCAATTTGGCATCAGAGGAAATCGTAAAGATAAAATCGTTATTGAAGATCAACTGTTTGGTCGCGCCGAGTAGAGAATTGCTGGTGGTCACCGGCCCCGCGCGCCCGAACTTAAACCCGCGTATCGTATTGATGCCGCCGACAAAATATCGCTCGGTCAATGGGATGTGGTTTCCCTCGATGCCGACTGCAGCGCCATAGCGAGCGCGAACCGAAATCCGCGTATCAGAAGGCAGCGGCACATATTTAATAACATCCAGATAATATTTGTAGAAGTTATTGCTTCCACCCAGATAGGGCGTCCCCAAGTCGAAGCCCGCAACGGCTCGCCAACCGGTGCGGGGATCCATGTGAAAGTCTCTCGTGTCGCGAGCCATCGAGGTCCGGAACCCGGTCGTCGACTGATTCCCAAGTTGACTACACACAAGAGGAAATCGATCCGGGCAAATCCCCGCCTGCGGATTCTTATAATTCAACTCCTCCGCGAACAGGCTCACGTTCCCGGAGACATATTCAGAGAGCCATCGACCAAACGTCACGCTGCCGCCTGATTTCGTCTCAAAATAGGTGATGTAGTTCGTCGCGGTGCGGTAGACGTCCAGCTGCAATGAGGTCAAGGAGTCGTTCAACGCGGGGTTCCGAAACGTGATCAACCCTATGGTCCGTTGCTGGCCCAACTGACCACGAATACGTCCCATCCAGCCATTCCCACCGAGGTTTCCTTCCGTAACATCGGCAATCGCGACTAACTGGTCTAACGTGCTGAATCCGCCGCCAATGCTGAACTGGCCGGTCGGCTTTTCTTTCACGCGAACATTCAGATCGACCTTATCCACACTCACCTGCGCCGGAAGGATTTCTACCGTCTCAAAGAAGTTCAAATTATTGAGACGCTGAAAGCTCCGCTTCAACGCGGGGGTATTGATGACATCCTGTTCATCGACACGGATTTCACGACGAATCACATTGTCCTTGGTCTTCTCGTTCCCATTGATGTTGATCTGACGGACCCGCATCATCTCCCCTTCATTGATGGTCAGAATGATCGTTGCGGTCCGGTCCTCCATGTTTGGATTCACATTGGGCGAGACATCGGCAAATGAATAGCCCCTGCTCCCATACAGATCGTTCACCCGCGTAACCTCGTCACGGAGTTTCTGACGCTGAAAAATTTCCCCTTCCTTCATCTTGAGCCCCTGGCGAAGCTCCGGATCTTCGAACACCGTATTCCCGCGGAATCCGATTTCGCCGATGGTAAACGGCTCCCCCTCCGTCACCGCATACGTCACGACAAACCATTTCTTGTCGTCGCTGAGCTCCACAGTCGGCTGCCCAACTCGGGCATTTAAATAGCCCTTGTTGAGCAAGACCTCTTTGATCCGCTCGACATCGTTGTTCATTTCTTCCCGTTTCAAGACGCCGGCATCCGAGAGAACCGACGGCAACTTCAACTGTGTGATTAGACCGTGCCAGGGGATCCATTCCCGCGTCGCCATCACCTTGAACATCTCGTTTTTCGTCGCCGTGTGCAGTCCGTCAAAATTGACTGTTTTGACACGCGCCTTGTCCCCTTCTTTCACAAAAAATGTCAGGCGCTTCCGATCCTCGTCCAAAGTCTGCACGACCGGAATCACCTGGCAATTGAAATAGCCATCCCCCTGGTAGGCCAGGCGAATCTTCTCCGCACTCTCTTTGACCTGCTGCTGATCGAGATAGGCTTGGCTCTTGATCGTGATCTTCTCTTTGAGCTTATCGTCGCTGAGTTCTTTATTCCCGTCGAACACGATCTCGGTAATAAACGGTTTCTCGCGGACCAGATAGGCCAGGGCCACCCCGCCCGCTCCCGATTCCGTCTCCACCTGCACATCTTCAAAGAACCCGGTTTCGTAAAGTATTTTGATTTGTCCACGGACATTCTCAGGGGTGTAGGGATCGCCCGGCTTTAATGTCAATCGGCCGGCAATCGCCGGTAGCTCGATCCGCTTGTTCCCGCGAATCTCAATCGTTGTGACTTTGACCCCAGCCTGTTCCGCAACAGCCGCAAGCACCGGTAGTACGCCGCAGGTCAGGGTGACGAACACCATGACAAAGAGCCAACGAGGCGCGGCTGACCAGCAAGTTCCTCTCACCGGATCTGCGTTCCATAAGAAAAAGAGGAAGATAATGCCGGCATCATGGGTAACCCTAACATTGACCGCGACCGTGCACCTCTAGCCCAATCACACACACCACACATCAGGGGCGCATGTGAAGATGGCGGCAGAGGAGGTTCCTGACGTGAGAGACCTGGGTGGTCAGCGCAAACATATCCCTCACGGCAACATGCGTGTAAAACTTCTGGATTATATTGGGCAAGTATTTGAATGTAAAGCAGATAACCAAGATTATTCTCACAGGGTTCTCGTAAAATTGCGGGGCGGGGCGCATCAGGCGCGAAGAGCGTGACTCGCGTGACGGGTGAGACGGACTACGGTTCGAAGTTCGAAGTTCGAGGTTTTCGGAACTTCGAACAAAAAATTTCGAACTTCGAGTCGCGCTTTTCCCGCCAGTCTCGCTCGTCTCGCTTGAGCAAGACTTTTGCACGTGCATTCCTTGACATCGCCTACCCCATCACATAGTATCGAATCATGTCACGCTTCGAAGTACGCAAAGCCGTGATTCCCGCCGCAGGCCTTGGTACTCGCTTCCTCCCCGCGACAAAAGCGTCTCCCAAAGAAATGTTGCCGCTCGTCGACAAACCGCTGATTCAGTATGCGGTGGAAGAAGCGGTTGCCTCCGGAATCGAAGACATTATTATCATAACCGGGCGAGGCAAACGCGCGATCGAGGATCATTTCGACCGGTCCGTCGAGTTAGAAGAAAATCTCAAGGGGAGCGGCAGGGCGCAACTCCTGAGCCAGATGCGGCACATCTCCACGCTCGCAAATTTTTGCTACGTCCGTCAGTCGGTGGCGCTCGGACTCGGCCATGCGGTCCTCTGCGCCCAAAGACTGATCGGTGACGAACCTTTCGCGGTCATTCTCGGCGATGAAATCATCGATGCCCCGGTCCCTGGCCTCGCACAACTCATTCATGCCTACAAGAAACGACACGGTGCTGTCCTCGGCGTGCAGGAAGTGCCCCACCATGAAGTCAACCGGTATGGAATCGTGTCGCCCCGACAGGTCTCAGCAGGGTTACATCGAGTGGAGGGCCTCATTGAGAAACCCTCACCAGCCGAAGCCCCGTCCAATCTGGCGGTCATCGGTCGCTACGTCCTGCCACCGGAGATTTTCCCCATCCTGCGAAAGACCCAGCCCGGTAAAAATGGCGAGATCCAATTGACCGACGCACTTCGGGAGTTGGCAAAGAAGTCCCCGATGTATGCGCTGGAGATACAGGGACAGCGATATGACGCAGGGGACAAGTTAGGATTTCTCATTGCAACCGTCGAATTCGCACTCAAAAATCCCTCTCTGGGACCGGACTTCGGCGACTATCTGCAAAATCGGATACGGCCTTCCGGAGAACGCCGCACCGCACGATCGCGCAAAGCCAGCAGGCCGGCAGGTTGATTTGGTTTATTTGGTTTGTTTTGTTCATTTGGTTGGTGTAGTTCAACCAAACAAACCAAATAGACCGAAGAAACAAAAGAAACCAGTCATACAACACTGAGACCACACCGATGAACGACCAGATCGAACAAGACTTACAGCCACCCCAGAACGTCGAAATCCCCGACCAGCTTCCGCTGTTGCCGGTTCGGGACATCGTCGTCTTTCCCTACATGGTCCTCCCCTTGTTTGTCGGGCGGGAGATGTCGATCAAAGCGATTGAAGCCGCGTTAGCCGGCAATCGAATGATCTTCCTGGCGACGCAAAAGGCCTTGGACGTCGAGAATCCCTCACCGGAAGATATTCATGCCATCGGCACGGTCGGCATCATCATGCGAATGCTGAAATTGCCCGACGAACGCATCAAAATTCTCGTGCAGGGGCTCTCGAAAGCCAAGATCGCGGGCTATATTCAGACGGAGCCCTACTATTCCGTGCGTATCAACAAATTCACCGAAC
>JAQBES010000216.1:0-2807 GCA_032123755.1 Nitrospirota bacterium
GCGGCCTCAGAAGACCCTGGTTGGACGCGCGCAATTGGGATCGTCCCAGCCACCCCGCCCCCTTTTTCAACATCCTGCTAGCGCTCATCGCGAGAATACCAGTCCTGCCGCCCACCCTCCTCCACCAGGACAAGCTGGTCCAGCAGCACAGGCGACACAGGGTCCAAAAAACGGGACGGCTTCGACAGTACCATGCCGCTTCCTCTATCGAACACATTGATCGGGTAGGTCAAGTATAAATGCCGCTTGGCTCTCGTCACGGAGACATAGAACAACCGACGCTCCTCCTCCAGCCCCTCATCTTCAGCAAACGAATAGACCGACGGAAATCTTCCATCCACGATCCAGATGACGAATACACATTGCCACTCAAGTCCCTTGGCAGAATGGATCGTGGACAACACGAGTCGCTCGTCGTCGCGATCGGACGCCTCGACGCCAGCGGCACTTCCATCCGGCGGCTCCAGCGCCAGATCAGACAGAAATGTTTCGACTCCCTGATACCCTTCCGCGATCGTCTGCAAATGATCCAAATCCCGTGTGCGCTTGGGATAGTCGTCGTACTGCGCCTTCAGAATCGGCAGGTAGTACTCATAAATATGGCTAACTTGTTGAGCTGGCCGGAGATCCCCGGCGCTTGCTAGGCTTTCGAGCGTCACGGCCAAATCTCTGAGCCCTTGACCCGATCGCCCCGTCATCTCACGAAGGGCGTGATAGGGATTGGCCGATTTCACGAGCGCGGCCATGACCTCCTGCGCCTTCTTTGGCCCCACACCCTCAATGAGCATGAGCACTCGATGCCAGCTGACGGCATCCAAGGGATTAGCCACCACGCGCAAGTGGGCCAACAGATCCTTCACGTGGGCGGTCTCAATGAACTTGACCCCGCCGCGCTTGATAAATGGCAGTCCATGACGTGAGAGTTCGATCTCAAGATCGAACGAATGAAAGCTCGACCGAAACAATACCGCCATTTCACCGAGCCGAACCCCTTCCTCCCGCAACTCCAAAATCTTCTGCGCAATGAAGCGCGATTGGGCATTCTCCCCTGCCGCCTCCACCAACGTCGGCAACGGCCCATCAAGTTTTCTCGTAAAGAGACGCTTGGTGTATTTCTCCGTCGCCGCTTCAATTATGGTATTCGCGAGGTTTAGAATCGGCTGGGTGCTGCGGTAATTCTCTTCAAGCTTATAGATGGTAGTTCCGGGAAAGAGCGACGGGAACTCCATGATGTTCTTGAACGTCGCACCACGGAACGCATAGATCGATTGTGAGTCGTCGCCCACGACCATGACGTTCTGATGGGTGGAGGCGAGATACCGGATGACATCCGCCTGCAAGCGATTCGTGTCCTGATACTCATCCACCAGGATGTACTGATACAGCGATGAGATCGTCCGCCGGACTGTTTCATCTTCCATCAAGAGCCGCCTCAGCAACACCAACAAATCGTCATAATCCACCAGCTGGCGCTGGCGCTTCGACGCTTGATAGCCCCGCTGCAACTGCTCCAATGCATCCAGATGGTCGGAGAAGTGATCAAACTCTTCGACCACGATTTCAGCAAGCGGGCGCAGGGTGTTCTCTGACTTACTGAACATCTCTGCGATCGTCCCCTTCCGGGGGAATCGCTTATCTTTTTCATTCAAACCCAGCTGCGCACGAACCAAGGCGATCAAGTCTTCGGCATCGCCTCGATCGAGAATCGTAAACCCCGGCTCAAGACCGACAGATCGTCCATAGCGACGGAGCAACATATTGGCCACGGAATGGAACGTGCCGCCACGGACGCGCTCACTGCGTACGCCAATCAATTCGCCGGCCCGTTCGAGCATCTCCTGCGAGGATTTTCTCGTAAAGGTCAGAAGCAGAATCTGGGCTGGATCAATCCCCGAATCGATTAAATAAGCGACTCGGTAGACCAGGGTCCGTGTCTTGCCGCTACCGGCACCGGCAATGACCAACGCTGGCCCTTCGCCCGCGGTCACCGCCGCAAGCTGCTGGGCATTCAACGCCGCCGCATAGTCGATGGAAAGATTCCGAGGAACAGCCTCGTCAACCGGCCGTTTGAGCATATAGGCTTTGGTTTCTCGTTCCATAGAGATGAGTGAAGGAATGGTTGAGCAGTCCGGTCATTCAAGGAAAGCGCTCTATAACATACTCACTGCCGCCCTTTCAAAGCACGACGAGGCTGGCAGAATGCTCATACAACTGCACCACTATCTAAAATGCCAACGATGTATTGTATAAATCTGATTTTTTTCGCAGTCTGTAAGTGTGTACGTGCCGCCGCCGAGACGAATGCCAAAGAAACGGCGAGAGGGATGAAAGGAGCCATGGGCGTGGACTCTAGCAGTTCGAAGAATCTTTACAAATGTGGCGAGGTGTCAAGTCAAGCAACGACCCCTTCAGGAGTCCCCACGTCTCTTGTCTCGGCAATCCATGGTCCACGGCCATCAGCGATGGTCTGCCTCAGTGATGCTGACTTTCCCATTTTTATCTGCAGGGGCTCTATTCTGTCGCTTTCTTAGCTTCAGCGGCCCGCTGCTCAGCCGACTGCTCCAATATACTTTCCGTCTGACGGGCCTTATCCATCGGGGTCTTTATAGCATCCACCGCAGCCTGCCCTGCTGCCTGCGTCGCCGCATTGCCGGACGCAGCCGCAGCTTTCGTCTTCTCCACCGGCGTCTCCTGACTACAGCCGAATAGCCCCGCTGCCGCCGCCAGCAACCCCACAAAGAATAAAAAATTGCGTCCCAATGTCATAATCGTAATCTCCTCATAAATGCCTCAACCGCCGCACCCTC
>JAQBES010000217.1:0-21919 GCA_032123755.1 Nitrospirota bacterium
CATCAGGATCGAGCGAGTAGGGAGGTTCCATCGCGATCAAGCAGAGCAGCTGCAGCATATGGTTCTGCACCATGTCACGCAATGCCCCGGCTTCTTCGTAGTAACTGGCCCTGGTCCCGACGCCTTCCGTTTCACTCACCGTGATCTGCACGTGATCGATGTACTTGTGGTTCCAAATCGGCTCGAAGATGCTGTTGGCGAACCGGACGACCATCAAATTTTGAACGGTTTCTTTCCCCAGATAGTGATCGATGCGGAAGATCTGCGATTCGTCGAAGACACGCCCCGTCACGCGGTTAATGGCCTGGGCGGAAGCCAAATCGCGGCCGACCGGTTTCTCGACGATGATACGGGCATAGGGCGTATGAGTCCCCGGCTTCGTCGCCAATCCAGCTCGCTCAAGCCCCTCGCACACTGACACAAACGAACTGGGGGGGATGCTCAGGTAGAAAATTCGGTTGCCGGGTAGCTGGAGGTTCCGCTCAACCTCCTCTACTCGGGACTTGAGTCTGGCATAGGTATCCGGGTCCTCATTCCCCCCCGACACGTAACAGAGGTGTGACGCGAAGTCCTTCCACTTGTCCTCTGCCATGGCTTGCCGGGAATGTGTGACAACGCCGTCACGAACCGTGGCCCGGAATTCCTCGTCGGTCATCACCGTGCGGCCCAGCCCGATCACCGCATAGTTTGGCGGAAGAAGTCCGTCGAGCAGCAAGTTGTAGAGAGCAGGAATCAGTCGCCGCCGCGCTAGATCTCCGGAACCGCCGAAGATGACGAGGGTGCAGGGCTCAACCGAAGGAATCGTTTCCTGTGAGGGGCTGATATCGATGCGTGGGCTATTCGGCAGCATAAGACTCCGGCCTTACCGGCGGACCGCATGGCCGCCGAAAGCATTCCGCAACGCGGCCAGCATCTTTTCCGCAAAGGACTCGCTTTGTCGCGATCGGAACCGAGTGAATAATGCCGTCGCGAGCGTCGGGACCGGGACATCCTTCTCGATTGCATCGGCGATCATCCAGCGACCCTCGCCGGAATCCTGCACATAGCCTTTCAACTGTTCCAGCCGCGGATCCTCTTTCAAGGCGCCGGCTGCCAATTCCAAGAGCCAGGATCGGACGACACTGCCGTGCATCCAAAGGTCTGCGATCTTTGCGAGGTTGAGCTGGTAGTCGCTTTTCGCCATCAGCTCAAAGCCTTCCGCATACCCCTGCATCATGCTGTACTCGATTCCGTTATGCACCATTTTCACATAATGCCCGGCGCCCACTCCGCCGACATGAGCCCAGCCCTGTTCCGGCGCCAGCGTCGTGAAAATCGGCGCGAGCTGCTTCACCGGCGCCTCATCGCCACCGACCATCAGACAGTAACCGATTGTTAATCCCCAGACGCCACCGCTGGTGCCGGCATCGACATAGTGAATCTGCTTTTTCTTGAGGTCGACGGCCCGTCGAACATCGTCGTGGAATCTGGTATTGCCGCCATCGATCACCGTGTCGCCCGCGTGGAGCAGCGCCCCGACGGCTTGAACAGTCTCTTCCGTCGGCGCACCGGATGGGACCATGATCCAGACCGCGCGCGGGGCCTTGAGCTGGCCGACGAGATCGGCCAACGACGCGGCGCCGACACAGCCAACACCTTCGGCCTGCGTGATGAGATCCGCCGATCGATCATAGACCACCACCCGGTGCCGGTCACGTTGCAACCGGGTGACCATGTTCATCCCCATTTTCCCGAGCCCGATGAACCCGATTTCCATAATGACTCCTTCTGGTACGGTCAGGGCTGGACGAAATCGCGCGGATTACACTCCGCGAAAGAAGCCTACCCTCTGTCCAGACGCTCAAACGATGACTGGCTGACGAGGCCCCGTGCGACAGCTGTCTGATGATCAATCCTGAAGTCCTGTCAGTCGATTCTGGCAGGATTAGGCACGTCCTTAAAAAGAGTATCGGCAAGATCGCGGCCCAAGTTGAGCCGCTCAGGCAAAGTGGCTGCAGTCATGAACCGCCCGGCCAAGTCACCCAGCCCCGCATCGCGGGAGGCGATGAACTTTAGCACGTCACCCGGCGCGGTCAGCCAAAAGCCTCGTAGCCGGAAAAACGAGCTGACGAAGTCATCGAAAAATATCGAGAGGAGATACTGCGCGGTCGCCGGCTTGTCGGCGAGATCTCGCGCCTTTCCCAGCCAATGGAAACACTCCGCCTTCATCCGAATCTGTTCATTGATGCTAACAGGGGGCGGCCCCTGTCGGAACCGATGGTTGGCACGTTCGATGAGCCTGGCACCGATGCCGTCGTGATCGAAGAGAATGCGGGCCTTCCGTAAGAGAGACGGGAGGCGCGGCGAGTAGGGGAGGTCTTCCTCAAACTCTTGATGCCCGCGATACCGGATGTCGGCCAAACGATCGGCAACACGGACGATTTCGTGGCCGTCAGCCTGTCCTTTCACGAGCGCAATGAGATCGATGTCGCTGTGAGTCGTGATGGCGCGCCGAACGCTGGACCCCACCAGGATCACACTGACGAGATCGCCGCCGCGGCGGCCGCGGACGTGGCGCAAGGCCACCGCGACCAGCTCTTCGAATCCCGGTTCGTCGATCGGGTCCGGTTGTTCTGGCGGCTCCGGCATCGCCAGGAGTTCTGCCTTCAGCTCTTCTGACGTGGGGATAGGGTGGGTGGCTGGGCTATCCATTTAAGCTCCCTGTACGAGCTGAATATCTTTCGGGAGCGATCCCAGCCAGTCCTCGAACGGCTGGTCCGCATCGACAACGATTTCCAGCTTGCCATTGGTCAACCGCCGGACGACACCTGGGCTTTCTGGGGACAACGGGATTTCAACCCACTCGCGGTTCAGACCGAGCAAGTCGGTAACCTCAAGGATCCGGCTGATGTGTTCGAACGACACAATTTCTAGCGGCATTGGTGCTCCATCACGCAGGCATTCTAGATTTCAGGGGGAGCAGTGTCAATGAGCGGACGCCTGTCCTCACTATTGATGAGCGCGTCTACTGCAATCGCCTATGTTCAGGAGAGAGGCGCGGGGCCAGAGGCTAGGGGCGACAAGAAGGAATGTCTTTCCTCTCGCCACGACCTATTCGGCTTGTTTCTATGCGATTTCAGTGGAAGCGCTCATCAATCATGGGGGCTAGTCTACTAATACACGGGCAAAGATCTCGCAGGATTCTTCGATCATGACACTGGAGATATCCAAATGGGTGACAGCCCGAAAGCTGTTGCCACCGATGGCACTGATCAAGAGTCCCTCCTGTTTCAACGCGGCGACGATCGCCGGGGGAGTCAGGCGATGGCCGATTACATCGAAGATGACGATATTCGTGTCGACATCTTGAGGGCTGATCCTGACCGCCGGAACCTGTTGCAGCCGTCGCGCCAGCCGCTTGGCGTGGTCATGGTCCACTTTCAATCGCCCGATATGGTGCTCGAGGGCATAGATGCCGGCGGCGGCAAGGATGCCGGACTGTCGCATCGCACCTCCATACATACGGCGCAGCCGCTTGGCCTTATCCAGGAGGGTCAGATCGTTCATCATCAATAGCGAGCCGACTGGTGCCCCCAATCCTTTCGAGAGACACACCGACAGGGTGTCAAAGTGCTGGGCATAGGAGGCCGGCGGCAAGGTGGTCGCGGCGATGGCATTGAATAGCCGTGCGCCGTCTAAATGCATGGGGATGCCATGGGAGGCAGCCACCGCGCGAATCCGCTCAATCGTTGCCAGCGGATAAATTGTTCCACCGCCGCTATTATGAGTATTCTCCAGACAGATCAGCGCTGTTTGAATCGTGTGTGGGTCTTTAGGACGGATTGCCGTCTCAACCTGCTCGGCAGAGATGAGGCCCCGAACTCCCACGACCCAATGGAGTTGGACGCCTGCAAGCGCTCCGGCGGCACCCTGCTCGTAGCGCACGATGTGCGCCGTACTCTCGACGATCACTTCTTGGCCCGGTTGCGTGTGGAGGCGAATGGCGAGTTGATTGGCCATCGTACCGGACGGCACGAAGAGTGCGGCCTTTTTCCCAAACATCGCGGCCGCCATCTCTTGAAGGCGATTCACGGTGGGATCTTCGCCGTAGACGTCATCCCCAACTTCCGCGCGTGCCATCGCTTTTCGCATGGCGTCGGTGGGTTTCGTGACTGTATCGCTGCGTAGGTCGATCATCAATCGTCTGTGCGCATGCTACAAGATCGTGGACTTCGCGCATTCTAGCAAATTTTCTCCTTGCGTGGGAGAGTCGGTCACGGCAGGATGCCGTTCGTATGGCGTGGCTTCGAGACGTGCTCCCCGCGGTGACCGATGCAGAACCGGACGAGGCCGTCCCGGTGGGCTGGGCGTTCCTCTATTTTTTCTGTCTTCTCTGCGGCTACTACATTCTGCGTCCCGTTCGCGATGAGATGGCGATCGAGGGCGGGGTGCAGCACCTGCCCTGGATGATGACCGCCACCTTCGTGACGCTGCTGCTCGTGGCGCCGCTCTTCGGGTGGCTCTCCGCCCGCGTGCCGCGCTATCGGTTGCTTCTGACCGTGTATGCATTTTTCGGTCTTCACTTGGTCCTGTTCTTCGTGGCGATGACGAGCCACCTGTCTCCACAGTGGGTGGCCCGCACCTTCTTCGTCTGGCTATCGGTGTTCAATCTGTTCGTCGTGTCGGTCTTCTGGAGTGTCATGGCCGACCTCTTTACCCCCACGCAGGGCGCCCGACTCTTTGGCGTGATTGCCGCGGGCGGCGGTATCGGTGCGATGGTTGGCCCGCTTCTCTCCACGGGGTTGACCTATCTCATCCCGATTCCTGCGCTGCTGCTCATCTCGGTAGGATTTCTCATCGCCTGCGGGTTCTGCGTCCATCAGCTGGATCGATGGGCGATGGCGCGACCCTCTCGACAGGTCGATCGGCAGGGTGAACCGCTTGGCGGCAGTATCTGGGCGGGGGTCAGGCTGGCACTTTCGTCGCCCTATCTTCTCGGCATCTGCCTCTATCTGTTCTTCCTCACGACGACCGCGACATTCTTATATCTGGAACAAATGCGGTTGGTGAGTGAACAGATTCCCTCCCCTCAAGGGCGCACCCGCCTATTTGCGCTCATCGACCTGGTTGTCAACGTGCTCACGTTTCTGATGCAGATGACTGTGACGAGCCGCGTGATCTGCCGGTTCGGGTTGGCGTCGGCGCTCGTCGTTCTTCCCGTGGCGAGCGCCATCGGGTTTGGCGTAATCGGCGTCATGCCGTTCCTGGTCGTCTTCATTCTGTTTACCATCGTGCGGCGCGTCGGTGAATATGCACTCGCCAAGCCGGCTCGCGAGGTCCTTTTCACGGTGGTCAGTCGGGAGGAGAAATATAAGGCCAAGAACTTTATCGATACAGCGATCTCACGCGGAGGCGATGCTACGACAGGGTGGATCGTGACTGGGGTGAAGACGCTGGGTGTTACGGCAGGGCAGATGGTATGGGTCCTGGTCCCCCTGGCGCTGCTCTGGGGATGGGTGGGGTGGTTCCTGGCCCGGCAGGAGGAGAGGTTGAAGGGAGGGTGAAGAGGGAACGGCCAGGTGCCCTCCTTGCTCGCAGATCGGGCACAATGAAAAGAGATGGAATGACACCCGCGCCGATCCCTTGTTCCCGTAGCGCACACGACCAGAATGTGCACGCTCGACGGGCGCAGTGGGACCAACACGGGTGCCATTCCATGGAAGGAAAAGCGAGCTAGCTTGGAAGGATCATTGACGCGCGCAGTTGGAAGTGCACAGGCCACCCTCCCCCTGCTTTACGTGTAAAAATACCGCGTGCTATAGTCGTCGGAAGTTTTCGAGAGAGTCATTGGCGAATTCGCTTCACGCCGCACGTTTCACGAGGTTCATGATGCCAGAAGTTCCAGTTAAACTATACATAGATAAGCTATTGAAAGAATGCCGTAATGTGACAATGCCACTCGCGCTTCTGTCTGGCCCTGTCAAAGAGAAAGCCTTGCGCGCGATGGCGGATCGATTAGCGGCTGACGAGGAGAAGATTCTGGCCGCGAATGAGAAGGATGTAGATGCGGTCGGGAAGTCCTTCGAGGCCGATGTCATGAAGGACCGAATGAAAGCCGCCGTGGCCCGTTTACGCATGACGACGGACGATATCAAGGAGATGGTCGAGCGTCTCCGCATAATCGCGGATCTTCCAGATCCAGTCGGTGCAGTCACATCACGGTGGGAACGGCCGGACGGATTGCAAGTCAGCCGTGTCCGGGTCCCGATCGGAGTAATCGGCGTAGTGTCCGAACTGAGCCCGCTCATTACAGTGGAATCGATTGCGCTCTGCTTCAAGTCGGGCAACCTCTGTGTGTTTCGTGGCGCGCCAGAGTGGGGTCAGACGCAGCAGGCTATCGGGAGAGGACTGCGTGAAGCCGCGGAACAGAACGGCGTACCGGTCGGCGCATGGATCATCATCGAACGTCCGGAAAAAGAGGTGGCGGTCGAGCTGATTCGGTCCGGTAAAAGTCTCGATGCGATTATCCCGCGTGGCGGGACTGGCCTCCGCAAAGCCGTCATCGAACAGGCGAAGATGCCGGTGCTCTGCTACGACGGGGGGCTCACACATATGTACGTGGATGCCGACACCGATATGCCGATGGCGCAAAACGTGGCGATTAACTCTAAGGTACAGAAAGCTATTGCGTCGAACTCGCTCGACACGCTGCTCGTGCAACAGGTGATTGGGCGACAGTTCTTGCCACCGCTGGTTAACCGCATGCTCGAAGAGTTTAAAATCGAGGTGCGGGCCTGTCCCAAGACCATGGCTCTCATGGGGCAAATGGCGATGACTGGACATGCCTCGATCATCCCGGCAAAGGAGGAAGATTGGCACACCCAATTCCAGGGGCCCGTATTGGCCGTTAAAATGGTTGCAAATATGGACGAGGCCCTGGCGCACATTGTGGCGCAGGGACCCTGTCTCACCGCTGTCATCGCGACCACGAGCTATGAATCGGCTATGCGGTTCACGCGCGAAGTGGATGCCAGTGCAGTGTTCGTGAATGCCTCGTCCCGGCTCAATGCCGGCGATAGCTACGGCATGGGTGCCGATATCGGGCTCAGTGGCTCGCGTCTCCATGCTAAGGGCCCGATCGGTCTTGAGCAGTTGACCTGCGAAAAGTATGTCGCCTTCGGCTCGGGCCAACTGCGCTACCCGCATCCGGTGCCGGAGACGTATTTTGACGCGATCATGTTGAAAAGACCGTGAGGCGTCTGGCGTGGATCGTGACCCGAGAGCCGAGGTACGAGCGACGCTTCACGAACATTTAGCCTGGTGGGGCCTCAAACGTTTCACGTCCGACGCCGACTATTTCGCCTGGCAGCGAAAACAGTTCTCTCCTGCAGATCTGATTCAACTCAACGCACAGATCGATCGAAAGCGGGCAGGAGAACGTCGCGATGAAGTCGCCTTCTACGACCTGACTACACAGCCGCTGATCCTTCCAGTCCTCTACAGCCAACGCTACGAATATTACTGCGAGATTGGTTCACACGTGGCGGCTCGTTTCGGAAATGCGAGCAGCATCCTCGACTTCGGCTGTGGTGTCGGAATTCTGTCAACCTTCTATGCGACTCAATATTCCGACAGGCAGTTTGTCGGCATCGATCGATCGCCGGCGTCGATTGCGGTAGCACGAGAGAAGGCGCGAAAGCTTGGTCTGAGGAATATCCGATTTGAGTGCGTCGACGTCGAGTCTGAACACCTTGCGGGAGCGTACGATCTGATTGTGGCCACCCATGCGCTGGTGCAGGCCGAACAAGACCCGGGGATTCCAAGTCACAGCTGGCAGACGTTCGAACGTGCCCGTGATGCGAAGCAGCAAACTGCGTTCGAACAACGAACGGGCATCGGCATTCGACTGGATCAGCTTCGCGCGTCTTTGGCCCAGGACGGCCGCATGATCGTGTCCGAGAAGACCAGACAGCTTGCGCGTCGCGTACCGTTCCAGCGTGCATTGGCAGGGCGAGACTTACAGCCGGTCGAAGCGCCAAAGCCGATTCACTATCAGCTCGTCGAAGAAGTGGCGGACGATGGACCCTTCTATGTATTGGGGAGGGGAGCGCCGCAGCAGTTTCAATGGGATGAATCGCCGGAGCCAGACGCTGGCGGTCCGTTTGATCGAAACAACCTAAAAACCGATTCAACCGATCCGGACGCCCCGCTCTATGAGAACCACTGGCCGTCCGCGCAGCGAGTCTGGGAAACGCTTCACGATACGCACCTCCTCAAAGAGACCACGAACCAGGGGCCAAACGGTCGTCAGCTGCATGTCGAACTCGGGCAAGCAGAAGAGGGGGTCTATCTGTATTGCGCCAACACCTTGGATCAACGTCAGTTGGTGATTGTCGAACCAGCCCGCACGGTCATGCTGGAATCCTACTATCAAGAGATTGCCAGCAGCGTACTTTAGCAGGATGCTGAGAAAATCCTCCAGCGCCACAGACCTAGCGCGAGAAGCTCGAGAGATGCAAGAAAGGCGCGATCCCACGTTCGAAATTCCTGGTTCAACGTTCCGAAAACCTCGGACCTCGAACCCTCGTTCGTCCCACCTATCTCGCGCGGCTATCCTGCGAGAGTCCTACTACGAAGCGCCTGGTCGGCGTGGTGTCTCCACGAACAGCGGGTGAGCCGAAGTCGTTCAGGAGTGAGGGACTTCTGTGCGAGCGCGACTCTTGATGGCCAGCACGATAAGGTCCTTTCCTCGAATCGCATAGACAATCCGATAGTCGCCTTCGCGAATCCGATAGAGGTGGTCCACCCCCTCGAGCTTTATGACGCCCGGGGGACGAGGACTGGTGCGGAGTGCATGAAGCCGTTTCACGAGAAGCTTCCGAAACGGTTTGGCAAGTTCATGGAGTTGCTGCCCAGCAGGAGGGGCCATAAAAATTGTAGAGATTGCCTGGTGCAATCAGAACCCCAATTCTTTCAAAATGACATCAAGCGATTGGGCGCCCTTCTTGTTTGCCTGAGCCAAGGCCGCGCGGGCATCGACGAGATCGATACGATCTTCCAGGGCCTCCAGGAGTCGCAGATCATCGATGGGCACCACTGCAGCAACCGCTCGGCCACGTCGACGCAACAGCACACGCTCGTTGCCGAATGCCGCGCGGTTGATTGCATCGGCGAACCCCTCTCGCTCCTTATTGCCCTCTGGATTTCCCATGGCGCACCTCCACAGACAGCGTCCGGTCAGACGGACAGATCGTTCGAATGGTGCAAGCTGTACAGTGGGTGGGAAGCGAAGTCAATCGAGGAGAGAACTTCACATGCCCTATTCCATTTTTTTCGAAATTGGCGTATGAAGTGGGGGCGGCGATTGCGTCGCGATGCGACATCACTCAACCCACATCAGAGGAGATACTCAATGGCCAAGGGCATGACACAGAAGAAAGCAACCAAGAAAAAACCAGCCAAGACGGTGAAGGAAAAGCGCGCCGACAAGCTTGCCAAGAAGAGGGGCTAATGCAGCCCGCGCTTCGGCTATTCTGACCGAAGCAGCACCTACTGCGCCCATCGACGTGTGTCAGCGGTACGCCACGCACGTTGATGGTTGCGCTCTGGGACCTTTGCCTGCCTGTGCCCATTCGTCTGATTGCACTCTGCCTCCATAAAAGAGTCGAGCCGTCTAGAGTGATCGCCGTCCAATTTTCCGTCATGACCTCTCGCTTGGCCGTCGGCGATGGTGCGTATCTGTCGTGAGATCCTATCCGATAACGACGGTGCAGGTGATCGCACGCTCTTCAGACGTCACGAGTGCAGCGGGGTGGTGTATCTCAGCTATGGTCAGACTAAGGCAATACTGCCTTCAGTGCTGAAACCTGTCTTTGAGACCATCACCGGTGAAGCTCCAGCCTCCTTCAGTTTGTTTCCTAAACCGGAAGACACGAGAACCTCTTGAAGGTCTTCGGTTGCCTGGTCGAGGAGAAAGTCGAACCCGATGACAGCGTAATGGAGGGGGTGGCCCTGCGGCCCATCGACACGGAAAACCTGTGCACGACTGGTTCCTTCCTGGAAATCGGCGATGTGGTGTTTGGGAAACTGCTGGCGTAGGTAGAAACGGATCACGTCAAATTTGGCTGTATTGCTCACGTGCTTGGTTTGGACCTTCCCCGATAGCTCTTGTTCAAAGAGCCGGCATGACTGGCCTCCCCTTCGGCGTTCACGATGAAGATCAGCAACCTATTATACGCTCGCTGCCTGTCCGAAGTCAGAAGGTCGGACACAGTTCCTGGTATCCTTTCCCGCTCGCAGAAAAGACTCCCGCCCCATGAATTTCATCCAGTCTCGTTTTCGAATTGAAGCTCTTATTATTTCTTCCGGTAGACGTTCAGCCCGACCTTCTCCTCGCGGTTTTGAATGGTCACATTGCCCTCCGTCGAGGCAATGATGATCGTCTTCCCCGAAGCAGAGGGCCCGAACTCTTTGGACAGATCTACCTTGATCGTCAGCATAGTCCCTTCGACGGTCATTTCCACGTTCTTCATGATAGTGGCCTCTCTGTAATGGACGAAGCGTGAGCACGCACTGTCAAAACTATGGTGCAACCTGTACCGCGGTTTGGGGAGGAAGTCAATCGACGGAAGCGCCTCACGCAGTGCCAACGACCGTGGGGCGCGACGCGCGAGACATGCGAGAAAGGCACGACCAGAAGTTCGGACTTCGACGTTCCGAACACCTCGAACTTCTGGCGTTGAACTCCCGTCCGCCGCCCAGACGGTCTTGTTCTTTTGGTCAGTTCGGTCTGTCTAGTTTGTCTCGTTTATTTGGTTGACCAGACTAACCAGATAGACCAGATGGACCGGGCTTGTCCCAGACGTGTGGACCATCCAACTTCTCGGGAGCCAATATCGTTTTCCGTAATCTGCTAGGTCTGTCACCCTCCAGCAAATACCGGCTGAAAACCGGCGTTGGTCAGGATGCGGGCAACTGCCTCACGTTGGTCGCCTTGAATTTCGATCTGTCCCTCCTTCACCGTGCCCCCGGCACCACAGGCTTTCTGCATCTCCTTGGCGAGAGTCTCTTTCTCGGCCAGACCGATGCCGCGAAAGCCCCTGGCGACCGTCACGGTCTTGCCGCCGCGGTGTGCAGTCTGGCGAATGATATCCACCCGCCCGCGGTTTTTCTTGAGTGCGATGGATGCCGCGTCGCCTGGAGTGACACCAGGCCGCACCTCTGGCCCCAATGGCAGGCCCACATTCTTCAGGGCTGCGAATGGACTGGTCCAGACGATCGGCTCAGCACTCGTAGGAATGCGTCTCTTTTCTTTCATCGTTCCACCTTCTTATCGCAGACATAGTCTGCCGTCCACGGATCACCGCCCGAGCGGGGTTGCAACGCTTTTCAAAGTCGTCAATTCAATGTGCGCGCTGCTCTCTCCATTGGCCATCCAAATCTGTCCTTCTTGAATGGTGCATTGCAGCTGCATGCTGGGCTGCGCAAGCTGAGCCAAGGCGCGGCCCCCGTCAAGGGGCAGGTTCAGTACGGCCAAATTATTCAATCGCTCGAGTGGGACCATGTGTTTCTCCCACCACTGCTCAGCGCCACGGCCGCCATAGGTATAGATACAGACCCGTTTCGCGCGACCGCAGGCCTGGCGAATGGGTTTCTCATCAGGCTGGCCCACCTCGATCCAGAGGTCGATGGCGCCTGTCATATCCTTCTGCCAGAGCGCCGGCTCCTCTTCGGTGCTTAACCCACGGCCAAACGATAACGCCTCATGTGCGTGCAGCACGAAGGCCAGCACACGCACCATCATGCGCTCGTCGGTTTCAGACGGATGGCGTGCCAGGGTGAGTGTATGGTCCTTATAGTAGTGGCGGTCCATGTCGGCGATTTGGACTGTCGCTTTGAAAATGGTCGCGTTCGAGGCCATAGAGTCGTCGTTCCTTGGTTCCGGAAAGTTTCAGCTTGTAGGGGCCGGCAGACTTCGCTCACATGTCTTTATACGCGATGTACCACCCTTCGACCCGCTCCCGCGCCCAGGGCGTTTTCCGGAGAAACGTGAGGCTGGATTTCACGCTGGGGTCGTGGAGGAAACAGCGGATCGGGACGCGAGTTCCCATCTCGGCCCACCCATACCGCTCGACCAGTTCCTTGATGATGGTCTCCAGCGTGATCCCGTGCAACGGATCGCGGGGATGAGCAGCACTCATGAGCGTAGGGTGAATGACATGGAACTTATGGCCAAAGATTCAAGGCTGATAGCGTATAGCATATAGTACGAACGAGGAGCCACTGGTCAATAACTCATGACCAGTGCGAAAATTGCGAGACGTGCAGGAAGAGCGCGAAAGGCGAGATGTGATGAGTGCGGATCTCCACCTTGTCGCGTCTGTCTCGCTCGTCCAGCCGGAATCGCCGGTGATAAACCAGAGGACGGCTATGTCTTGCGCTTGAGCAAGTCCGCGAGATGGGCGAAGGGCGTAAAGGTCGCCGGCTGATCTTGCTTTCGGCCCGGCGGTGCCTCACCAGACGCGTCAGCCATCTGATTCCGCTGGTGCTCATTGTCGTGACAGTAGAGACAGAGCAATTCCCAGTTGCTCCCGTCCGGTGGATTGTTGTCGTGATTGTGGTCCTTGTGATGAACCGTGAGCTGGCTCAGCTTCTTGCCGTCAAATTCTCGGCCGCAGTGCGCACAGATCCACGGGAACATTTTGAGCGCTTGCTCTCGATAGGTCTGTTGCAGCTGAGCCTGTGTGCGCCGTGCCATGCGAGCCTCGGAAAGGATGGCGACTCGTTACTGAGGGATTCTTCAATAAATCTTAGGCTAACGGCCCCCACGCGGGGTTCCGTAGGTCAGAGATTCGATAAGCCGTCTTCAGGAGCAGGTCCGTTGCTAAATGAGTTGCGTGCAAGGCCAGGAGAATATCCGGATAGCGGGCTTGACCCATCCTGAGTGCTGCGCTTCTGCACACCAGGCCTTGACCGCGCCGGCTACCTTGTCACGTTGAGCTGGTTCGAGCGAAACCAGGATCACACTGTTCCCCCCCGCATAGAACGAGATCCCTTCCGTCGATCCCGATTGTCCCGTCCCAACCGTCTCGGGAAATTCAGTGTAGGCCATAACCCCGCACGTCTGCAATAATTCGTGCACGCGCTCTTTCAGTGAAGTGCGAAACACGATCATCAACATGTCCATGGGTAGCCTCAAAAATGGTGAGAGATAAATATAGCAGGTTCCCAATCGATCTTGGAAGGTGTAGGTAAGCGCCATCAGCGGGACACGACTGCAGGCTCTTAATCTTTTCCGGTGCCAGGGCGGGAGAAGAAGGACAAACCAGAGGCAGGCGAGGCTAGCCAGTTTATCTCGCTTGTGTAGTCTATTTTGTTTTTCTTGTTGAGCGAAACCAAACAAACCAAATTGACCAGAAAGACCAGATAAACCAACTCCCGCCACGAGCCGCGAAAGGCTGAATCAAACGACCTGACACTCATTTTTTGCTCTTCAACTGGTAAAGGGTTAGCCCCAGGACAGTGATCCCGCAAAACACGGCCCCTGCATAGAATGTGAATGATGCGCCAAACTGATCCCACAGGAATCCTGCTAGTACGCTGGCAATCAGCATCGCCAGGCCGCTGGCGAGGTTAAAAAAACCAAACGCAGTCCCTCGAAGATCGGCTGGTGCGGTATCGGCTACCATGCTGGCGAGCAAACCTTGCGTCATGCCCATATGAAGGCCCCACAACCCGACGCCCAACAGGACAGTACCCCAATGATCGCTCATAGCCAATACCAAATCGGCCGCAATCAAAACCAGAAGCCCAATTGTGAGCAGCCTCATGTGACTCATCTGATCGGAGAGCTTGCCGAACGGATAGGCCGATAAGGCATAGATCAGATTCATCGCAACCATGACGAGGGGGACTAAGGCGACGGGAATTCCGATGTGTTGAGCGCGGAGGACCAGAAAGGCCTCACTAAAGCGAGCCAGCGTGAAGACGGCTCCGAATCCCACTACCCACCAGTAGGCCGACCCTAAACGGGTAAGATTGTCCCATCGAATGGGATTCTTGCCCTTGGACGCCTGCCGATGCTCAGACTCATGAATACCGAACAATAAGAGCGCTACGGCCAACATCCCTGGAAAAACGGCCACCCAGAAGACGGCTCGAAAATCATTGGCCCAGAGCAGCATCAACCCGACCGCGAGCAGGGGGCCGAGGAACGCTCCGATTGTATCGAGAGACTGACGCAAGCCGAACGCAGCACCCCGGAGCTGCGGTGGGGCGATATCCGCGACCATGGCGTCCCGTGGCGCACCACGCACACCTTTCCCGACTCTGTCCAGCAGGCGAGCGGTCAAGACGAGGCCGACGCCAGAGGCTATGGCAAAGAGCGGCTTGGTGAATGCGCCTAAGGCGTAGCCGAACAAGGCTAGCCCCTTCCGTTTGCCCAAGTAATCGCTCAGCGTTCCTGAAAAGACTTTGACGATCAGCGCCAGCGACTCGGCGAGCCCTTCAACCAAGCCGACCGCTATAGTGCTGGTCCCCAGTATCGTGACCATAAACAAGGGCAGCAGGCTATGGATCATTTCCGACGAGATGTCCATCAGCAAGCTGACAACACCCAACACCCAGATCCCCGGGGGAATCTGGCGCAGGGAGTACTCCATCTGTGTCTCACCCTTCATCGTTCAGATCCTCATGAGGCCCTTGTGCGACCCAACGATACAACGCAGGAAATGAAATTGGGACATTCTACTTTTTTTGTATGGCCTCGACCATGCCTCCGTCTGGCATGGAACAGGGATTACTGTATTGTGGGCGCCTTGTGTGAGGGGAGGGCGATTCAGAGGTAGTCTATCTGGTGCGCGGGGCTGGCTGGTCTCGCTCGGTCCTTGAACCACACACACGAGACAGACCGAAGACACCAGATGAACCAGATCCCCGCCACGCGCCGCGAAATCAGTCCTGCCACCGTTTCATCTTGTCAGTGTTCAGAACCATACCGCAACTCCCTCTCGATTCATTTCGATTGATCAGGTCCTTCGACGCATGCTCCCGCTGGTTCAGAGACAAATAGTATCAACCAGTAAGAATAGCGGTGGCTCATAGGTGGAAGTTGTTCCTCCCCCTTCTCTCAATTTCATTTCTCAGCAATGCCTTGGCTGGCCGGTCCATTCCTGGTAGGGTAACGTATTGATTCTGAGAGCGATCTATGGCCATCTTACTCGTCGATGACTCACTGGATGATTGTCTGCTCGTCGGGACCTACCTGAAGTCCGCTGACTACGCAGTTGTCACTACTAACTCAGCGAAAGAAGCGTTGCAGTACTTGAAGGGGTTAACTGAGGGCGAGTCTTTGGCCCCCATCGATTTGATTTTGCTTGATGTCAGGATGCCTGGGTTCGATGGACTCGACGCCTGCACGCGGATTAAATCTATGAAGCAATTTGAAGCGGTCCCGATCCTGATGGTCTCGGTTGATACGACCCCCGGCACTATCCAATTGGCCTTTCGGCGCGGTGCTGTCGACTATATCCGAAAACCCGTAATCAAGGCTGAGCTCTTAGCCAAGATCGCAATGGTACTCAGAATCCAAGAAGACGCCAACCAGCGCGCGCAGTCACAGAAGATGGTCCCCCAGAAGACGAACATCCAAGTCCCGCTGAGTAGCGACATCTTAACGGGCATTATGAACTGCTGGAGTTTCGATGAGTTCTTCGAGCAGGAGTGGGAACGCGCGGCACAAGAACACCTTCCTATTTCGCTTCTCTTCCTGACCCTGGAAAATTTTAAGGCCTTTAACGACACCTATGGGTACACCACGGGTGACGAGTGCCTACAGAAAATCGCTCAGGCTGCACAAGGAACTTTCGCCCAGCCAGGCCAGGTCGTGGCACGGTATCGGGGCGCGGAGTTTGTTGTGCTGTTATCTGGTACAGGCGCTGAGGATGCGAAGCCTATGGCGGACCAGCTCCAGAAAACCATCGAGGCCTTGGATCTCGGCCCTACCGTTGCTATAGGAGTGGCAACCGCGCATCCCCCTCAAGGCACTTCTCATACGGCCCTTCTCACTTCGGCCAAGAACGCAATTCTCAATCGAAAGTAGAAGTACCGCAATCTCGTCTTGATCAGAGCCTCCTATCATGGGGCTGACTTTCCACAGATCGTCTTCGATCACACGAGATACACTGTGGTCCAAATCAAAAATAGTTCTTGCTGAACCACTCCAGCGAGTGGACAAAACCCCTGAATTGGTGCGTTGAAAAAACGGGGATAATCTACCTCGTTAGGGTCAGCCTGGCCCGTGCTGTTGTCGCGAGGCGAACGGCGACTCCTTGGCGGTTTATCTGGTGCGCGGGCTGCTTGTCTCTCTCGTTCCTCAAACCAAATCATACCGGACAGACAAAAATACCAGAAAGATCAGATAGACCAGAAGAAACCGACCCCTGCCATGTCCGTGAACAGTTACTGGCAGCCTGGGGCCCTCCATGATCCCCCTCTGTAGTTGCTTTCATTCCTTGCGGAACCAGTATCTGGATGGCACGGGTTATGCCTAGGCCTGTCAGGAAAATTTTGCATGTCGCCCGTTGACACATTCTCTGAAGAAGCGTAAGGATGAAACTGTTCGCAGACTGGTTCCCATTCGACTCATTCCGAACCAAGGAGGAGGTGAAATGGAAGACCTTAGTCCGCCGGATCACAATGGCCCGCCGAGTTAAGGGCTGGCTCCTCGTCAGTCACGCTAGCCGGCTCTCCATCGACTGTCGCCTTCCCGCGTAAGGGAAACACATAACCGATGAGTCATTGTGGAAAGCCAGAGCAGGCGTGAGGAACACAAGCGCCTGGAATAGAGTCGCATCTACCCTGACGAGTCGCCTTTGAAGCCACCCTCGCACGGGTCTTCAGGATCTGTATATGAGAGACACGTTCGGCGTCCTAAGCGCCACACACGGGCGACCTCCTACCTTAGTGCAGGGTCGCCCGTGCTGTTTCATTTTTCAACGAACCGAGCGATCTTCGGAAATTGGGGAGCCCGTGCGGAGGAATTCGACAAGAAGAGTTGACTTGCACGACCTGTGATTCGCATTCCGATCTCGGTAGCCGCTCCTTGGGGTTCTCTGATCAGGAGGAGCGTGAACCCAAGATGCCGACACTAGCGGATGCTTCCTGTTGTATGCAGCCCCACACGTTCGTGCCTAGAGCCTATTAAAGGAACCATGGCTAAAAATAAATCTGATGACCTTAAAAGCTTCCTCGAGATACCGTATGACGAGCTGGAAGAGATGAATCTAACGGCGGCACAGCATGCCGAGAGGGCCAGTGCAAAAGAGCTGGCGCAGGAATATACGGCGTGGCTTAAAAAGGAGAAGCAGATCAAAGCCGTGACGTTGTGTTTCTCCGATATTGAAGGTCGACTTCACATGCTCGATTACGACAAGAAGTTTCTTCTGGAGTCGCTGGAGAATCTTACATTTGACGGGTCGTCCATCCGCGGGTTCACGCCGCAACATGAGTCGGACCTGCGTCTTGAAGTTGACTGGTCGTCCATCCGCTACGTTCCGGCCGACGTGATTGGGGCAGGGAAAGCGATCTTCTTTGCGTCCGTGTTAAACGGTGATCGTACGCCCTATCACAGCGACTTCCGCGGCGTGCTGAAATCGTATACGGAGATTCTCAAGAAAAAACAGGGCATTACTGCGTATGCCGCCTGCGAAATAGAAGGCTTCCTCGTGGACGGGCAGAACGCCGAGCAACGCTACGGCGAGCATGGGTTTAAACTCATCTCAACGGGCGGGTACTATCACTCGCTCCCGATGGACACGCTTCGCCAATTCATTGATAAGTCGGCGGAGGCACAGCGTGCACTGGGCTTCAAGAACGAAAAAGATCATCCAGAGGTCGCGCCCTCGCAGTTCGAAATGAACTTCTCCTATGCGGATGTTGTTCGTGCGGCAGACAATGTGCAGTTGTACAAGCTAGTCTGTCGCCAAGTGGCTCGATCCATGGGCCACACGGCCACGTTCCTTCCGAAGCCATTCGTTGGGGTCAATGGTTCCGGCATGCACACCAACTTCTCCTTGAGTAAGAATGGCAAGAATACCTTCTACGATGCGAAGGGGAAAAATGGCCTTTCTGATGTGGCGTGGGACTTCATTCTCAAACTCCTTAATCATGCGCCGGAGATTTGTCTAGTGTTTAATTCGTCGGTGAATGCCTATCGCCGCCTGGATCCGCATTTTGAGGCACCGAACCAGGTCAAAGTCTCGGCGATCGATCGCGGTTCTATGATTCGCGTTCCGATGGCCAACGAAAAGACTGCGCGCATCGAGTTGCGCTCAGTCGCCCCCGATGCCAACCCCTACCTCGTCCTGTACACGATGCTCAAGACCGGCTTTGAAGGGGAGCGTCTGGAAGAGGACGAGACGACACGTGACCGTGTGCGATACCTTCCGTGTTACATCAATGATGCGATCGCTCTGTTTAAATCGTCGAAGTTTATCGGCGAGATCCTCGGTGAGGACAGCAAGCAAAAGTATGCAAGCTTCAAACAGCTGGTGGCAGATCGTTCCCCTAAAGAGCTCGGCACGAGGGTGAAGATTTCTGAAGTGCTCTTTCACCACGAAGTAACAAACCAAATGCTCTGGAATCAGTTCTAGCCAACATTGGATCGAGGCTGAGTTATCAACACACCCTGATGGTGACATACCCACACATTGTTACCATACGTGGGGGGTATGAAACATTTTGGGACTGTGGCCGCATCCCCCCCATGCCCCGCCACGCAAATTGGTTTCTGTATTTCCCCCGCGGTCCTTATAGGTAGATATACCTGCCTGACCCAAAATCCTGCGTCCCAGGAGTCTACCTAGTTTATCTCGTTCCCAGAACCAGGCAGGCCCAAGAGCCAAAAAAACAGATCTTCGCCACGCTCCACGGAGTTGTTCCCGACACTTTTTCGTCTAATATCCCGCCCCGTTCAACACCCGATGCGACGGTTTTGGACAAAGAAAAACTCCTGATAGATGAATCATAACCGATTGATGTTACAACACATCTTGTCTGTCATCGGACCTCTTAGCCTCATCGATGACCACGTATAACCCTTTAGAGGAATTGCCCTTCTTTCGGCACATTGATATACGATGGCTCCCTGTCGCATATCCTGAGTAGGTGTGCGACCGTGCCGTAGGTCTCTACTATGGATGGAATATCGTTGTTTCCTTGTCTGCTAATTCGGGACCTGTCCGGCGAACACTATCCCGCCCGCGCAGAATGGTGCGCTACCACGCCCTGTCCAGTTCATCCTGATACAAAGGTGTTAAGGAGGGTATCATGAATATCATGGCGGAGATGAGCACAGCATTCGTGTTGTCTGGGTACAGCGACAACACGGTTTCGCAGCAGTCGAGCCCGGGGATTCTTGTTTTCTCGCGCTCGCGGCAGCTGCAGTACGTAAATCGTCGAGCCCTCGAATTGACACGAACCACTGGCCAGGCAATGACAGAATTGGGCTCGATCGCACTTCCGTCACGACTCCTTGCATTGCGTGACCAAATTCAAGAACGCCTCGACGATCGTCTCAGGGATAATATCTGGGAACCTTTCGAAGTAAGTCGAGTCGTGTCTGAATCAGGACAACGGCTCCTGCTCCGTGGATTCGGACATCCCGATCGAGAAGCGAGCCACGATTCTCGGATCATTATCGTTCTGGAAGAGTTCAGTTCAGCGGAGAAAGACAAGAATCACAAGCTGTACGCCTAAATCAAGTCGTCCGAGATACAGACAGCGGCGCCGGATTCCCCGCGAATTTATACAAGCGTGGGGGAGAGTAGTGGTGCCGGGCCTGGCAGACGTGAGCAAACCTGTCCCCTAGTGCTACAGCAAGGTCAACTGTGACTCCTTCGAAGACCCCTTCAACGATGGACGAGTCAGCCAATCCTGACCGCAGGGGAGGTCGGCGTGCTCCGGTGATCGAGACATGTTTTTATCAGCTTGCGCATTTCCCCGGCCATGAGATTGTCGAATTCTCCGATGGCCACGCCCTGTCTCTCAATACTAGCCCGGAAGGATTCTTGCTCTTGATGCCGCAGTCCCCGGAGAGGGGACAAGTGTTTGAGGTGCACACGCGCGTGTCGACCGAGGAGAGGAGTAGAGAAGAGAAACAAACAGTCAAGTTAGTAGAAGCCTGCTGGACGCGCGAACTGACATTTGGCGCTGCTGATAAAGTCTACCTGGTCGGAGTCAGGTCCCTCTTCGAGCCAACTCGTCCCAATTAGCGAACGCCTCTTGGCGAAAGTCGGAACTGAGCCGGTGACGGCAGGTCCAGGCTCAGTTCATGCTATGTGAAGGGCAAGGGATTCAGAGGCAGTCTATCTGGTGCGCAGATCTGTCTTGTCTCGCTCGTTTGTCGAACCGCACAAACGAGATTCACCAAATAAGCCAGATAGACCAGATGAACCAGATCCCCGCCACGTGCCGCGAAAGGGTTCCAGGCACATTCTCTTTCTTCTGGCAACCTACGCGGGGTTATCATGTTGCATGTTGGCCAGAGCATCGATTGACCGCAGTTTCGGGTGGGCGTACCATCAAAGCGTGACCGTTCCAATCACATCCGCGTGGGAGGAGGCTCTCGTGGAGAATCAAGTCGAAGATCAGCCGGTCCTCAATCATATTCAGCACCTTGTGGCAGAGGAACACCGATTGCACGAGCAACGGGCGCACCCCAAAGCCGATCGTAAACGGCTCGCGCAAGTCCAGATCGAACTGGATCAGTGCTGGGACCTCTTGCGCCAGCGCCGTGCCCTTCGCGACGTCGGGCTTGACCCGAACGATGCGGAAGTTCGCCCGCCGCAGGTCGTCGAGAATTATGAGCAGTAGGGATGCGTCATCAGCGAGTGGACGCGTACCGGTACGTGCCGCTCCTACATGCGATTGGCTCACCAGAGTGGCAGTTTCAGATCGTGTCAACCGGTCTCCCACGCTATCGCCCGATGGCCTGCTCGATGGCCGTCTGAATTTTCAGGCATGCCTCGATGTCCCTCCCATACTCTGTCTTTTCGACACACTCGCTAAGGGAGGAGACGTCGTCGGTCCCAGTCAGTTTCTGCCAGAGCGCCTTTGTGTGCACTTCTTCTTCCTGAGCCTTGCGATCCTGCCAAAGGGCGAATGCGCCAAACGCCGTCATGAGCAGCACCCACAGGATAATCCATCGTCGCATGCTAGCCCCTCTTTTCGTGCCAACAACTCCGTTATCGAGACCTTCAACGTCGTCCATCATACCAAATTGATAACTGCTTCTTGTCTTGCAATGTCCTCCGTGGATGGAGAATGACTCGCAGGATCTGACCGGCAATCTCTCGCCCGGAGTAGAGTCCCACCTTGCGCGATGACGTCTCCAGCGGATGCTGTGTCAAGATGATGAATCGAAGGCCTCGTTGTCGCCCCCACCGCTTGAGATGCTCACTTAAACTTATTTCGTCAGCAGCGTAGAGTTCCTGGCTGAAACCACCGATAGCACGAAACGCATCACTACGACACACGACCAGCGCACCCGCCGCCCAGCGAAACAGAATCGACGCGCCTGTCCACAGTTGCAATGTCCAGTTCGCCCACCATGGCAATCCTTGCATGTATAGAGTGCTGCCACAACCCACGCTCTTTCCGTCTTCAATCAACCGCAAGATAGCAGCAAGCAACCCTGGATTTAACACACTGTCCGCATCCAGAAACAGCAACCAATCTCCTGTCGCTACAGCTGCGCCGGCATTGCGTGCCCGACCGATTTGATTGACGGGCTCAAACACAACCTGCGCACCTGCCAGCCTTGCCAGATTGGCCGTGTTGTCGGTGGAATTATTGTCGACCACAATAATTTCTGATGTAAAACTGGGCGTGAGCATGACGGCGAGTGATGCAGCAATGGACTGCAGACAGCGTTCAATCAGAC
>JAQBES010000218.1:0-8741 GCA_032123755.1 Nitrospirota bacterium
CCAGGACGTTCGTGCCGATGTAGCCAGCGGTCCGCGCTTCGGCGATCGCCTGTTCCAAGATCCTGGCCCCGAGGACGAATTCGCCTCGTATATAAATGTAGGCGGATTCTGCTCCGATCGCGTAGCAGGCAAGCACGATGCCTTCCAGCATTTGGTGAGGATCTCGTTCAATGAGTTGACGGTCCTTGAACGTGCCTGGTTCGCTCTCGTCTGCGTTACAACAGAGGTATTTCTGGCCCGTATAGTTCTTCGGGAGAAAATTCCATTTCACACCGGTTGGGAAGCCGGCGCCACCGCGCCCCCGGAGCCCTGACTTCATCACCATGGCGGTGACCTCGCTCGGTGGCACTTTCCCCACAACCTTGCGGAGTGCCTGGTAGCCACCTGCGCGCTCGTAGTCTTGCAGGCTGCCGGTATAGCCAGGCTGCAGCATGTTCTTCAGAAGGACTGGTTCGTGCTTTGGCATCTTTATTTCGTGAGGCGTGAGGCGTGAGGCGAAACCCAGGGGTCTGCTTACCCCTAACGCCTTACGTTTCACGCCTCACGGCATTCTCCGGTTCGGGCCACATAAACGGGCCGGTTTTGAGCGAACAGGTCCCGTTTTGTTTGAGATCGGCCAGGATCCGGTCGAAGGTTACTTCCGTGAGCCGTTCGTAATAGTCCTCGTTGACCTGCATCATCGGCGCGGTGCCACAGGCGGCGAGGCATTCGACCGTGCTGAGGGTAAAGAGTCCGTCGGCCGTCGTCTCGCCCGGTCCGATTCCGAGTTTCGTCTTGACCCACCCGATGACCGTATCCGACCCGACCAGCGCGCACATCAGGGACTTGCAGACTTGGAGATGAAACTTCCCCACGCGCTTGAGATTGAGCATCGTATAGAACGTGACCGTCTCATAGACTTGGGGCGGGGTCAGCCGCAATAGCCCCGCGATCTCCTTCATTGCCGTTTCGGACACGAAGCCCTCGTCCTGTTGGGCCAGGTACAGCAGCGGAATCAACGCCGAGCGCTTCACCGGATACCGGCTCAGGATGTCGTCAATTTCTTTCTGATACTTCTCTTTCAGCATCTGGCTTTCCTGTCCACCCACTCACGGTGAGGGAACGGAGGGTGCCCTTTACTGCGCGCGTCCAACGAGGGCCTTCCGAGGCCGCGCGTTGCGCGAGCACGAGGGCATCCTCCTTCCCTCACCTATCGCACTCCCCCATCACGACGTCATAGGTTCCGAATATCGTGATGACGTCGGAAATCAAGTAGCCTCGCGCCATATGGTCGAAGGCGCCCATGTGTACAAATGAAGGCGAGCGAATCTTCATCCGGTAGGGGCGGGCGCTGCCGTCGCTGACGATGAAAAATCCCAATTCGCCTTTTGGGGCCTCTGTCGCACAGTAGGTTTCGGCCTTCGGTGGCTTGATACCCTGGGTGTAAATGATGAAATGATGGATCAAGCTTTCCATGTCCCGCATGACCAGCTCCTTGGGCGGCGGGATATATTGCGGCGCCTCGGCCATGATCGGCCCCGATGGCAGCTGATCGAGACATTGCGCGATGATCCTGGCGCTTTGCCGCATTTCTTCCATGCGGATCCAGTACCGGTCATAGGTGTCGCCGTTCTTGCCGATCGGCACTTCCCAGTCGACTTTGTCGTACACGCCGTAGGGCTCGACCTTGCGAACATCGTAGGCGACGCCCGATCCGCGCAATACTGGCCCGGTGCAGCCGAAGTTGATCGCGTCTGCGGCCGAGAGCACGGCCACGTTTTTCGTGCGGCCAATCCAGATGCGATTCGACGCGATGAGCGAATCGTATTCCTTGATCTTCTCGGGAAAGATATCGAGGAACGCGTTCATCCGCTGGACCAGCTCGGGGGTGAAATCGCTATCGACACCACCGATGCGATAGTAGTTCAGGGTCAGACGGGCCCCGCAGAGCTTCTCGAACATATCCAACAATATTTCGCGCTCCCGGAAGGTCCAGAAGAACACGGTCATGGCGCCGATATCGAGGGCCTGGGTGCCGAGCCAAAAGAGGTGCCCGATGATGCGTTGCATCTCGGCCACGATGGTCCGGATGTATTCGGCTCGGATCGGCACCGTGATCTCGAGCAGTTTTTCCACGGCACGTACGTACGCGTAGTTGTTGGACATGGCGCAGACATAGTCGAGCCGATCCGTGTGCGGGATGATCTGCATGTAGGTCAGACCTTCGGACAATTTTTCAACTCCTCGATGGAGGTAGCCGAGATCCGGTGTGGCTTTCACGATCCGTTCGCCGTCCAGCACAAGCACGACACGCAATACGCCGTGGGTGCTCGGATGTTGCGGCCCCATGTTCAGCAGCAATTCTTCTTTCCGTTGAGAACCGGGTAAGCCAGGCTCGGCGCGAAAGGCGTTTGTCTGCTCCTCGGAGAATTCGCTTTCAGTGACGTCGAGCGGGGGCTCGTCCAATCTCGGGATGAAGTCGAACTGGCTGCGCCAGCCACGCCCTTCGGTCGGGAAGTCTTTTCTCAATGGGTATCCCTCGGCATAATCCTCCGGCAGTAAAATGCGACGGAGATCGGGATGGCCGGAAAAGTGAATGCCCATCATGTCGTACACTTCGCGCTCCAGGAACTCGGCTCCCTTCCATATCCCGGTCACCGACGCAATCGTCGGATCGTCTTCTGTGACGCGCGCCTTGAGGCGAAGACGTTGCCGAAGGGGGAGCGAGTGTAAGTGGTAGACGACTTCGAACCGCAGTTGATCTTCGGGATAATCGACCGAGCAGATATCGGTGAGATGGTCAAAGGCCGCCTCCGGTGCATCGTGCAAATAGCGCGCAATATCAAGCAGGCGCCCGGCGGCCACGGAGACAGCGGTCTCGGCACGTGCGGCGTCGACGCGGGTCGCGAGGATCGCGTCCGGGAATTTCATCCTCAGGCTGTCGAGCAGGGCTTGCATAGTTCTTATTCACGAGACGGGCGCGACTCGCGAGACGAGCGCGATTTGCCCGTCACGCACGTCCCGCTTCTCTCGCTCGTCTCGCGGCTTATCTCACGAACACCTTTTCCCGTTGAATCTTCTCCTGCAATTTCAACAATCCGTCGAGCAACGCTTCCGGGCGGGGCGGACAGCCCGGCACATAGACATCGACCGGAATAATCTGGTCGACGCCTTGGACCACCGCGTAGCTATTGTAGTGGTTGCCTGAGGTGGCGCAGGAGCCCATAGAAATGACATACCGCGGTTCCGGCATCTGGTCGTAGATGCGGCGGATCACCGGCGCCATCTTGCGCGCCACTGTGCCGGCAATGATCATGAGATCGGCCTGCCGTGGCGAGGCCCGAAACACCCCGGCACCAAAACGATCCAGATCGTACCGCGACGACACCGTCGCAATCATTTCAATGGCGCAGCAGGCGAGGCCGAACGTCATCGGCCACAAAGCCGACTTCCGAGACCAATTTACGACCGCGTCCAGATTGGTCGTCAGAATATTCGCCTCAAACTGCCGTTCTAAAAAACTCATTTCATCTCCTCTACTCTCTTCAGTTGGAGGGGATTGTCGGGGTGCGCTTCACTGCGCGCGTTCCGCGAGCACGAAGGGCACCCGGCGGTCGCCTCATTCATCAATCCCACTCTAACGCCCCCTTCTTCCAGGCATACCAGAATCCCACCAGCAGGATGCCGAGAAACACGAGCATTTCGATGAGCCCCAGCAGGCCGAGTGATTGAAACCGGACGGCCCAGGGCATCATGAAAATGATCTCGATATCGAAAATGACGAACAGCATCGCGATGATGTAGTAACGCATCGGAAACTGGATGCGTGCGTCGGAGAACAGCGGGCTTCCACTCTCATACGGAGCCAGCTTGGCTCGATAGGGACGACTCGGACGGACGAGCGAGCCGACGAGCAGTGCGCCGGTGGTAAGGGTAAAGGCAATGCCGATATACAAGAGAATCGGTATGTAGTTCTCTGGAATGGCTGTGTTACCCATGTTTCAACCAGTCGAAAAAAGTACAAAGTCTGAACGTCTTCACGTCGAGAGACAGGTGACTTTAGGATGTGAGGACGTTCGCCTCACTTCGCGCTAGCGCCGAGCCGAAGAAGGGTTTGAATCTCAAGCCGTCCAGTTCCGGATGACTTATTCCCTTGTGCTGAATGAGCACCTTAAACGTGCTCCCCATGCCATCCGGCTTTAGGAGGTGAATCGCGGCGCGAAATTCCGGGCTCTCGGGCTCCAATTCCCCGATCATCGCTTCAACGCCGAGCCCCATCAGAAAACTCATTTGGTTCGTGAACCCCGTCACGCGGAGTCCCTGTTTCTCACCGACAGAAGCCAGGCTCGAAAAATCCACGTGGGCGGTCATATCCTGCTCACCGACGCGGATGAAGGGATCGGCGTTCGTCTGCTGCTGGAAGTAACAGAGGAAGGTGCCGTCCTTCCGCTCAGGCCCATAGAGATCCTGCGCCGTATGGCCGTAATCGATCGTCACAACAAATCCACGATCCATCCGCCGAGCGACCTGCTCCATCCAGTCCCTAGCGTGGAGATTCACCTCGGTTCGGTAGCCTTCCAGCCACGGAATATTCAGTTGCTGTAGATATTGAGCGAGCGCGGCCGTCGACAGGGGCTTGAGGCAGTCCACAAAGCGTCCGTCTCGATAGTCTACACAGAGTTCTTCGGTCCGTTCGTCCGTGACTTGAATCCGGTGCACCGGAAAGGCATCGATCAGTTCATTGCTGAGGAACAGACCGGTTACGCTCTGCGGGGCCAGCCCATCAAGGTCTTCCACCCAGGTGACGAGGCCCGGCTTGCCGAGCCAGGGCGCCAGGTTCTGGCGCTGCAGTTTCCGCATGGCAGGACTCCGTTCGATCAGGACATAGCGGACACGCGTTGCGATGTCATCCTGTTCGGCATGGAGCGCCGTCAGACAATCTCGAGCTAATAAGCCTTTGCCGGGACCCATTTCGACGATCGTAAAAGGGGTGGGGCAGTCCAATAATTCGTCCATTTGTCTGGCCTGTGCGGCAATGGCACGGCCGAGAATCGGGTATACATCGGAGCTGGTGTAGAAATCGCCGGACCAGCCGATACGTTCAAGGTCCGCACCGTCCGGTTGGCGCATGTAATAGCCGAATTGAGGGTGATAGAGAGCCAGTTCCATGAAGCGGACGAAGGGAATTGGTCCGTTAATGGTGATCTCGGACGAAATAGCAGTGACGAGTTCAGGATGTCCGGTTGTCACAAACAACTCCCCTTATCTCTTCGACAACACACAAAAAGTGACTGCACATGTCGAGGTGACACCCCACCCCTCCCGCTAGAAGGGTTAACAGAGGGCCGAAAGTGGCTTAGATTAGCCTTGATTTTGCCGCTAAGTCAAGGCGGAGAGTATTGGAAACTCAGGCAAATATCCCTATTCGAGGGGGGAGGAGATGGGGGCTGCTGATCTTCTACTGCTCGCGCAACGCGCGGCCTCGGAATGCCCTCGTTGTACGCGCGCAGTAGAAGATCAATCAGCCCCCATCCCTAGGAAATTACGAGCGAGCTTGGTAGGAGATTTTAGAAGGATGCGGGTCGATCGACTGGCGCTGTCTGAGCTCCTCCGACTCCCAGCCTCTAGGATGTTTTGGTGCAGAGAATGTCAAGTTGCCAGCGTGATCGCGTACAGATGCTCCCATCCGGGGTTTCTACTATGCCGAGCCATCCAAACCGTGACGCCCTCTTCCCATTCCAATTCAACAGCAAGCTCGTTTAGTCCTGTGTCGCTAATCGCGGAAGTCTCGGTTTCGTAATTCCCCCCCCCCTCACGACGCTGACGCTCCTCGCGGACTTTGCCGGAGAAGCGGGGACCTACAGAGATTCTCCTGGGAAGGAAAGCTGGAACTGACCGAGGCACTGCGACGCTCGTCGCAGCCGAGGGAATTCCAGAAGGTTTCCACCCAGGAGAATCCGGAAGGGTCGCTTCGGAGGTAGGAGAGCGAGAGCGTCAGTGTCGTGTTCTTACGTTCCGTGGCACTTCTTGTATTTTTTCCCGCTGCCGCAGGGACAGGGGTCGTTGCGGCCGACTTTGTCGTCGCTTCGCTGAACCGCTTGCGGGGCGACCGGTGTTTCTCCCCGATTGAGAATGAGTGGGGGAAGGGGGCGTGAGATGACGGGCGGTGGCGGTGGGGCGGATGGTTGCTCTTCGTGCCGGACCGCCTGGACATGAAAGAGCCGATCAAGCGCGTCGGACTTTACCCGTTCCATCATGCCGGAAAACAGATCGTAGCCCTCGCGCTTGTACTCAATGAGAGGATCTTTCTGCCCGTAGCCGCGCAATCCGATCCCGTCGCGCAGGTGATCCATTCCGAGGAGATGGTCTTTCCAGTGGTGGTCGATGACCTGGAGCATAAAGTTCTTCTCCAGGAAACGCATTAATTCAGGGCTCAGATCCTGTTCTCTCCGATCATAGGCATCGCGCAACTGCGTGCGAAGGTCTTCGAGCAACGCGTCGCGACCCATGGTGCGGAGTGGTTCGCCGCCGTCGCCCTTGCCCTGGGAGATGTCGAGTCCGAACTGGCTGAGCATGATTTCCGCGAGCCCTTTGATATCCCATTCCTCCTGGTATTGTTCAGCCGGGCAATAGATGCTCAGCGCGGAGTCCACCAGGCCGTCCATCATGTCGCGAAGATCGTCTTTCAGATTCGTTCCGCCCAAGACGGCGCGTCGGCGTTGATAAATCACCTCGCGCTGCTTGTTCATGACGTCGTCGTACTCCAACAGCTGTTTCCGGATGTCGAAGTGGTGGCCTTCTACCTTCTTCTGGGCGTTAGCGATGGCCCGGGAGACCATGCCGTGCTCGATCGGGACGCCTTCTTCCATGCCGAGCTTGAGCATCATTTGGGAGACCCGTTCGGAGGCGAAGATGCGCATCAAGTCGTCTTCCAACGACAGGTAGAATCGTGACGAACCAGGGTCGCCCTGGCGACCGGCGCGGCCTCGGAGCTGGTTGTCGATTCGGCGGCTTTCATGGCGTTCGGTTCCGAGAATGTGGAGTCCGCCGGCAGCGATGACGGTGTGTTTGTCCTTCTCGCAGTCGGTCCGAATCTCTTCGAAGATCTCCAGCTTGCGCGCATCCGTCAGGTTCTCTTCCCGGTACAGGATCTGCTTGAACATGAAGTCGGGATTGCCGCCCAGGACAATGTCGGTGCCGCGGCCCGCCATGTTCGTGGCGATGGTGACGGCCCCCTTGCGTCCGGCCTGGGCGATGATCTCGGCTTCTCGCTCATGCTGCTTGGCGTTGAGGACATTGTGTTTCACGCCACTCCGGCTCAAGAGGCCGGCGAGGCGTTCGGACTTTTCGATGGAAATTGTGCCGACCAAGACGGGCTGGCCACGCTCGTGGCATTCCTTGATTTCTTCGACGATCGCGGCGAACTTCTCTTTCTCGGTTCGGTAGACGACATCCGCGTAATCCAGCCGGATCATATTGCGATTGGTCGGGACCACGTTGACGTCGAGATTGTAGATCTTGGCAAACTCCGCCGCTTCCGTGTCCGCCGTGCCGGTCATGCCGCTGAGCTTCTTGTACATCCGGAAATAGTTCTGGAAGGTGACCGAGGCCAACGTTTGATTCTCGTTGGCGATCTTCACGCCTTCTTTGGCTTCGACGGCCTGGTGCAGGCCGTCGCTCCAGCGGCGTCCCGGCATGAGTCGCCCGGTGAATTCGTCCACGATGATGACTTCGCCCTCTTTCACGACATAGTCCACATCCCGGTTGTAGAGGGCATAGGCCTGGAGCGCCTTGACGACGTGGTGGACGAGTTCCATATGGGCGGGGTCGTAGAGGTTGTCCACGCCGAGCAATTTCTCGACCCGGACGTTCCCGTCTTCGGTCAACGACGCGGTCTTCGTTTTTTCCTCGACCGTATAGTCGTGGTCCAGTTTCAGCTGCGGGATGATCGCGTTGATGCGGTAGTAGAGATCGGTCGTTTCATCCGTCGGGCCGGAGATAATCAACGGCGTGCGGGCCTCGTCGATGAGGATACTGTCGACTTCGTCCACAATGGCGAAGTTTAACTCGCGCTGTACGCACTGGGCCAAATCGGTGACGACCAGGTTGTCGCGAAGGTAATCGAACCCGTATTCGTTGTTGGTGCCGTAGGTGATGTCGGCACGATAGGCTTCAGGCCTCGTGCAGGGTCGAAGAGCCTGGAGTCGCTTGTCGGAGGCCTCATAGGTCGGATCGAAGAAAAAGGAGGCATCATGTTGAGTGATGCCCACCGAAAGTCCCAGTGCGTGGTAGAGCACGCTCATCCACTGCGCATCGCGCTTGGCGAGGTAGTCGTTCACGGTGATAAGGTGCACGCCTTTTCCTTCGAGCGCATTCAGATACACCGGCAGCGTGGCCACCAGGGTTTTCCCTTCGCCGGTCTTCATTTCAGCGATGCGGCCTCGATGGAGAATCACACCGCCGATCAACTGCACATCGAAATGGCGCATGTTCAGCTTGCGGCGGGACATCTCACGACAGACCGCGAAGGCCTCAGGCAGGATGTCGTCCAGGGTCTCCCCGGCCTCAAGGCGTTTCTTGAATTCCTGGGTCTTGTCCGCGAGGGCCTGATCGGAGAGCGGAGTCAGGCCGGATTCCAGGCTATTGATCCGTTCCACAATCGGACGGAGTGCCTTGATTTCACGATCGTTTTTACTGCCAAAAATCTGGTTGAGTAGTTGCGTGACCATGGTGCTATCGCTCGAAACGAACGTCGCTGTCTC
>JAQBES010000219.1:0-12226 GCA_032123755.1 Nitrospirota bacterium
TGCTTGGGACAAGGCGCGTCTCGGCGCGCCAGGGTTGGGCAGGTTAGAAGTTTGGCCTTTTTGAACACCCTGCGGGACTTTCATCTACTGTCCATGACCTGTAGGCCATGAGAAGTTCCTGCATACCACAACAATATTTCCTCAATCCCCTAGCGCCATTTCTACCGTGAGCCTTAGCAGCCTGCTACACTTGAACTAACCACTCTCATCGGAAAGATATCCCACGATGGCACACCGAAAAGAATCTGTCGTCCTCCTGATTCATTGCAAGGATCGCAGGGGTATTGTGGCCCGGGTGTCGGGATTCATTCATGACTTCGGCGGGAATATTCTCGATTCGGAGCATCATACCGATGAGGAGACGAACGAGTTCCTGATGCGCATGGAGTTTGCCACCGAGGGTTTGCAGATTCCGCCCGATGAGATCGCAGCCGCCTTCGCTCCGGTTGCGAAGACCTTCGAGATGCGTTATGAGGTACGCCCTTCAAGTCACCGAACGAGGGTTGCGATGTTGGTCTCGAAACAGGACCACTGCCTGGCGGATCTTCTCCAACGGCATAAACGCGACGAGTTGCATATCGATATCCCTGTCATTATTTCCAATCACGATACCTGTGCCGGATGGGCCGAGCTGTTCAAGATTCCTTTCACCGTATATCCCGTGACCAAAGAGACTAAGCCGCAGCAGGAACAGCAAGTCCTCTCCCTGCTGAAAGATCATCGTGTCGAGCTTGTGGTCATGGCCCGGTACATGCAAATTCTTAGCGGCACCTTCCTTTCACAGGTCGGCTGTCCGGTCATCAATATTCATCACTCGTTTCTACCGGCGTTCATCGGCGCCAATCCCTATCGGCAAGCCTATGACCGGGGCGTGAAAATCATCGGGGCCACGGCGCATTACGCCACGGACGATCTGGATGAAGGTCCCATCATCGAGCAGGACGTCATCCGTGTGGGACACCGGGATAGCGTCGATGATCTGGTGAGAAAGGGCCGGGATCTGGAAGAGATTGTCCTCGCCCGCGCCGTGCGCCGTCATGTTGAACGACGGGTGTTGGTGTACGGCAGAAAAACCGTGGTCTTCGACTAACCGGAAACTAAAAAAGTGAACAGGGGTAGCTGGGACGATCTCCATGCTCCCGGAGCGCGCACGATAAGATTGTGCTCACTCGATGGGCGCAGCACGAGATCATCCCAGCTACCCATTTAGCAGGACGCGGAAAAACTATTGTGGCATACAGGAAGCCCACTAGCCCTCTTTGTCGTACGTGAAACGGTTGGGAGGGAGAGCACTCGGCAATCCTACGATTCACGTCTCACACTTCCTTGGAACAGTTTTTCAGAGTCCTGCTAGAGGTCGTTTCGTCGATGCAGGGGCCAAAGGCAGTACCGCCGTAAAGGTCGAGCCTTCGCCGATCTTGCTCTGAACCTCAATACGCCCGTGATGAGACTCAACAATCCAGGAGCAGATGGCCAGCCCAAGGCCCGTGCCCTTTTTAGTATGCGCCCGCGCGGCATCGGTGCGATAGAACCGGTGAAAGATCTGCGGTTGATCCTCTTGAGCGATTCCGATGCCGCGATCGGTCACCGACACCTTTGCATGTCCCAACTCGATCGTCAGCGCGATGTCAACTGTGCCGCCAGGGCGAGAGTATTTAACTGCGTTATCCAGAAGATTCAGGAACAGTTCGCGTAAGCGTAGTTCATCTCCCAATACCACTGCCGGCGCAGTGGTTCGTAGCACGACCTGGATATCCCCTTCCTGCCCCAACAGCGAGGCTTGCCGGTGGAGGTCCTCGACAAGCGTGTCCAATGGGACCGGCAGATGCTCCATCTTCACTTCGCCCATGTCGGCTCGGGAGAGAAAAAGCAACTCATCCACAATGCGCGTCATCCGGTCGATTTCTTCGAGATTGCTCTCCAGGACAACTTTGTAATCGTCGGTTTCGCGAGGGCGTCGAAGCGCGAGTTCGGTTTCCCCTTTCATGACCGTCAACGGCGTGCGCAGTTCGTGCGAGGCATCGCTGCTGAACTGGCGGATCTGTCGAAAGGAGGTTTCAAGCCGATCAATCATGGCATTAAATGTATTGGTCAGACGGCCTATTTCGTCGGCTGAGGCCGGGACAGTCAGTCGTTGCGTGAGATCGCCTCCGGCAATGCGTTGGGCCGCCAGCGTGATTGCATCGACCGGGCGAAGGGCTCGACCGGCCATGAACCAGCCGCCGGCGAGCGACACGGCCAGCGCGATGGGGATACTGACCAGAAGAACCAACAGGAGACGGTTCAGGGTTACTTCGACGGAGTCCATCGAGGTGCCGACCTGGATGATATAGAGCAGATTGCCCCGATAGATGATGGGAACCGAAATGAGGCGTAACGGCGGTTCCTTGGGGTATTTCGCGAACTCCAGAAGCGAACGGCCTGTGTAGGCGACTTCCAAGGCCTGCCGGCTCAGCGGCATCTCATGTTGTTTCATGTTCGGCGAACGAATGGTGATGGTGCCGGAAGGGCTGAAGATCTGGAAGAACTTATCGATGCGCGCCAGTTCGGGAAACTGCGACATGAGTTCGTCTTCGTCGATGAGCGGGAGGAACCCGCGTTCCTCCAGCGACCGAACGGCCGCGGCGGCAGTTTCCGCCAGCGATTGATCAACCGCATCGCGAAGGCTTCGAGCGGTAACCACGTACAGGATGGTTGAAAAGATGATGAGGATGAGTGCGAGAGCTGTGCCGTACCAGAGAGTGAGCCGGACGCGAAGCGGCATCAATCGACCTTCAGCATATATCCGCTTCCGCGAATCGTATGAATCAGCTTCTTAGAGTGTCCCCGGTCGATCTTGTTGCGGAGATAATTCACATAGACATCGATGACATTGGTGAACGTGTCGAAGTCCTGATTCCACACGTGTTCTGAAATCATGGGACGGGTCAACACGCGCCCCGTATGGCGCATCAGATATTCGAGCAGGGCATATTCCTTCAAGGTGAGTTCGATCCGCTGGCCGCCTCTGGTCACTTCACGCGTGGCCGGGTTCAATGCCAGATCGTCGATCTGGAGCACGCCGGGACTCTCGGTGGAGCCACGGCGAAGCAAGGCGCGAATTCGGGCGAGCAGTTCGTCGATGGCGAAGGGCTTGGTGAGGTAATCGTCCGCTCCTGCGTCAAGCCCCTTGACTCGCTGGTCTACTTGCGATTGGGCGGTCAGAATCAGAATCGGGGTTTGAATCCGCGCCTGGCGGACGCCCTTGAGAATTTCCAATCCGGGCAATGACGGTAGCATCAGATCGACAATCAGTAAATCGTAGTTGGTGTTGAGGGCCATCTGAAGGCCCTTCTCGCCGTCTTCACACAGGTCGACGGCGTAGCTCTCCTCATCAAGCGCGCGCTTGATGAAACAGCCGACTTTTGTTTCGTCTTCAATGACTAAAATGCGCATAGTTGTCGATGAAAGATTATACCAAACCTGCACCTACAATTGGTCTGTCTGGTTAGTTTCGTTCAACCAAAAACCAGACAAACCAGATAGACCAGTTTTTATGTCGGCGGAAAGCTCGTGACTATCACAGGGTCATAGGTCAAGGCCGTTCCCTCGGGAGTCCGGCGGATGAGGCTGTGTGTCAGCCAATGTTGATCATCGCGGACTGGGTAGTCCGGCCTGTAATGGGCCCCGCGGCTTTCCTTCCTGGGGAGGGCGCTGGCGATGATGGTCTCCGCGACATCGAGCAGGGACTGGAGCTCGAAGGCTTGCACGAGATCCGTATTAAACACCCTCCCTTTGTTCTGCACCGTGACGAAGGCGGCTCGATGGGTGAGTGCAGTGAGTGCCGCGATCGCCGCAGACATGGATTCGTGAGTCCGAACGAGGCCAAGATTGAGGCTCATCAAGAGACCGAGTTCTTCCCGGATCTGCCAGGCTCGAACCGATCCCTCCTGTGATATCAGTTTCTGGACGCGACGCTGCTCGGTTGTAAGCTGGTCTGTGGTGAGTGCTCGTGGCACGACGGTTCGCGCGTATTCTCCGGCTCGAATTCCGGCGCGCCGACCGAACACAATCGTATCAAGGAGTGAATTGCCCCCGAGGCGATTAGCGCCATGCACACTAACGCAAGCACATTCACCAGCCGCGAAGAGGCCGGTGATGCCTGTTTCGGTCCATTGATTGGTCCGGACACCACCCATCTGATAGTGCGCGCCGGGACGGACAGGAATGGGAGTCTCGATGGGATCGAGACCGGCAAACTCAATGGCCAGTTCTCTGATCTGCGGGAGCCGTTCGAGAATGCGCTGGCGTCCAAGGTGCCGCAAGTCCAGCAACACGCACCCGTCGACTCCGCGACCTTCGAGAATTTCTTGCCCGATGGCCAATGAGACAGTGGAGCGGGTGGCCAGTTCCATCTGCTGCGGGGCATAGGTCTGCATAAACCGTTCACCCAGCGTGTTCAGGAGGTAGCCTCCTTCTCCGCGAGCGCCTTCGGTAATGAGGATACCCGTGCCCTTGAGTGTGGTGGGATGGAACTGGACAAATTCCATGTCCGCCAGTGGAGCACCCGCGCGATACGCGAGCGCCATACCGTCACCGGTGTTGATCACGGCGTTCGTGCTCGTCAGGAAGACGCGCCCGCTGCCTCCCGTGGCCAAGATGACGGCCTTAGCCCCAATCGCGTGCAACCCTCCATGGATAAGGTCCCACGCTACGACTCCCCGGCAGGCACCGGCTTCCATGATCAACGCCGTGACATACCACTCTTCATACACGGCGATGCGCCGTTTGAGCAGCTGTTCGTACATAGCGTGGAGAATGGCATGGCCGGTACGATCGGCGGCATAACAGGTGCGGGGAAAACCCGCTCCGCCGAACGGCCGTTGGGCGATCCGTCCCTGCTCGTCGCGACTGAAGATGACCCCCAGACGTTCTAATTCGAGAATGTCGTCAGGCGCTTCGCGACACATCGCCTCGATAGCATCCTGATCGCCGAGATAGAGTCCGCCTTTGGTGGTATCGTAGGCATGGGCTTCCCAGGAATCGTTCTCTCCCAGCGCCGCATTGATGCCCCCTTGCGCAGCCACAGAGTGGCTGCGCACCGGATGGACCTTGGATATCACGGCGACATCGAGATCCGGCGATGCAGCAATCGCCGCCCTCATCCCTGCCAGACCAGCTCCGATGATCAGAATGTCGTGTAGTTTCACAGCCTGCCGGATACCTGTCTTGTGTCGTGTGAGTCCGAAGAGGGCTGGAAGTTCCCCCTGGATGGTCTGCACTCATACGTGACTCTCAGTCTGAAGGCAAGTCCGGAAACTCTCGCACCGCCCTTGGAGAATAGGAAGTGAGCATGGTATTCTTTGGGCCACGAGTGGGTCAGTCAGTACATCAAGACTCTCGACCAACGAGACATAATCAGAAGGACAAGACGAACACCATGGCCACACCGGACTTTCTGAGCCCGACCGACACGTTTATCCATCGCCATCTTGGCCCTACCGACGCCGATGTTCGCGAGATGCTTATCACGCTCGGCTTGCAGTCGCTGGAGGAGCTGAGCGATGCGACCGTGCCCGCCGACATTCGCTTGCGGAAGGAATTGGATCTGCCTCTTCACCGCGGCGAACAAGCCGTGCTGCAAGAGATCCGGACCATCGCCGCAGAAAACCAGATCTACCGTTCATTAATCGGGACGGGGTATCACGACTGCATTACACCCGGCGTGATCCAACGCAACATTTTCGAAAACCCGGCCTGGTACACCCAGTACACGCCCTACCAGGCCGAGATTTCCCAGGGCCGCTTGGAAGCACTCGTGAATTTTCAAACAGTGGTGGCCGACCTCACCGGCTTGCCTTTAGCCAATGCCTCGCTCTTGGATGAAGCCACGGCGGCAGCGGAGGCGATGGCCATGTGTCTCGCCATTTCCCGTTCGTCCGACCGCGAACGGACAGAGTTCTTCGCCTCGCAGGACTGTCATCCCCAGACCATTGCGGTCATGCAGACGCGGGCTGAACCGCTCGGCATGACGCTGCGCGTGGGACGGACGCAGACCATCGACTTTTCCAACCCTCAGCTGGCCGGCATCCTGCTCCAGTATCCTGCCACCGACGGCTATGTCGGGGATTTCAGTGCGTTGGTGACGCAGGCCCACGCGGCTGGGGTTCTTGTCGTGGTCGCCACCGATCTGCTGGCTTTGACTCTCTTGCGTCCACCGGGAGAATTCGGGGCCGATATCGCCGTAGGTTCCAGCCAGCGATTTGGTGTCCCGCTCGGATTTGGCGGCCCCCCACGCCGCGTTTCTTTCGACCACTGAAGCGTTTAAACGACAGATGCCGGGACGTATTGTTGGCGTATCCAAAGATGTCACGGGAAAGCTTGCCTACCGGCTTTCCCTGCAGACCCGCGAACAGCATATCAGGCGTGAGAAGGCCACGAGCAACATATGTACGGCGCAAGTCCTTCTGGCCATCATGGCAAGCATGTATGCGGTCTACCACGGACCGGAGGGTTTGCGGCGGATTGCCGAGCGTGTGCACGGTTTGGCTATGGTGCTGGCAGCGGGATTGCGGCAGCTCGGATTCGAGGTCGCACCGGAAGCGTACTTCGATACGATTCGGGTTCGTCTGACAAAGATGCAGTCTGATCCCATCTTGATCCGGGCCAACGAAGCCGGCATCAATCTTCGCCGGCATGAGGACCACTCCATCGGGATTGCACTGGATGAAGTGAGCACGGAAGATGAAATCCGCCGCCTGATGGAAATTTTTGTCGGTCATGATCGGCTGCCGTTTCAGATACGGGACTTGAGCTGCGGTGTCATCACAAGTTTCCCGGCGAATCTCGCCCGCACCAGCACGTACCTGACCCACGAGGTGTTTAATCGCTATCACACGGAACATGAAATTCTGCGGTATATCCACCGTCTCGGAGCAAAGGATCTGTCGCTCGTCCATTCGATGATCCCATTGGGATCCTGCACCATGAAGCTGAATGCAACGACCGAGATGCTGCCGGTCACCTGGCCAGAGTTCTCGCGGCTTCATCCATTTGCACCGATCGAGCAAACCAAAGGGTATCAAAAGTTGTTCCATCAACTGGAGTCCTGGTTGGCCGAGATCACCGGACTCTCCGCCGTGTCATTACAACCGAATGCAGGCTCTCAGGGCGAGTATACGGGACTGATGGTGATCCGGGCATACCACCGGAGCCAGGGCGAAGAGCATCGGGATGTCTGTTTGATTCCCCTGTCTGCGCACGGCACAAACCCTGCCAGTGCATCGATGGTGGGCATGACGGTTGTGACGGTCGCCTGCGATCGACAAGGCAATGTGGATCTCACCGATCTTGAAGCCAAGGCCGCACAGCATCGTGATCGGCTCGCAGCGCTCATGTTGACCTACCCCTCGACCCACGGCGTATTCGAAGCGGACGTGCGGCGCATCTGTCAAATCATCCATACACACGGCGGACAGGTCTATATGGACGGCGCCAATTTGAATGCCCAGGTGGGACTCTGTCGGCCCGGGGACATCGGCGCGGATGTGTGCCATCTGAATCTACATAAAACATTCTGTATCCCCCATGGCGGCGGCGGGCCTGGAATGGGACCGATTGTGGCCGCGCGGCACTTGGCACCGTTTCTTCCCGGCCATCCGGTAACGCAACTGGGCGGGCAAGAGTCCATCGGGCCGGTATCGGCAGCGCCTTATGGCAGCCCTAGTATCGTGACGATTTCCTGGGTCTACATCGCCCTGATGGGACGCGACGGCTTGACCAAGGCAACCCAGATAGCAATCTTGAACGCCAACTACATGGCAAAACGGCTGGAGAAATACTATCCCGTTCTCTATACGGGAACGTCCGGGCTCGTCGCACACGAGTTTATTCTCGATCTTCGTCCGTTCAAGGAGACTACGGGAATTGAAGCGATGGATGTGGCGAAACGATTGATGGATTATGGGTTTCATGCTCCGACGGTCTCGTTCCCGGTTGCCGGGACACTCATGATTGAACCGACGGAGAGCGAAACGAGGGCCGAATTGGACCGATTCTGCGAGGCGCTGATCTTAATTCATGCTGAAATACAAGACATCGTCGAAGGCCGCCAGCCTCGCGAGAATAATCTGCTGAAGCATGCGCCTCACACGGCACAGGCGGTGACGGCCAACGAATGGAATCGATCCTACAGCCGCGAGCAGGCTGCCTTTCCTGCACCTTGGGTACGTGACCACAAGTTCTGGCCAAGCGTGAGCCGCGTCGACGAAGCCTATGGAGATCGGAATCTGGTCTGCACTTGCCCACCGACCGACAGCTACTAACAGGGCTGCTGAAAAAGGCCGCTGACTTCGTTCTCGGTCGTTTGCCCACCTCAACGTACCGCAAGGGTACGCCTCGGCGTTCAAACTCCCTGCGGCCTCGTCATGGAACCTTTTTGAACAGCCCTGAAAAGCGGTGGGCAAGACCGTTGCTGAGCTACCCCCGATTCCGTAGACACCCCTGAATGTAGGGCTCTGAGTTTCAAACTACTCGGTGTGGCGTGCGCGACAGGCGAGTGATGAGCGACGAGCGGGAAAGGCTGGACGGGCGAGATTGGCAGAAGAATCCACCATGTGACGTTCGAGGTTCGACGTTCCGGAAATATCCAACCTAGGACCCTCGCGTCTCTCCCCCTGGCCACCCCGTTCAGTTATGCCCCGTCCTCTGCTCTCAGCTCTTGCCTTTCGCGCTTGTCTCGCTTTTCTCGCCCGTCGCGCCCGCTTCGTTAATATGCATCCACATGCATGCTACCGCGCACACACCAGACGTGGCCGGTGTGGGTCTTACTGTCGTGTTCCACGAAGCCCATGCCGAAGTACGCGAACCACGCGTTGGAGGGATCCTCGGCACTCGTCGTCGCCGACCAATAACCGGCCGACCGGACGTTGTTAAAGAGATGGCCCAGCGGGAGGGTGGGACCAGGAGAAGCCACGGAGGGGTCGATCAAACTAGCCAGTTCTGGAATGGACGGCAGGCGCCACCCTTTCTGACCGCCGACGTTCTTGTTGATGCACGTAAAGCGGGCGCCATTCCACGTGGCAGTCGCCATCTGCGGGGACTTCTCCCAGACCAGCCCGGTGTTGTTGTCCCGGATCGCGTCGTTGTTGAACGATGTCAACACCACATACCGTTGGGCCGCCGGCAGCGCCTTGTCCCAATTCGGCGGAACTCCGCTCAGATCCATCGCCCCTGCGCTCTGCGCCAGAACAGCTGGAGCGCTCCCTGATACACAGCCTGTCGTGAACAGCCCACCCAGCACCAGCGCGCCCATCGTGACAGTGAGAAACCATTGTCTCTTCATCATTCCCTCCCTTGGACAAGAAAAATTGGACAGGCTACTTTTTCTTACGTCCCGGCACGACAGAATGATATTTACGCAGGATGCTCAAAAAGGCCGGCTTTCTCACCCTCCCAACCCCGGCGCGCCGAGACGCACCTTGTCCCAAGCAAGGCCGCAGCGATCTGTCACTTTATAAGGGGTGGGTGGGATGATCCCAACTGCGCGCGTCCAACGAGGGCCTTCTGAGGCCGCGCGTTGCGCGAGCACGGGGATCGTCCCAGCTACCCCATCCCCCCTTTTCAGCATCCTGCTAAAGCGCTCCTTCGGGAATTTGATCCAATTTATAGAAATCAATCGGGTCCACTCGGCGCTGAATCGCTTGTGTCGGCTCGCTGCCCTTGGTAAAGAGTTCGACGGTACTAGCCTCTCCCTCCTGCTCGCCCTCAAGTAACCCCGTCGCAGGATCGACCTTGACGAAGGTGACGCCTTCCGGAATGATAAAGGCCATAACCGGTAACGGCTTGAGCGCTTCCTTCATGAAATTGATCCAAATAGGCAGCGCGGCATGCGCCCCCGATTCCGTCTCGCCGAGGGAGCGTCGATCGTCAAACCCGACGTAGATGCCTGTGACCAAGTTCGGCGCACCACCGATAAACCACGCATTGATAAACTCGTCTGTAGTTCCGGTTTTCCCCGCAATCGGCCGCCCGATCACTTTGGCGGACTGACCGGTCCCCTTTTGGATCACATCTTCCATCATGTTCGTGATCAAGTAGGCCGTTTCTTTGGAAATCATCGCCAGTGCTTGCGGTTCCGCCTGTTCAATCACCTTCCCTGCGTTGTCCTTCACGAACAGGATCGCATACGGCTCTGCACGAATCCCCTGGTTGAGCAACACGCTATAGGCAGATGTCAGTTCCATGAGCCCGACGGAAGATGAGCCCAGCCCCAGCGACAGGTCTGCCGCCAGCGGACTGGTGACCCCGACCGTTTTTGCAAACTCAATGACATTCTTTACGCCAACCTTCTCCAGCAACCGGACCGTCGCCAGATTGTGCGAGTGGGCGAGGGCGTCACGCAAACTCACCATGCCATGGATTTTCTTTCCATAGTTCTCCGGCTTCCATGTTTTCTCATCCTGTTCCTGCTCGTAGACAACCGGCGCATCGAGGATCACCGACGCTGGGCTCATCCCCTGACTCAAGGCCGTTGCATAGATGAGCGGCTTGAAGGCGGACCCGGGCTGACGGTGGGCCTGCACCGCCCGATTGTACTCGCTACGACCGAAATCGTAGCCTCCGACCATAGCCCGAATGGCGCCCTTGACTGGATCCAGCGCAATCAACCCTCCCTCGACGAGAGGAGTCTGCGCCAGTTGCACATGGACGATCCCACGATCGAACTTCTTCACCATCACCTCGATGACATCACCAGGCTTCAGCACGTGCTTGAGATTCAGATTGACGACGACATCTTTCGCCGTATCCGTCCCAGTAAGACGGCGGGTCGCCCAGGCCATATCGTCAAAGGCGAGTTTGGCCAGCGTTGTGCCGATCTGCACCAGATAATGGTCCTTCACCACTTTGGTAACGTACCCCTCTCGATAGTCTCCCGCCTTCACCTCCTGATCGGTCACCGCTTCAACAATGGGCAGGGTCGGCGCAGTCACATCTACCGTTCGGAGCGGGCCACGCCACCCTTGGCGCTTATCCAATTCGCGCAGACCGTCCGCAAAGGTCGCTTCAGCGACCTTCTGCATCTCCATATTTAATGTCGTAATGACTTTGAGCCCGCCCTTGTACACCATCGCTTCGCCATACTTCGCGACCAACAACTGTCGGATATACTCCACAAAGTAAGGCGCAGCCTGCACACCACCGGGACGACGGAAATTGAGTGTCTCCGCTGCAGCCTGTTCGCGTTCTACTGTAGTGAGGAACTTCGCCTCTTCCATGCGAGCCAGTACATGCTCCTGTCGCTTTTTTGCAAGATCGTAGGCCTTGAAGGGCGAATAATGGTTCGGCGATTTCGGAAGTCCTGCCAGAAATGCCGACTCTCCAATCGTGAGGGAGGAGAGATCTTTTCCAAAATACGTTTGAGCCGCCGAGGCGACACCATAGGCACCTTGCCCGAAGTAAATCTGATTCAAATACAATTCGAGAATTTGCTCTTTCGTCAGGACCAATTCCATCTTGTAGGCCAGAATTAACTCGCGGACTTTGCGGTCGAAGGTGCGTTCGGACGAGAGGAACAGCGACCGTGCCAACTGCTGGGTAATGGTGCTGGCCCCTTCGACCTTGCCCCCTCGGCGCACATTCGTCCAGGCGGCACGGAGCATGCCGATGTAGTCGAGGCCGGGGTGTTCGAAGAACCGGATATCCTCGACCGCGATGACCGCACGTCGCAACCGTTCGGGAATGTCTGCCACCGGGGTCAGGATACGACGCTCGATGAAAAATTGACCGATAAGCCGCTGATCACTCGAATAGACCTGAGTCACCAGGCTTGGCTGATACGCCCCCAACTGCTCCAACACGGGAAGATCGTTGGAGAAGTGCCAAATCAACCCGCCCACTGACAGCCCCCCTATCAAGACTGCCGCCCCTAGGCCTAGGAGCGAGATTTGCCACCAGCGCCAGGAGCGACGAGACGGTGGTTGAAGAAGCGTATCTTGTGGTTGTATCGGCTGATCCATCATGGATACGCGGGGTTACCCTCGAAGGAGGCTTGGGTTCCTGAGAAAAATACCAAGGTCACCATACCGTGGGGGCCCTCAAAACTCAAGATTCAAGCCGATGCTGGCGTGCCAGCCTCTGCATCTTCCTGTTGGCATCGCTTGTGCCGGACATCATACTTCGGATATACTACCGTACGACGCCTGGATTCCTGGGCGTCTTTTTTTTGGAGCATGCAGCAATATCTATG
>JAQBES010000220.1:0-3213 GCA_032123755.1 Nitrospirota bacterium
CCGACGTCGTCATGTTTATCTACCGGGAGGACGTGTATGACCAGAATTCCGAACGGAAAGGCATTGCCGATATTCTCGTGAGTAAACATCGGAATGGCCCGATCGGTCGAAAGGAACTCTTCTTCCACGACCGCTTCGCGAAGTTCGAGAGCCTCGACAATCGAGAAGTCGTTTGACCCTGTGTCACCCCACTCGTATAATCTTTCTGAGCTACGCAGGTAGAGAGGCTGAAGGTAGATAAGCTGAAGGCTTTTTGCCTTCAGTCTTCAGTCTATCTACCTGACCAGCGCCATTACTCAAAATCTACCAAGAGGATCGTGCGATTGTTCATGACACGAGTCATTCCGAGCCGAACGGCGGACCGCCGAGGTTTCACCGCGCTCTCTGGTGTGACGTGTGTGCTGATCTCTCTGATGGTGGTGGCCTGCGCCGCCGCGCCGCAGACGCCTGACAAGATGGCTGCTCCTGCCGGCACGCCGAAGGCTACGCCGTCGATTCATCCCCCCGATGCCTCCGCGTCCTATCATTTCATGCTGGGGTACCAAGCTGAGCTTGCGCAGGACGTAGAACGTGCGATTCAGGAGTATCAAGCCGCACTGAAGGCAGATCCGGCGTCCCAGTCTGTGAAAGCTAGGCTGGCCGGTCTCTATTTTTCGCTGGGTGATATGCCCAATGCCGTCCGCTATGCGGACCAAGCGGCAGAGGGATCGAGCCAAGATGGTCAGTTGCTCACGCAGATGGCAGGTATTTTAGCCAGTGCGAGACAAGGGGAGCGTGCGGTGACACTGTTGGATCGCGCGATCGATCTTGATCCGACCTCCGGCGATCCCTACTTTACAAAGGGTCTGTTGCTCATGAATCTGAAGCGGAAGTCCGAGGCGGAGCAGGCCATTCGAGCCGGCTTGGCGTTGGCTCCCGAATCGGCCGTCGGCCATTATCATCTGGGCCGCATGCTCCTCGATGCGGGGAAAGGGGACGAGGCGGCGGCGAGTTTGGAGCGGGCGATTGCAGTCAATGCCTCGTTTGAACCAGCCTATCTTGCGCTCGCCTCGGTCTATGAGTCGCGGCAGGCCCAGGATCGCGCGGTCGCCGTGCTACGGAAATATCTCCAGACGGTGAACCCGCGAAACCGGGATATCCGGCACCAGCTGGTTCGACTCTATGTGGCCACGAAGGATTATCAGGGTGCCAGGAAGGAATTGAATGATTTGCTGTCGGAGGACCCTTCGGACCTCGATGCCCAGCTTCGACTGGCGCTTCTGTATGGGGAAGAGAAGGAATACCCCAAGGCCATCGATCAACTGATTCAGATTCTCAAGACGCGTCCGACGGAGCTCAAAATCAGAGATTACCTTGGATTTCTCTACGAGGAGTCCAAGGACACGAAGAAAGCCATTGAAACCTATACGTTTAACGTTCAACTTGAGCCGTCCTACTTCGAAGGGCATCTGCATCTCGGCCTGTTGTTCTATCGATTGAAGCAATTTCCTGAAGCAGTCACACACTTGAACCAAGCCATCACGATTAATCCGAAACAGCCTGAGGCCCACATCGTGCTGGGCTTGACCTATCTACAGAAGGACCGGTTCGACGATGCGGCAAAGGCTTTGGAAGAAGGCATCAGCCAGAACCCCAAGAGCGCCGATTTGCATTTCAATCTTGGCACAGTCTATGACAAGCTCAATCGATTCGATGACGTAGAGCGCGTCATGGAGACTGCGATCAAGCTGGAGCCCCATCACGCCGATGCACTCAATTATCTGGGGTATAGTTATGCAGAGCGGGGGGTCAAGATCGACCAAGCGCTCTCCCTGACCAAGCGGGCTGTCACTCTCAAACCGAGCAATGGATACTATATCGATAGCCTCGCCTGGGCCTTGTTTAAGTCCGGTTTGTTCACCGAGGCCCTGACGGAGATGAAGCGCGCCGTTGCGCTTGCCGGGGATGACCCGGTTCTCTATGAACATCTCGGTGACATTTACGCCAAGCAACAAAACCTGTCAGAGGCCCGCGAGGCCTGGCTCCATGCGCTGGAACTCGACCCCTCCAATAATAAGCTGATGGACCGATTCCGTGAACTGGGGATGGGAGACCCCACTAAGGAAGAACGTATCCAACAGGCCAAACAGCGTGTATCAGAGAAGATACAAGCTCAGTAACACAGCCATCCGTCCCTAACAGTAATCCTGGCTTTCCCCTTTTACCATCTGCTCCATCATTGCTCTCGCCTTCAGCCTTCAGCCTGGGTCAGCTTTTCGGCATCTAACAAGCTGACTCGGTTCAGTCATCTCACTCTAAATATTTGTTTTCACAGATTGTTCCTCTCATGCAGATGAGGAAGCCCTCGCACATCCCCCCTCCGTGGAGAGAAAATGGAAGGTGCCTGGTCCCTCACAGTCGATGACAAATATTGGCAGATCATGGCAAAAGCTGTAGAGTGGCTCCCCCAATTACTGGTTGTTGCACAGGAGGCTAATCATCATAACTCTTTGATATTTTTGCTAACGTATCCTTTCATGGCCTGACCACACACCGGGCATCGAACCTGCTATAGGGCTAGGTAACAGAAATCGGATGCTCGTTCCGAGTAAGAGAAAGAAGCAAGGGCGTGAAGGGGAGTTAGTGAACCATCAACAAGGAGGCAGTACGATGTTTAAGCAGTTGAAACAGTTGAAGGGGCAAAAGGGTTTCACCCTCATTGAGTTGATGATCGTCGTGGCGATCATCGGGATCTTGGCGGCCATCGCCATCCCGAACTTCTTGACCTATCAGTTGAAGTCGCGCCAGGCCGAGGCCAAGACCAACCTCCAGGCGATCAAAACCTCTGAAGTCGCCTTCCAGGCGGAGCGAGCCTGTTTCATCGGCATTGCTGTGGAGGTTGGACAGCCCGCAGCTGTGGCCGCTGTCAAAACAGCTCCATGGCCCTGGGGCATTGGTGCGCTACCAACTGCTCCCGGTGCTCTCTGGTGTGTCGGGGGAGGTGTGTTTGCAGGCACATTTGCCGATATTGGGTTTAAGGCAACCGGTAATGTGAATTACGTTTATGGGGTAGATGCAACAACGGTTGCGGCCCCGGGGCTCTATACGACGGCCACTTCTTGTCCTTTGGCCATTGCCGGGACCGCTGCTACCGGCGTGCTTGGTAATAACAATATTGTTGCGATGGCTCAAAGCAATCTGGATGGCGATGCTGCGATTTCAACCTGGGATGCC
>JAQBES010000221.1:0-4496 GCA_032123755.1 Nitrospirota bacterium
AATCCTTCCACAGCCTGCTTGATCCGCTCGTCGTCGGTGGCGACCAAGACCTCCGTCACCGCTCGACAGGCCGCCGCTTGTTCATACACATGCTGGATCATGGGCTTCCGACCCAGCATGACAAGGGGTTTTCCTGGAAAACGCGAAGACCCGTACCGGGCCGGAATCACCACCATAACGGATGGTGTGGCCTTAGTCATTGCCAATAGACTCCGAGAGCTGCTGTGCCGACAAGGTCGCGGTACCGACCATGCCGACGACGACACCCGCAGCATAGTTGGCCAGTATCGCCGCATCTCTCAGTGAGGCACCGGTCGACATGGCGAGGGCCAACGTCCCGATCACGGTATCGCCCGCGCCGGTAACATCGTAGACCTGGCGGGCTTGTGTGGGAATATGCCAGGAGACTCCATCGGCCTCGTACAAGCTCATCCCTTTTTCGCCACGCGTAATGAGCACCGCTTGGCACCCCAAACGCTGTCGTATGATCGCGCCAGCTTCGTTGCTGGCCTGATCGTCATCGCCGTGCAACCCGGCGGCTTGTGTCGCTTCAAGATGGTTCGGAGTAATGACCGTCGCTCCCTTGTAATAGCTGAAGTGCTCGACTTTCGGATCGACGATGACGGGAATATGGCGAATGGCGGCAAGCCGCGTGAGTTCCGACATCAGCGTGGCACTCACCACCCCCTTGGCATAGTCCGACACCACGAGGCAGGACAATTCGCGTAGTCGCGACTCGACGTAGCGGAGAATCCGCCGTTGCATCGCCGGTTTCAGTTCCGTGCGACGCTCGACATCGTACCGCACGATCTGCTGATTATGTGCAATGACGCGGGACTTTCTGATGGTCGGGCGGTCCTGGTCGATCACCACCCCTCCACGCCCTGAACGTGTCGATCCCAACTCTTTGAGGAGCATCCGGCCGCTTTCGTCCGAGCCGATGACGCCGCAGAGGTCCGCTTTCCCCCCCAATGCCAGAATGTTATTGAAGACGTTCGCGGCGCCACCGAGCCGCAAGGATTCAGAGTCGACATGGACCACTGGGACCGGGGCTTCCGGCGAGATGCGACTCACACGGCCCCAGATATAATGATCGAGAATGAGGTCACCGATGACGAGCACGGAGGCTTGGGGAAACCGCGAGATATACTGCCGCAGCACTTTAGGGGAAGCCGCCCCCCCGCCCTGAGCCCCGGAGCCCGACGCCCGGCGCGTGGCTTTACCTATTGGATGGCTTTGCCGAATCGATCCCATCTGACCCACTCCGTCAATTGACCTTGCCCGTTCCACGACCAGTAAATACGGAACGCCTTCCCACGGACTTTCTCCTCGCGCACGAACCCCCAAAACCGGCTATCCAGACTTTGGTCGCGATTGTCGCCCATCACGAAATAGGCGCCATCCGGTACGGTCACCGGACCGAAATTGTCACGCGGATTGATCGTGCCGTCGATGATCCCCGGGTCGATCCGTTGGGTGAACGGTTTATCGTCGAGCACGACCCCGTTCACCAACACGGCTTTATTGCGAAGTTGGACGGTGTCGCCCGGAGTCCCCACAATCCGTTTGATGAAATCCTTTTCCTCGTCATCGGGAAACCGGAACACGATGATATCTCCCCGCTGCGGCTTGCCGAACTCGATGAGCGCCTGCGAAGCGTAGCAATTGACGGGAGGAAAGGCCGCTTGAAACTTGCACTGGCTTGGCCATTGAATGCCGTAGGACAGCTTACTGACCAGGATATGATCCCCGATCAACAACGTGGGAATCATCGAGCCGGAGGGAATCTTGAAGGCCTGGACGACAAACACCCGGATCGCAAAGGCCAGGAGCATCGCCACGACAATGGCTTCTGCATACTCACGAAAGAGCGACTTCCTGCCCAGACGTGCCCGCACCGACGGTTCGCCGAATACCGCCGGTGCTCCCGATGCATCCATCCTCCCCTTTGGGGTCGCGGACGTGAGATCGTCCGATGGGGGCCGATTCGTCTCCCCGCTCATTCTTCACCGACTTTCAAGATGGCGAGGAAGGCCTCTTGCGGCACTTCCACGCTCCCCACTGATTTCATGCGCTTCTTTCCTTCCTTCTGTTTCTCGAGGAGTTTGCGTTTCCGCGTAATATCGCCGCCGTAGCATTTCGCAAGAACGTTCTTCTTCATGGCTCCGATCGTCTCACGCGCAATGATCTTGCTCCCGATCGCCGCTTGAATGGCGATCTCGTACATCTGCCGGGGAATGAGTTCCTTCATCTTCTCGGCGAGTTGACGCCCCCGGTGGATGGAACGATCCTTATGGGTGATAAAGGATAAGGCATCGACCGCCTCGCCGTTCAAGAGAATATCAAGCCTCACGAGATCGGACTCGCGATAGCCAATCAGCTCATAATCGAGCGAGGCATAGCCCTGCGTGCGCGACTTGAGCTTATCGTAGAAATCGAGAATGACTTCGTTCAGCGGCATCTCGTAACTGATCGTCACCCGCGTCGGATCGAGAAAATGTATGCTCCGCTGAATACCGCGGCGCTCCTGACAGAGCTTGAGGATAGCCCCCATGTACCGTTCGGGCGTAATGACCGACGCCAGAATAAACGGCTCCTCAAATGAGTCGATACTGCTGGGAGGCGGAAGCTGCGCCGGGTTATTGACCTCCAGCACCTCGCCTTTAGTCGTCCGCACGCGATAGACCACGGTCGGCGCAGTGGTGAGGAGCGTCAGATTATATTCACGCTCGAGCCGCTCCTGGATGATCTCCATGTGCAAGAGCCCCAAGAAGCCGCATCGAAACCCGAACCCCAAGGCGAGCGACGTCTCCGGTTCGTAGACAAACGAAGAGTCATTCAACCGCAGTTTGACCAGCGCATCGCGCAAATCTTCGTACCGGGCCGTGTCGGTGGGATAGAGCCCGCAGAACACCAGCGGCTTCACTTCTTTATACCCGGGGAAGGGCGTGCTCGTCGGAGACACCGCATCCGTGAGCGTATCGCCGATTTTGACGTCCGCGACTTCTCTCATGTTCGCGCAGAGGTACCCCACCTCGCCGGTCAACAGCTCGGCCTTTTTCGTCCTCTTCGGGGTGAATTGGCCGACTTCCATCACTTCGAACGTCCGGTCGTTCGACATGACTTTAATTTTCATCCCCGGCCGCAGGGCTCCATCCACAAGTCGTGTCAGCACGATCACACCCTGATAATTATCGAACCAGGAGTCAAAAATGAGCGCCTTGAGCGGCGCCTGAGGATCGCCGGACGGCGGAGGAATCCGCGCAATCACCGCCTCCAACACCTCCGGCACGCCCTTTCCAACTTTTGCACTGATGGGCATCGCATCGCTGGCATCGAGCTGCAAGATTTCTGAGATAGATTGCTTCGTCCCCTCGACATCCGCACTCGCCAAATCGATCTTGTTGATAACAGGAATAATGGTGAGATTGTTGGCCATCGCCAGGTTCACATTGGCAATCGTCTGGGCCTGCACCCCCTGGGTGGCATCGACGAGCAAGAGCGCGCCTTCGCAGGCCGCCAAACTGCGCGAGACCTCATAGGTAAAGTCGACGTGACCTGGCGTATCGATCAAATGCAAGGCATACGTCTTCCCATCCTTGGCCTTATACTGGACTGCGACCGCGTGGGCCTTGATCGTGATCCCTCGTTCACGCTCCAGGTCCATCGCGTCGAGAATCTGTTCTTTCGATTCTCGGGCCGTAACAGCGCCCGTGGCTTCCAGGAACCGGTCAGCGAGAGTTGATTTGCCGTGATCGATATGGGCGATAATTGAGAAATTGCGTATGAGGCTTTGCAAATCCTAACTCATTCTCCAATGAAATCGGTTTATTATAGTTACTGCCCCCGAGGTTGTCAAAACAATCGCTCCCTCGTATAATCCGTTCCGCGCCGCGCCAACAACGTCCGATACGAGTGTATGGCTGATCGCCTAGCGCGCATGGCAGGATCCTGGTTTCCCTGATTTCGCGCTACGCGCCATACGCCCTTCGATCTTCTGCGACTCCGACACCGTGGCACGAAAACCTTCCGCACGACAGCTGATTAATTGGGATCACCGGTACCTCTGGCATCCCTTCACCCAAATGCAGGAATGGGAACAGGAGAAGCCGCTCATTATCGAGCGAGGGAAAGGCCCCTACCTGATCGATACGGAAGGGAAGCGGTATCTCGACGGGACCTCATCCATCTGGGTCAATCTCCATGGCCATCGCCATCCGACACTCGACCGTGCGATCAAGAGACAGCTGAAAAAGGTCGCGCATTCAACGTTGTTCGGACTCTCCAATCCACCGGCGATTCAGCTCGCGCGAGCATTGATTCGGATCGCACCCAAAGGCCTGACACGCCTGTTCTATTCCGACAATGGGTCGACAGCGGTCGAAGTAGCGCTCAAGATGGCGCTCCAGTACTGGCAGCAGCGCCATCCCGAGGCCGGTCCCAAAAATACCTTTCTGCATCTGAAGCTAGCCTACCACGGCGATACCATCGGCGCC
>JAQBES010000222.1:0-8858 GCA_032123755.1 Nitrospirota bacterium
CGCCATGCAGGCAGACGACCAATCCATAGCCCGTCGCCGGCTGATAGGTCGGGGGGACAGAGAGCGCCAGGTGATAGGCCCGTCCCTGCACATCGACTCGCGCGTCGGGAATGGTTCCGGTCGGTTGCGGGGCATAGTCCCGCTCGGTTTGAATGATCAGTCTCACCTGGTCGATCGTGACAGTCTGATCGGACAGGATCGCCTGAAGGGTACGAGCTGCCTCGTCCGTATCTGGACTATCCAAATAACGAAAAACCTGTGTTTTGAGATCACCAGGGAGGGGTCCAGCCGCACCCGTTTCATACCCGACAAACGCCGCAAGGATCACGACAAGGACACCGCAGAGGAGCCGGCGCTTCACAGATCTCCTTCCACAACCAAATCTTTCCCGATGCGGCGAACCGTCATGTGGCGCAAGGCGAGCGCTTGATCCAAGCGATCCGGGCTACGGCCTCCGATCACCGCCTTGGCATCCTGCCCCCCCATCAGAGTCGGAGCAAGATACAGCACGATGTGATTGACGAGTTTCTCGCGTAACGCTGCGGCATTGACGGTGCTGCCTCCCTCAATGAGCACAGAAGTGATCCCGCGCTTGCCCAACAGCGTCAGCAGGGCCGGAAATGAGACACGCCCGTTCTTCGTCGAGAGGGACACGACTTCCACCCCAGCCCGTTCGAATAAACGGCGGCGTGACCGGGAGGCACGGAGCGTGGTCACGATCAACGTCTTTGCTCTGTCCTGCCTGGCACAGACCGCCGCCGTCGGTGGCGTCCTGAGTGTGCTATCCAGCACGACACGCAAAGGTTGTCGCGGTGCCAGCTTGAGTGGGCGATCGGACAGTCGAGCCGTCAGCGTGGGATTGTCCTTGAGCACGGTGCCGACCCCGACGACCACTGCATCCACCTGACTCCGAAGTCGGTGTGCGTCTTGTCGCGCGCCCGGACCAGTAATCCATTGAGACTCTCCCTTTGCCGTGGCCACCTTTCCATCCAATGTCATTCCGGCTTTCAGGATCACGTAGGGGCGGCCAGTCGTTGTCCAGTGGAGGTACGCGCGATTCAACTGAACTGCCTCCTCCTGTGCAATACCCGTCGTCACCGTGATCCCGGCGCGGCGCAAGGCACCTATCCCTCGTCCTTTGACCGAGAGATGGGGGTCAGCCATCGCCACCACCACCTGTCGCACGCCGGATTGAACAACTGCGGGCACGCACGGAGGAGTGCGCTTGAGGAGGTGGCAACAGGGCTCGAGCGTCACGTAGAGCGTCGCGCCGTTGGCGCGTGGCCCCGCTTGCTTGAGCGCAAGAATTTCTGCATGAGGTTGCCCTGGGGTATGGTGATACCCGCGGCCGACGATACAGCCGTTCTTGACCACGAGGGCGCCGACCATGGGATTCGGGCTGGTCTTCCCCCGGCCCTTCGCCGCGAGACGGAGCGCCAGGGTCATGAAGTAGAGATGCGGGGTGGTAGCAGTCACCGTTTCTTGCGCGTGACGCGCGATCGGCTGCGAGGCCGCGGAGCCGACTTCGTCTTCGTGGTCTTCGTCATCGTCTTCTTCGCCTTCGCGCGCGCCGATGAAGTCTTGCGCGTGGAGAGTGAACTGCTCGATCCCGCCTCGGCCAACGCCGCATGGGCCGCTGCAAGCCGCGCAATGGGAACACGATAGGGTGAGCAGCTCACGTAGTCCAATCCGAGTTCATGGCAGAACTCAACGGAACTGGGATCGCCGCCATGCTCACCGCAGATGCCGAGCTTAATCCCGGGACGGGTTTTCCGGCCGCCGGCGATGGCCTGCTTCATCAAGGCCCCCACCCCTTCCCGATCGAGCACGGCAAAGGGATCCGCTTCCATAATATTGGCAGTTTGATAAAAATCGATGAACTTGGCGGCATCATCGCGGGAGAAACCGAACGTGGTTTGGGTGAGGTCGTTCGTCCCGAAGGAAAAGAACTCCGCTTCCGTCGCAATTCGATCCGCCGTTACCGCGGCCCGCGGCAGCTCGATCATCGTGCCCACAAGATAGGAGAGCTTCACGTGGTACCGCTTCATCGTCTCCTGCGCCACCTCACGGATCAAATCTTTCTGCGCCTTCATTTCCGAAACCATCCCCACCAGCGGAATCATGATCTCCGGGACGATCTTCTTCCCTTCCTTGGCCAGCTCACACGCGGCCTCCATGATGGCCCGCGCCTGCATGCGGGTAATCTCCGGCATCGTAATCCCGAGCCGGCACCCGCGTAACCCAAGCATGGGATTGAACTCGTGGAGTTCCTCGACGCGAGCCAGCAACCGGCGCTTTTCTTCGAGCCTGGCTCCGTCGCGCCCGGTCAGTTCCAGCTGCGCAATCTCCACCATTAAGTCTTCACGCTTCGGTAGAAATTCATGCAGCGGCGGATCGAGCAGACGAATGGTGACCGGATAACCCGCCATCTCGCGATAGAGCCCGATGAAATCCTGTTTTTGCAAGGGCAGGAGCTGATCAAGAAACTTTTCCCGCTCCTCCTTAGTCCGCGCCAAGATCATCTTCTGCATAATCTGGATGCGATCCTCGGCAAAGAACATATGCTCCGTCCGACAGAGTCCAATCCCCTCCGCACCGAACCCACGCGCAATGTTCGCCTGATCCGGCACGTCTGCATTGGCGCGGACGCGGAGTGTCCGCACGCGGTCGGCCCATGACAAAATCAATGAGAAACGCTGGTACTTGTCCGACTTCTTCGCATCCAACTTGCCTTGGATGACTTGAATGATTTCGGATTCGACAACGGGCAGGTCCCCCTCATACACATTGCCGGTGGAACCGTTGATCGAAAGATAGTCCCCCTCGCGGAACACTTTAGCCCCGATGCGAACGGACTGGCCGTCCAGCACTTCCACCGCATCGCAGCCGGCCACGCAGACCTTGCCCATTTGCCGGGCGACCACTGCCGCATGGGAAGTCATCCCGCCTCGCGCCGTCAAAAATCCTGCCGCGGCGTTCATGCCATGAATATCGTCGGGACTGGTCTCTTGGCGAACCAAGACCACGCGGGTACCGGCCGCTTTCATCGTCACGGCCCGATCGGGAGTGAGGGCGATCTTCCCGGCTGCCGCGCCAGGACCGGCTGGAAGCCCTTTCCCAAGCGGATTGGATTTTGACTCTTCTTTCGTATCGAAAATCGGATAAAGATATTGCGCCAACTGCTCCGGCCCGATCCGCTGCACCGCTTCCCTGTTCGAGATGAGGCCTTCTCTGACCATGTCGACCGCAATCTTCACGGCGGCAATACCGGTCCGTTTGCCGACCCGGGTTTGCAGCATATAAAGCTTGCCCTCTTGGATCGTAAATTCCAAATCGAGCATGTCCCGGTAATGTTTTTCAAGCTTCTTATAGGTGTGCTCCAATTCCTTGTAGGCCTCCGGCGCATTCTTCGCGAGCGCATTCACCGGAAGCGGAGTCCTGATGCCGGCCACGACATCCTCGCCTTGGGCATTCATCAAGCACTCACCGAAAAAGTGCTTATCGCCGGATGCCGGATTGCGCGTGAACGCCACCCCGGTGCCGCTCGTTTCCCCCATGTTTCCGAATACCATGGCCACCACATTGATGGCCGTGCCCCACGAGTCGGGAATCCCATAGAGACGCCGATAGGTAACGGCCCGCGCGCCGAACCAGGACGAAAAGACGGCGTTGACGGCCAAGCGAAGCTGCTCAAGCGGCTCGTCAGGGAACTCTTTCTTGGTCTCTTCCTTGATCAGTGCCTTAAAGCTGGCGACCAATTCCCGGAGATGCCGCGCATCGAGATGGGTCTCGTGCGTCACGCCCACCTCGGCCTTCTTCTCCTTGAGGATCGCTTCGAAATGCTCGCGCGGCACGCCCATGACGATGCTGCCGTACATGGACACAAAGCGCCGATAGCTGTCCTGGGCAAAACGATCGTTGCGTGTTTTTGCCGCCAGCCCCTCGACCGTCTTGGTCGTCAGACCGACATTCAGCACCGTGTCCATCATGCCCGGCATCGAGGCCCTGGCGCCGGATCGGACCGAGACCAGCAACGGCCGCTCAGGATCACCGAACCCCATGCCCATTGACCGCTCAACCCTCTTGAGCGATCTCAGCGCGGCGGCCCACATGCCGGGAGGATACTGTTTCCCGTTCTTGTAATATTCGACGCAGGCCTCGGTGGAAATCGTGAAGCCCGGCGGCACAGAGATGCCGAGATTCGTCATTTCTGCGAGCCCCGCCCCCTTCCCGCCGAGGAGCTCTTTCATGTTGGAGGTGCCTTCGGCCACGCCGTCACCAAAGTAGTACACGTATTTCTTTGCCACGCTGCCCTCTCCTTCGCGTTGCCTTCAGTTCAATTCAATGGACGAGTGCGGCCCCATGGCCTGCGACGGATTCAAGACGCTGCCGATACCGGTTGACCAGATACCATTTCGCCACCAGCCCGAATGCGATGATTGCCACGACAAACAGCATCAATATGAGTAACCGATAGTCAGCGTGAATCCCCCGATCCACATAATACTGCCCGTCCAGCCCCTGCCGAAGCGTGATCTCCCGTTGAATCTCATGAGTCTTGCCGGACGGATCGGATAGATTGATCCACTCCGAGCAAAGTCGCACCGGTTCCGCCGCTCCCGTAACCGACTGCCAGCCGAGCCGCAGACAAATATCCTTTTGGGAGTTGAACACATCGGGAGTTGTTGCCAGTTCATCGAGGTTAATCCCACTGACCCATAATCCGACCAGAACGATCGCGTTGCAGAGAATCATCAGGGCGAGAGACACGCCGATGGTGAACCGACGGACTTTCCTCGCCCGACGTTGATCGTCTGACAATGATTGATCCATGGATTTCACCCAACTCGTCTCTTTACCGAACAGGTGGTCAGGATGAGTCCCCAACTGCGCGCGACTTTTTCACCCGCCCACCCACTGGCACGCCGAGACGTGCCACTAGCCCGGGCGAGGCCCTTCTAATTCTCTCCTCACCTCTCTGATAAGGAGTGGTCAGGCTGCCCTTTACTGCGCGCATCGAACGAGCACATTCTGATCGTGCGCGTTCTGCGAGCAAGAAGGGCACCTGGCCGCTCCGCCTCTACCCTCCTTGTACCACAATCTGCGAAAAGTCCGCGAATGAGTTGAAGAAGTCATCACTTCCTGGAGCAGCGACAACCGGTTACTCCGGACGGCCGGATCCTCTGCATTCACCATGACCGCTGCGAAAAACGCATCGATGGCAGGCTTCAGACGCACCAGCGCGTCCAGGGCCTGGCCATACTCCCCACGGGTCATTGCGGACTGCATCGTCTCCCGTTCTTCTGCCGCCGCGTTGTAGAGCGCCGACTCCGCGGGATGCTCGAAGCGCGCCTTGTCAACCGGCTTGTGATCCCACTGCTCTTTCTCGACGAGCCGGTGCGCACGCTTAAAACCCACGATCAATGGATCAAATTCCGGCTTCGCTGTCACGGACTCTAGCGCTTTCATTCTTAGAACAAGATCAACAAGATCCAACGTCATGTCATGGGCCGGCTTGAGCACCGCTTCGATGACATCATCTCGCAAGGCATGGACGACCCTGCCATAGTGTCGAACCCGCTCAAAAATGAATTCCGTCATTCGACGCCGTCCCTCCTGCCCGGAATCCGGAACCCCCTTGAAGCCATCGCCGATAACCAGATTTCTCGCATGATCAATGTAGCACCCCAAGTTGATGCGCAGGTTTCCCTCAAGAATAATCCGGACAATCGCCGTGGCATTCCTGCGCAGAGCAAAGGGATCTTCCGATCCGGTCGGCACGAGACCCACGTGGAAAAACGCCGCCACAGAATCCAGCCGGTCGGCCAACGAGAGCACCTGACCAGCGATGGTCAGGGGCAATGCACCTTCGATCGATCGAGGTAGATACTGCTCCCTGATGGCCTGACTGACCACCTCCGATTCACCGTCATGTCTCGCGTACTCGCCCCCCATGATACCCTGCAGTTCCGGAAACTCACCAACCACGCCGGTGAGAAGGTCGGCCTTGCAAAGATCCGCCGCCCTCTCGCAGGCCTGTTTCAGTTCGTCGTCATGAGGTCGCAAACTCGAAGCGATGAAGCCGGCCAGCTTTCTGACCCGTTGCTGTTTTTTCTCCATGGTCCCGAGCTTCTGGTGGAACGTCACACCCGCAAGTTTCGTCACACGTTCTTCCAGCTTGACCTTCCGGTCTTCGTCAAAAAAGAACTTCGCATCGGCCAGACGCGCAGCCAGGACCCGCTCGTTGCCTTCGCGAATCAATCCCATATCTTTGGCTCGAGTGTTCGTCACCGCGATGAAATGGGGGACGAGCTTGCCGGCATCTTTATTCATCAAGGAGAAGAACCCCTGATGTTCTTTCATGGAGGTGATCAAAATCTCTTTCGGCACATCCAGGTAGGCCGGCTTGAAAGATCCGATAATGGCATTGGGGCATTCGGTCGTATAGACCGCCTGATCGAGCAGGTCTCCGTCCACATTCAACGTGAACCCGGTTTTCTTGCACAATGTTGCGGTCTGCTCTTCGATCATGTGGCGACGGCGCTGCGGATCCGGAATGACCCCCTGGCGTTCAAGCCCCTTCAGATAGGACTCGTAGTCTCGAACCGCAATCCCCATCACGTTCCCTAACACGCGATGGCCTTCCGTCCGGTTACCGGCGGTAATCCCCGCGACTTCGATCGGAAGCGTGGCCCCTCCGTACAGCGCCACCAGCCACCGCACCGGTCGAGCGAACCGCACGCCGGTGTTATTCCACTTCATCGATTTCGGAAAAGAGAGTTTTGCGATCAACTGCGGAAGGAGTGCTTCCAGAACCACGTGAGCGGGCCGCCCCTGTTCCTGCTTGACCGCAAAGAGATATTCCCCCTTCGGAGTCCGGCGAACCTGCAGCTCTTGGACAGTGACTCCTTGCCCTGCGGCAAATCCCGTCGCCGCCCTGGTCGGCTGGCCGGCCTGATCGAATGCCACCGCTGTGGAAGGCCCCATCGTTTCCTTGACCATAGAGGTTTGTTGGGTTGCGAGGCCCTCAACCACCAGGGTCAATCGTCGTGGAGTTCCCATTGTACGGGTGGATTGAAAGGCGAGACGTTGGTCGTTGAACAGCTGCTCAGCCGAATCTTTGAGGACAGCCAGGGCGGGAGCAATGAACTGGTAGGGAAGTTCTTCGACGCCGATCTCAAGCAATAACTCGGCAGCGGTCACTGGGGAAGGGAGCCTCCCCTTCTTCGCTGGAGGAGCGGGAGCACGAGATTTCTGGGGCTTTGGCATGGATCCTTCTGCGGTTCTATGAGCGGCGGCCCACAGCCTTGGAACGAATACGTGCTGTCTTCACTCCATCATGCCCTGTCCCGCGATTGAGCAGCGGGTGCCCCATCGCCGCCCGCTCTTCGATATAGCGTTCGGCGCATTGACGGGCAAGGGCGCGGACTCTGGCGATATAGCCCGTGCGCTCTGCGACACTCATCGCCCCGCGGGCATCGAGCAGATTGAAGAGGTGCGACGACTTGATACAGAACTCGTAGGCCGGGAGCGTCAACCGCTTGTCGCGATTCGCCAACAGCCGCTTGCATTCCCCTTCGAACGATTGGAATGTGGCCATGAGCATCGCCACATCGCCTGCCTCAAAATTATAGGTGGAGAATTGGACTTCGGTTTCGTGATGGATATCTCCGTACGTGACTGAATCGTTCCAGGCGAGATCGAAGACGTTATTCACCTGTTGTAAATACATCGCGATGCGTTCAGTCCCGTATGTAATTTCGACTGTAATGGGATTCAGCTCGATCCCCCCGATTTCCTGGAAGTAGGTAAACTGGGTGATCTCCATCCCATCGAGTCGCACCTCCCAGCCCAGGCCCCAAGCGCCCAGCGTGGGGGACTCCCAGTCGTCTTGAATGAACCGGATGTCGTGCTGCTTCGGGTTAATCCCCAATTGGGTCAGACTCTCCAGATACAACGCTTGAATGTTGTCCGGCGCCGGCTTCAGCACGACCTGATATTGATAGTAGTGCTGCATGCGATTCGGGTTCTCGCCGTATCGTCCATCCGTGGGACGCCGGCATGGTTGGGAATAGGCGGCCCGCCAGTGCTCCGGACCAAGGGACCTGAGGAACGTAGCTGGATGAAAAGTGCCGGCCCCCATTTCCAGATCATAGGGCTGATGAATGACGCAGCCTTGCTCAGCCCAGAAGCGATGCAATGAAAGAATGAGATTCTGGAAGGTCACGAACAGCCTTGAGAGGTGGTGAAATTGCGGAAATAGCGCCCAGGAACGAGTGAAGAAACTAACAGGAACGCGTGGACACTGTCAAGAAACAATCCCTCTATCATCAAGGAGTTGCATCGAAACTTCCCTGCAATTTTCGCGAGTGATCTGACAGACGATTGGGAGGCCCAGCCATTCTCTCTTGCCCACGAACCCTTGACAGGACCCTCACAGTACCATAATGTAACATAACTTGAGTAAGTCACTCTACAATTAACAGGACCTTGCATGAAACTCTCAAAAAAAAGCGAGTACGGACTTCGTGCGCTCCTGGAACTCACACTTTCCCATGGCAAGGCAACGATACAGCGCCACCAGATCGCGACGCGCCAACATATCCCTGTGGAATTCCTGGAGCAGATTCTTCTCGCGCTCAAGCGCGCCGGATTGGTCGCGAGCAGCCGTGGGATGAAGGGCGGTTATACGCTGATTAAGTCGCCCGACGAGATCACTTTGGGCCAAGTGATTCGTATTTTGGATGGCCCCCTCGCCCCCATCGGATGTGTGAGCAAGACGGCCTATCAGAAATGCGGGGACTGCCCCTACGCCGAACATGCCCAATGTCCCGTGCAGCATGTTATGGGGTCGGTGC
>JAQBES010000223.1:0-10315 GCA_032123755.1 Nitrospirota bacterium
ACCAGTTCCATTGATTCCACGACCGGATCGACCAAATCCTGGTCTTCCCTCGTAATCCCATATTCCGTTTCGATGCCGAATAACCGTATCATGCCGTTAGGCGTGAAACGTGGGGCGAAAAAGAAAAGGGCCAACCTGAATAGAGCCTATTCATTTTCTCCTACCCCTCACGCCTTACCCTCACCCTTTACGTCTTCAGATAATTTGGTTGATCAGTCGCTCTTCGGACTGCCGCCCCCTCCGAAACGACGAGACCCCCACCACCTGTTCCGGATGGTGATCGAGGAGCTTGAGCCATTCTTCCGCCGCATCATCAGGCGGCAACATCTCGCCCTCCCGGAATTCTGCGTGAACTGAAGCCACCAGATCGCCTAATGTCATGCCGCCCTGCTCAGCCCCGCCGGCCGCAATCATGCGATCGATCGCATGTTCCTTCGCCCGTTGAACGATCGAAGCCAAGATCGCACCACTGATCAGATCGCCTCGATAGAGGACCTTATTCTGTCCGTTTCGGAGCCGAATCGACAGAAGCCGATTCTCATCGATGCGCGAAAAGATCGCGGAGAGCGTATGCTCGATGAGGTCGGCACAGGCCTTCTTCCGATCTCCGCCATGCTGGTCAATCCATTGCCGGTCCAAAGGCAGGTCATCTGTCAGGTATACGTTCAGAATCGCCGCCGCCGAGTCGCGATTCGGACGGCTCACTTTGATCTTGCGATCGATACGCCCTGGCCGCAGCACGGCCGGGTCGATCAAATCAGGCCGGTTCGAAGCCAGAATGATCACCACATCCTGCAGAGACTCGATCCCGTCCATCTCGGAACAGAACATCGGCACCAGGGTGCTGGAGATATTGAAGGAACGAGAGGCCCGCCTCGTGCCGAGAACCGATTCCGCTTCGTCGATGAAAATAAAAGGGAGGGCCCCCTCTTTCCGGCGAGCGCGGGCCTGGGCGAATAGATCCCGGACCATCCGCTCCGATTCCCCCAACCACATATTCAGAATCTCGGGCCCCTTGATGTGGAGGAAAGCTCCGCGAGTCACCGGCGGCTTGTCCCCCTTCGCACCGGCTGAACCAGGGCGCGACTCCCCCACCAGCTTTGCAAGGCTGGCGGCTGCCGCTTGTCCAATCAAGGTCTTTCCGCAGCCGGGAGGGCCGTATAGCAGAAAACCCTTCGGTTGAGTGAATTTGAAGCGCTGAAACGTGTCCGCATGGAGCAAGGGATATTCGATTGCCTTCTGAATAGCCGCGATCGCCTCCGCTTGCCCGCCAATCTGCTCCCACGTGACAGTGGGAACCTCGTCGAGCAAGTGGGACTTGGATTTCCGATCTTCCAATTTCTCAATCGCCACATGGAGGCTGGGGTCAATACGCACCTCATCGCCTGCCTTCAGGTCTACGCCGACAAGATCGCTCGATCGTTGTAGAATCAGGACCTGCCGCCCCATCTCCGGCTCAAAACGAAGCCGCCCATCTGCTAATGCTTCCGCCACTTTCAACACAGGTCCGTTATGGTCATAGCCCAATACCTTAATCACCGCGTAGGCTTCGTTGACCAGAATCTGAGCGCCAATCTTTAACTCGGCGGCCTGCACCCGCGGATCGACCGAGGCATAAAACTCAGCGCCCCCCACCAGGATCCGTGCGAGGCCTTCACCCGGCACCTCAAGCAGGGTACCGACCCGATTGGCCGGCGCCGTGAGCTTCGCAATAACATCGGCGGCTTTCTTGAATTCGACTTCTCGCTGCTGCTGGGCCGCTTGCCTGAGGATCACGGCATGGCGCAGCTTGTAGAGGATCTTCTGCCTGGGATCACTGTCGGGGAATGAGGCAAGACATTGCTCAATGAGCTCAAGCGGATCGGATGCCATGCGCATCGACGGATTCGCGGCACCCTCCGTCTTCCCGTTGGGTTCTGAGTCCTGTGGTTCAGTAGACCGGCGATCACTCATCGGTGGTTCTCCAAGCGGGACAGATGGTTGATCCTACCATAGCAACCTCACGGATTGCCGCTTATCGCAACCGTTCAATTGACGGCTTGAAGGGTCACGGAGACACGTTCGCGGCTGGTCCCCCGCAAGATTTCGACCGTGACCTGATCACCGACTTTGTGATGTTCCATCACATCCATCAGTTGGTCCAGGGTCCCAACCAGCTGGCCTTCGACTGCCGTGATGATGTCGCCCAATTCCACCCGGCCGGTGGTGGTTTCACGTGCACCTTTCAGCCCAGCCTTCTCCGCCCCGCTGCCACGCGATACTTTACCGATAATCAGCCCCTTGATCCCCCACCGCTTGGCCATCGCATCGGGAACGAGCGAGACCCCGAGGCCAGGACGGATGAGTTTCCCATACTTGATCAACTCCGGGACGATGCGGTTGATCGTGTCGACCGGTACGGCAAAGCCGATTCCGGCGAAGGCCCCGCTCGGGCTTACAATCTGCGTATTCACGCCGATCAATCGACCGGCGCTATCGAGCAGCGGCCCGCCGGAATTTCCAGGATTGATGGCGGCATCGGTCTGAATGACCCCTTCAATCGTCTGATTTGATAGGGACTTGATCGTCCGCCCCAACGCACTCACCACGCCGGTTGTGAGCGTGTGATCGAGGCCGAACGGATTCCCGATCGCCAATACTTTCTGTCCGACACGCAAGTCCTGCGATGTCCCGACGGCGAGGGGCGAAAGCGCCTCTTCGGGCGCACGAATCTGGAGCACTGCCACATCATGATCGGGGTCGGCACCGATGAGCGTGGCCTTATGCTCCGTCCGATCGGCCAGCGTGACGGTGACCGAATTGGCACCGTAGACGACATGAAAATTGGTAACGATGTGCCCCTGCTTGTTCCAGACGAATCCCGATCCGGACCCTTGGGGGGCCTCAAAGAGATTGAACGACCAGGGATCTCGCTGAATCGCCGTATTCGCGATGAAGACGACGGATTTCGTCGCCCGCTCAAACACAGCCATCGTGGCCCGCTCATCCGCGCCCAACTCGGCGGGCGAGGGCGCCACGACGCGCGGCTTCCCTTCGGGCCCGCCGTAGGCCCCGCCCAACGGCTTCCCCCACTCGGCTACCGACAAGGTAGGCCAGAGACTGATGAGCAAGAGTCCCGCCGACACAACTCGCACTTTCATCCTGATTATTCCCCCATGATTTGGAAAATGAGTTCCCTGGTCCTGGATCTGGTGTCGAAATCGACGACGACAATCTGTTGCCAGGTCCCCAGCAACATCGTCCCATCCAGGAAGGGAATAGTAACCGACGGCCCTTGCAGCTGCCCTCGCAGGTGGCTGTGACCATTGTCCTCACCGGTATTCCTCGTGTTGTGCTGCCAGGCAGGATCGGCCGGCACAGCTCGCTCCCAAAAGGTCTTGGTATCGGCCCTGATACCCGGTTCATCTTCAATGAGCATCACTGACGCGGTGGTGTGCTTGATGAACACCGTCACGATCCCGGACGACAGCCCAGTGCCTGCCAGAGCGTCGACCACAGACTTCGTAATATTTTCGATCTGCGTGTTCCCCTGCAGGGTGAGACACAACGATACCGTCTTGACCGCCATTTTATGACTCCATCGCTCGGAGGGCTCGTCGCTCGCCCCGCGTCAAGGCACAGCCACGAGCCTCCTCCAGAATTGCATCAAACTCGCCTTGCGCCGTCAACCGACGCAAGGCCCCCATCACCGCGCCACTCAAAATGCCATCCTGCTGCAACGTCTCCAGATAGGTAAAGGCATCGACCAACGTTTCTTTCTCCCGCACATAATAGTCCCGTCCACGACGCTGATTGCTGTAGGCTTCAAACTGCTCGCAGGCGACAAGAATCTCCGCCAACTGCCTGACCCAGGGCCTGGCTGACGCCAGCTTCTCAGGATAGTAATAATAGAGCATCACCTGTTGCATCCAAGGCGCCCAGGTCACCCCCATCTTCTTGATGGCTGGACGAACAGTACGCAGTCGACGGGCAAGCCGGCGTGAATATCCCAGCCGCATCTCGACCTGTTCCTTCGCCCAGGGAGTCATCGCAATACCAGCGGCCTCAAGATCTTTTCGATAGTACCGGAGAAAGGCCTCCGTTTCGCGTCCGTAGCTGGTGTCTTGGTGAAGGGCTCTCCATTCCCGTGGCCTCGTCGGGATCCCGCGCTCCTTGGCCCAGGACCAAATCCTCCCAAAGAGTTGGCGATCGAGCCCGGCACGGCCCAAGTCATGCAGCAGGCAAGCAATCTGATACTGACGGACCCGCTCGGCTCCGTGACCCAGCGCCGTAGCCACCGATGCGCACATACGCGCTGTCCGTACCGCATGCGGCCGATCGTACCCGCGAATGATTCGACCGCGTTGCGAGGGATGCGGATAGTCGTAGAGCGCCATTAACTGCGTCACGAGATTACGGGGAACCAGGAGCGGCGCACGCTGTGCAATGAAGCTCATTCGTGATGACAGTAGAAGGGTTGAGCACAACTCCAACTGCAGCGAGAATAGCGTTCGCGGAAAGAGCGTGTCAAGGCAAGCAGGACAACAAAGGCTCGCCCAACGCTGCGATCTTTGCTATGCTCAGACCAGCTGAGGGCGAAGTGCTTTTCACAACCTTGGAAGGCAGCCATGTCGAGAAATGTGACCCACTGGCGGCTGAGTTTTGCAGTTGTCCTACTCAGTCTGTTGTGGCCGATGGCGCCAGAATGCGGTGCAGGGACGCTGGATCAGCTCACAGATTTGACCGGCAAGGCCACCGTCGTCGTCACCCTCACAGGCCGCGACAACTTCACAAGCGAATACCGCTACAACGTCAGTGTCAGGAACCACACGTCTGATCTACTCATCGCCGACTCATTGGTAATCGTCCTCGACAAGATTACCAACCTTGCCGGTGAAGACCGGGAAGGGTTAACAGGCGAATCCTTCCTCACCCGCTTTGATATACTCGGGCAAGACGGCGAAACCGACGATGGCAAACCGTTCTTTCGCATTCCGGTTGGGCCGACCCAGGATCTCGCCTCACTCACCGACAGCCTTCCGGCTACCGTCCGCCTCAGGAACAAGGATTACCTCTCCGTCTTCACGCCTTCCTTCAAAGTGCTGGGGCAGAAACGTCCACCGCCTGAACCAAAACAAGCCCCGGCTGCCCAGGTTCAGCCGGGAGCCACTCCAACAGCTCCCAGTCACAACTCCGTCGACAAGCTGATTCAGTTGTTGCTCAAAAAGGGAGTGGTGACAGAAGAAGAGTGGCGGAAGGCCAATCAACCGTGACGAATCCAACATGCACGGCCTGCCAAGGCAGCTGGCCGAGAGAAGACCATCTCATAGCTGACCTCGGCCTCTCCAAGGCCTACCTGCATGAGGATCAATTCTTCCCCGGCTGGACCGTCGTCGTCTTCAAACGCCACGCGACCGAGATGTTTCATCTGGCTCCCACGGAACGGATTCAGCTAATGGAAGAAGTGAACCTGGTCGCCAAGGTTGTCGCGCAGGTCTATGAGGTCAAGAAGATCAACTATGAGCTCCTCGGCAACCAACTCCCCCACATCCACTGGCATGTGATTCCCCGACTGGCCAGTGACCCGGCCCCCCTCGAACCAGTCTGGCGGGTGCAGCATGAGCCCCTGCTCCGTTCAGGACCTGATCTCCAGAGCACGGTTCAGCGCCTGCAGCAGGCCATTCAGAGCGCCCGCTGAATCACGAATCGCCGCCCCCTTCAATGGACCTCACCAGGCCCGTCGGCATCGATTCGGTGCTATAATAACTCCGTCTTTGACAACAGATCCGGAGGATCACAGGTTTCCGATGCGTCGTCGATTGGTGCTCGTGACTCTCTTGTTCGCGTCCTTCACCATACGGTTCCCCGTCCATTCGTCGTTTGCACAAGCGCCTGCGGACACACCATCCCCAGCGGTCGAATACCCGACCCAGTCTTCCGAAACCTCGGCTACTCCAGTGTCTACAGATGAGCACCGGCTCCCAGAACTTTTGCCGCACGAGCGAGCGGACGCCATAATGGTGCTGGGTGAGTTGCGCAGCGCAGTCCGTGTGTCGCCGAGCAACGCCGCTGACCGGTTAAAATTGGCACAAGGGCTCTACGCCATCGGTGATCTCGATGCCGCGCTCGATGAATGCCGCGTGGCGCTCAAGCTCGAGTCGAACAATGCCAGAGCCCATCTGCAACTCGGTGTCACACTGATGGCCAAACAAGATGGGCATGCCGCTGCCATAGCCTTGATGGAAGCCATCCTGCTCGATCCTGAACTCACACACGCGCATTACAGCTTGGGCAGCGTCCAGTACTCGCTGGGCAATCTTACAGCCGCGATCCTATCCTATCGCCGAGCCTTGGAACTGCAACCGAACTTTCCTGACGCCCGCTATCGTCTTGCGCTGGTCTTGAAGCTGACAAATCGGCATCAGGAAGCGATGCAATTTATGGAGGAGGCGGCGATCGGCGGGGTTCCGCAGGCACAGTACTTCATGGGGAACGCCTATCGCAATGGACAGGGTGTCGAAAGGAATCTGGCGCTCGCGATCCGCTGGTGGACCAACGCCGTCGAGTTCGGCCAGCAGCGCGCGGCAGAATCCCTTTCACAGCTTCGCCGACAAGCGCTATCGCCTGACCAGTCTGAGCGCCGTCGAAAAGACGCAATTGAGGCCTTCAGACAATACCGCGACGAACTCTGGGCTGACTACCCGGATGCCGACAGAAACGATCCGAACGACTCGTTGGGTATCGCCCTGCTCAAAGACAGCCAAGCCCCCAATGGCATTGCAACTCTGTTTGCCGAAGCCTTTGCGCTGGGCGAAACTGCCCACGATGAACTTGCGCACCTGTACGAAACCGGCCTTGACACCCGCCTCGCTCAATTTGACAGGCGCATTCTGGCGTGTTTTGCGACCACCGCTGCCGACGGTTTCATCCCGTCAAAGAAAGCACTGGCACGCATCTATGGCAAAGGCCTCGGTATCACGCCAGATTTACAGAAAGCCAAGGCGATGTTGAAGGGGCTGTCCAAGCAGGAGATGAAAGAGGTCATGGATGAAATTGCGGAACGATAGAGGATAGTCATGCTCGATGCCTCACGCCTGTGGCGACAATTTCTCAGCTCCTCCTGGCTCCAAGCCGGTGCCATTGGATTGCTCGCAACTCTCCTGGCGTTCAGTCTGTGGGCTGCATCCTCAACCACATTCACGGCTCTAGACTGGACCGTGTACGATTTCTGGTTGACCGATCGCGCACCCATCCCGGTAAGCCAGTCCCTTCTCATCATCACACGAGATCCGGCCAGCGAAGAAGAGTTCGGCACCGGGCCATGGGACCGGGCCATCCTCGCACGCCTACTAACAAGCGCGCATGAATCCGGAGCCCTCGCAATCGGCCTCGATCATCGCCTCGACCATGCCAGCCCGGCGCAGCTCGGCGGGGCGGCGAGCGATGCCCTACTGCTGGAAGCCCTAAGCACCGCTGGCCCCATCGTCGTGGTACAGAGCCCTGACGCGGCGCTTGCCTCGGATACAACGATCATGGGCCATCTGCTGGTCACGACCCATTCCGATCACGTCACACGAACGGTGCCTGTGATGGCAACCGGGGACAGACAATCCGTCCCAGCCTTCGGGATTGCACTGTACGAGGCATTTCAACAACAGACCTCACCGACGATGCCGTCTTTTTCGGAAGGAGGCACGGCCTCGCTCTTGGTCAACTATGTCGGCAATGGAACGGTCAACGCCTTCCCAACGGTTCCTCTTTCATCCGTCTGGAACGCTATCGAGCATCACGATCGTGATCAGCTCAGCGAATGGTTCAAAAGCAAGGTCATCGTGTTTCTTCCAAACCCTATCGCGGGTGGAAGCTCGCTCTTGCCCACGGGACAGACAGTCACCAGCTCGGTGGTCCATCTCCACGTCTTGAACATGCTGCTGACCGACAACCAACTCCACCAACTCAGCGCAGCCACCCGCTCTTTGATGACGCTGCTCGTAGCCTGGTTGGTCGCCTGGCTCCTTCTTCAGTTCCGAGGCACAATCAGCCTGCTCTTTGCCGGGAAGGCCATTGCCGCCTATGGAGTATGCGTTGTCCTCGCACTCGCGATGGCCCACGTGGTGTTTCCGCTCGCTTTGCCTCTGACGGCCGCCCTGGTGGTGCTCATCGGTACCACCATCTGGAGCCACCTGACCGCGCATCAGCGGCTGATGCTCTTAGAGCAACACATGCTCAAACTGCAGCAGGAAGCCGTTGCCGTGCGCGAAGCCCTGGTACTGCGCGAGACCCGTGCGGAGACCTTGCAGGAAGATCTCGCTGTCGCGCGGGCTGCCATCACGCAATCGACAGGTCACCAGGAAGAACTCACCAGATCCACGGACATCCTTCGTTCCCAACTCGCAGATGCCCAGACACAGGAAGAAGAAGCGCGCAGAAAACTGGAGGGGCTCGAGCAGCAATTGCACAGTCTGCGTGCTGCCACGAACGAACCTATTACGATAGGCGACGTCGAACTCGATCGCCTCCGCGACGAATGCCGGCAGCTGGGCATCATCACCCAGGACACCGGACTCCTGCGCCTCTATCGCGATCTCAAGAAAGGGGCCAAGTCACCTCTGACCGTCCTTGTGCTAGGCGAGCCGGGAACCGGGAAAGAACTGTTCGCCCGCGCCGTCCACCGACTCAGCCCACGTACCGGCAAGACCTTTATCGCCGTCAATATGGCGGCCATTTCTCCCGAGCTTTTCGAAAGCGAACTCTTCGGCCATAGCAAAGGCAGCTTTACCGGTGCCACGGCCGATCGAAAGGGTTATTTCGAGCTGGCGAACCACGGCACGATCTTCTTGGACGAGATCGGTGATCTGCGCTTGGACCACCAGAGCAAGTTGCTGCGGGTGTTACAGGAAAGATCGTTCTATCGTGTCGGCGCGACGATCTCAACGACGGTGAATGTGCGTATCGTGGCCGCGACGAATCGCGATCTGCAGCGCGGCGTCTCCGAAGGCTGGTTCCGCGAAGATCTCTATTTCCGTCTGACAGGTCTCGTATTCCGGCTGCCGCCGTTGCGAGAACGGGCCGGCGACGTGCCGATCCTCGCGGAAATCTTTCTCACCGAGATCGCTGGTCAGATGAGTAAGCCGGTACCGAAGCTTTCAAACGAGGCGTTGCGCGCTCTGGTAGAGCAGGAGTGGAAGGGCAACGTACGGGAGTTCCGGCATTGCCTGGAACAGGCCATCGCACTCAACGACGGGCCTTTACTCACCAAAGAATCATTGCGCCTCGACAGTGCATCCGTACCGCCCGCTGTTCGAGCTAAGGCATCACAGATTTTCCCGGATCCAGCCAGCGATACGGCAGTATTGAATTGTCTTCGAGAACATGGATTCGACATGCAGGCCACGGCAAAAACGTTAGGCTGGGATAGAAGCACCGTCACACAGCGATTGAAGGGCCTCGGCTTCCAAGCGCTGGTCGAGGCTGATGGTGATCAAGCTAAAGCCGCACTGGCCATAGCCGGCGACCCCAGCCATCTGAGAACCGTCGAACTGAAGCTCATGGACTACCACAGCCATCTCATGTCCGTGATCGAGCCCTTCGCCACGGCAGACGAAGCCCTCCTCGATTGCAAACGACGATTCAAAAACCTCCCCGACCGACACTTTGCTTCAGTCGAGACGCTGGTTCGGCAACATTTTCGTCAGAAGAAATCATCTAACTTTCAAGCAAGGACCGAAACATAATCACTGAATCCTGATAGGTTCCATCGTTCTTTCGCACTGCACCTGGAATCATACCCAGTTCTTCGAAACCAAGTTTTTCCCAGAGACGGCGCGCATCCACATTTTCAGAAAACACAAGGTTGAAGAGCACGCCGCGATAGCCGAGTTGGTTGGCGTAGGTCAGCATGGTGGCGCCCAACAGCCAACCCAAGCCTTTGTTGCGCCAGTCTGGTGCGACGATGAAGCCGGCGTTCGCCACTTGTCTTGCACGCCCAGGCCAATTCGCCTTGAGGTAGAACGCCCCAGCCATGCCAGCCGCATTGGCACGGTCCGGCACATAGGCCGCCACTGTGCTCTTGCCGCGAAACCAATAGTCCATGAAATCATCCTGATTCGGGAATCGGTCATGCGGGTACGACGTCCCCTCTTCAACAATCACCCGGTAGAGGCTCCGCAGTGGCTCAATATCCTGGTTGTCAGCCAACACCAATCGAACAGGCGAACCGTCTTTAAGTTTCGCGTCGATAGGAAAGGTGAGACTCATCTTACCAGCCCGCATTATTCATGAAGGTTCGTCGCGAAAGCGTGCAGGCGTGATGCGAGACGGGCACTCGGAGTCCAGG
>JAQBES010000224.1:0-2660 GCA_032123755.1 Nitrospirota bacterium
CCGATCTGGGTCAGAAGACTGGAAAGTTCTCCGGTGGCTCCCGGGTGGGCAGCCTGCCTCTGAGTGACAAATCTGCTTAAAGTAAGAGGAAACTGTTCCATGGTCGAAATAAGTATAACTGTTTTGAACGGGGTGGGCAACGAAAGGCGAGGAGCCTGTCCGACAGGTTCCTACCTCCCTCATGGGATTGGTGAAGCAACCTGCAAGCCGCTGACGAGATCGGCCACAATCGACCCGATGATGACCTTGGCCTTCATTCGAACCGGAATGCGCCGATCATCGTTGGTAAACCACACCCGGATGTTGCCCTGGTTGAGGAAGAGACCTTGGAACGGCATGACGACCAACACACGAGCCGTTTCAACCTCCCCCCACGGACCGCTGACAGTCTCAATCTCCTCAACCAGCACGTCGAGTTTGCGGTTCTTTTTATCGTGATGCACGTTCATCGTTAGAGAGGAGCCAGGCTGGAACGACAATGCGCTGCGCGCATAATAGAGACAGGAGATGACGTCTTGGGTGCCCGGCGGTATCTCCAATGTTTCAGTCGTCCCGCCTTTGACCACCGTGACCGTCCCCTCTTTCTGATGAAATGTGTACTCGATATCCTCTTTCTTCTTCCCTTCTCGCCGCTTGAAGGTCAAGTGCTCCGGAAGCAGCGTGGCGGGATCCACAGTCGACTCTACCCGATTATCCACGGGAAAGAATGTGGTGATCATGGGCCTCGACTGCGCCGTGGTGATCAATTTCGCCAGCGGCCGGTCCCCGTCCGTACCGGAACCACTGACAGCCATCACGGCTGTGCCGGCGGTGATATTCAGCCAAGAAATTTCGTAGGTGAGCTGTTCCCCGACTTGGAATAATCGCGCAGAAGAAAAATCGCTGGTCTCAGCCCACGAAACCGCGCTGCTCATGGCACCCAATATCAGACATGCCAGAACAAGCCAGGCTCGAGACGGGCGGGACGAGGGAGGGTTCGAGGTTCGAGGTTCGAAGTTGGGAGTTCGAAGTTCCGAAAATCTAAAACCTCGGACCTCGAACTTCGAACTTCTTGTCGCGCCTGTCGCGCTCATGAATAACAGCCAAGGGCCTGCTTGGCTATAGTCAACTCGCCTTCGAGGACTGCACGGATGGCAGCCAATCGCTCCGGCGAGGTGGCTTCAAACCGCAACACGAGAGCCGGCTGGGTGTTTGAGGCTCGGATCAGGCCCCACCCATCGTCGAAGAGGGCACGCACTCCATCGATGGTGACGACATTGCGGACCACCAGCTTGGCCGGACCAAGCTCCTCGCGGGTCTTCGTACAGTCTGCTAACCGATCCTGCACGTGCCGGACCAACTCAAATTTGATGGAGTCCGACACGTCAACCCGAATCTCCGGAGTGACGGACGTCTTCGGAAGATCCGCCACCAACGCGGAGAGTGGACGAGTGGTCTTGGCCAGAATCTCCACGAGCCGGCACGAAGCATAAATTGCGTCGTCATACCCAAAATACCGATCGGCAAAGAACATGTGCCCAGACATTTCGCCGGCCAAGACGGCCTTCTCGCTTTTCATCTTCGCCTTGATCAAGGAGTGACCGGTTTTCCACATGATCGGTCGCCCCCCCTGCTTCGCAATATCGTCATAGAGACTCTGCGACGATTTGACCTCTGAGATAATCGTGCTCCCCGGCTTGGCCGCCAGAATATCGCGCGCGTAGACCACCATCAGGCGATCGCCCCACAACACATTCCCCTGCTCATCGATGGTCCCAATGCGATCAGCGTCTCCATCGTAGCCGATCCCGACATCGGCTTTGTGTTGTTTGACCGTCTGAATCAGGTCGTCGAGATTCTCTAAGACCGTGGGATCCGGATGATGGTTCGGAAATCTCCCGTCGAGATCGCAATAGAGCCCTGTGACGTGACAGCCCAAGAACTCCAAGGCCTCCTTGGCTACCAAGGCCGCCACACCGTTCCCGCAATCAATGACGACGTGCAGATGCTTGGCATTGACGTGGGTGAAGCTCTTTTTGATATAGGCCAGATAGTCGGGACTGATGGGATGTTCCGACAACTTCCCAGCCCCGGATACAAACGAACCAGCCTCCATCACCGCTCGAAGCGCCTGGATCTCCTCTCCATGGATCGTGTCTTTCCCGATACAGATCTTAAACCCATTGTATTCTGCCGCATTGTGGCTCCCGGTGATCATGATGCCGCCCTCAACCGGTAGCTGAAACAACGAGAAATACACGAGGGGCGAAGGGCAAATACCGATATCCACTACGTTCAACCCGCCGGCGAGGAGCCCCCGCACAAGAGCCTTATGGAGCCCGGGCGAACTGAGTCGGCCATCTCGTCCGACCGAGATCGTCCTCACCCCACGATCTTTCACATACGTGCAGTAGGCGCGCCCCACCTGCTCCGCGATCGAATCGGTGAGCTCCTGGCCCACAATGCCACGCAAGTCATATTCGCGAAACAAACCCATGTTTTCTCCTAAGACGGCTGACACGCAACAAGTAAACAGGCTGAAAGGATGTCAGCCTGCCGGCTTGCAACCTGTTAGCTTTTCACATTCCGCCCATAATCATCCTGAAACCGGACAATATCGTCTTCCCCAAGATAGGGCCCGTTTTGCACTTCAATGATGTGCAGGGTCTCGTGACCGGGGT